>CAZZDO010000832.1:0-1504 GCA_964653205.1 uncultured Armatimonadia bacterium | reverse complement strand
CTAGGAGCCTGTCCGAGTAATGGTTCCAGGCTCAGATAACTTGACAGGGTGGCTGATTCGGTCTTGAATGGGGCCATGAGCAAGACCTATCGGCCCTGGGATGTGGATCAGACGCTGTTGCTGCCGCCGTCGGTGCATGAGTTGGTGCCGGCGGGGCACTTGGCGCACTTCGTGCGCGAGCTGGTGCGCGACAGCCTCGACCTGTCGGCGATCCTCGATGACTACCGCGAGGCGCGCGGCTACCCGCCCTATCACCCGGCGATGATGACGGCCCTGCTGTTGTACGGCTATTGCCAGGGTGTCTATTCGTCGCGGCGCATCGCGGCGGCCTGCGAGCAGCGCGTGGATTTCATGGCGGTCACCGCGCTGCAGCGGCCCGACTTCCGCACCATCAGCGACTTCCGCCAGCGCCATCTGGCGGCGCTGGGGGCGCTGTTCTCGCAGGTGTTGGTCCTGTGCGAGCAGGCCGGGCTGGTCAAGCTGGGCCATGTCGCCTTGGACGGCACGAAGATCAAAGCCAATGCCTCCAAGCACAAGGCCATGAGCTACGGGCGCATGAAGCAGCGCGAGGCGCAGTTGGCGGCCGAGGTGGCCAAGTGGCTGGCGCAAGCCGAGGCCGCCGATGCCACCGAGGACGAGGCCCTCGGCCGGCAACGCCGCGGCGACGAGTTGCCCGACTGGGTCACCAACAAGCAAGCGCGGCTGGCCAAGATGCGCGAGGCCATGGCGGCCTTGGAGGCCGCGGCCGCGGCGCCTGCGGCGGAGCCGCCCGAGGCTCCGGGCCACGCGCCGCCGCCCGCCGCGCCCACGCCACCGCCGGAGAGCGCCCCGCCACCGGCGCCGCCGGACCAGGCCCAACGCAACTTCACCGATCCCGAGAGCCGCATCATGAAGACACCGAACGGGTTCGAGCAAGCGTACAACGCGCAGGCCATCGTCGATGCGGACAGTCAAGTGATCGTCGCGGCCGGGCTGACCAACGCCGGCAATGACAAGCAGCAGACGGTGCCGATGCTGGACGAACTGCAGCGCCAGACGGGCCGCACGCCGCGGGAGTTGTCGGCCGACAGCGGGTATTGTTCGGAGAGCAATCTGGCCGACTTGCACGAGCGGGGCATCCGCGGCTATGTCGCGACCGGCCGCCAGAAGCATGGCACGGCGTCGGCGACCCAGGCGCGCGCCCCGGGTGGCGGCAAACTTGTACAGGCGATGTCGCGGCGACTGAAACAAGGCGGTCACCGTAGTCGGTACCGGCTGCGCAAGCAAACGGTGGAGCCGGTTTTCGGCCAGATCAAGAGCGCACGCGGCTTCCGCCAGTTCCTGTTACGGGGCGTGGCGCAGGTCGCGGACGAATGGCAACTGGTGTGCCTGGCGCACAACCTGCTCAAGCTGGCGCGGGCCACGTAAGCCCCCCCCCCGCGTCCTCACGGGGCAAACGGCCCGCGCGGGCCAGCGGGGTGGCCCCGACGCCGTGGCGCCACCGGCGCAGGCTCGGCGCCCCCAC
>CAZZDO010000831.1:0-1510 GCA_964653205.1 uncultured Armatimonadia bacterium | reverse complement strand
GGCGCGAGGCGAGCCGGGATGAGGTCGAGGCCCACGCGCAGGCGATCCGGGGGGCGATCGACGGCGAACGCCACCAGGCCACGGTTCCCGACACCCTCGACCTGGCCGAACGCGCGGCACTGGGCGTGAACGGCCTGACTGGCAGCATCGACCCCGAGATGCTTGCGATGTACGGGCTGATCGGATTCTGCGCGCCGCGGCCGTTCATGCGCCATTGGGCCTCAGCGGATGTCACCTGCGACACCAAGTTCGGTGAGTCGCTCGCCATGCTGCGCGCGATGTGCGGCAGCGATCAGGATCTGGAACTGGAAGCCCGTTACCGCACGGAACTCTGCAGCCGCGTCGATGACGGTCTGTACTGGGACCGCTACACGCCGCTTAGGCCCTGGCGCAGTTCCTACGGGAACAACCCCGAGTTGGCCAGAGACGAGGATTTCTGCGTGGTCGGCGCGGCGGGGCGCATGGTTCGCGCCCTGCTTGTGTGGCGACAGGTCGAGGACCGGCCCCAGGCAAGCGATGAGCTGGCGCGGGCGCTGGTGCACGGCATGCGGCGCGTGCTGGTGTGCAAGGACGATTACGGCTACTACCCAGTCAACGGCGGCTGGGGCGAAGACTGCACCTATCCGCGTTCGGGCTGGCTCAACACGGACGAGGCCGGCGACGACACCGAAGGACGCGAAGGTGGAGTAACCGCCTACCACGGGCATCAGATCTACGGCGCGGCACGCTGGTACGCCGAGAGCGGCGACTCGGTGGCCCTTGACCTCGCCGCCCGGCTCAGCCGCTACGTGATGAAGCCCAAGTTCTGGGGCGGCGTGCCGGAGCCCGATGCAACGGTCTGGGACGGGCATGCGCACGGAACGGCGAGTCCGCGTCGCTCCGATCCTCCCCATACCGCCGGGCACGAACTGGGACACTGGTTCAGCCACTGGCACGCCCGTGCCATTCCCTTGAGAGGGCTGCTCGAGTATGGCATCGTGGCCGGGGACGCGCGCGTCCTCGAGTTCGTGCGCCGGAGCTACGAGTTCACCCTGACCCGCGGCATTCCGCGCCTGGGCTGGATCAACACCAGCGTCAGGCCAAATGATAGCTTAATGGAGGCCTGTGCCCTCGGCGACTTCATCGGGTTGGGGATCAAGCTCTCCGACATCGGCGCCGGCGACTACTGGGACGACGTGGACGCCTGCGTCCGCAATCACCTCGCCGAGATGCAGTTGACCGATATGGACGCCGTGCGCCGCGTCTCGGAGCAGTTCAAGGACGGCGGGTTCGTGCCGTCGTGGCACCAGCCGTTCCCGGAGAACCAGGGCTGGGGGAACTGCTTCGACAACTTCTGGGAGCGCACCCGCGGGCTCTTCCTCTCGTGCGGCGCGCCGACGAGCGTCCCCGGGCCGTGGATCATGCACTGCTGCAACGGCAATGCCATGCAGGGGCTGTACTACGCGTGGGAAGGGATCGTGCGCGAGAAGGGCGACAAGGCAGTGGTCAATCTCCTCCTGAACCGCGCCGC
>CAZZDO010000830.1:0-1511 GCA_964653205.1 uncultured Armatimonadia bacterium | reverse complement strand
GCTGGACGCCATCCTCGCCTCGGGCGAGCGGGGCGGCGCCCCGGTAGCCATCGCGAGGGCGTGACTTCCCAAGCGCCAGCGACTACTACGACTCAGCGATCATCTCCGCGGTCTGCTCCGCGGCGCGCTCCAGCGTGCCGGGCGGGAGCTTTCCCCAGGCCTCGTAGCCGCCCCGCTGCGCCGCGCTCATCGTCGGCAAGTACCCACACTCGTCGTTGCACTCGTGGGCGACGATCACCAGCCGGGGATGGGCCTTGAGCTTCACCTCAAGCTGCGCCTCGACGAACGGCTCGCCGGGCCAACCGACCACGACCAGTTCGCCCAGGCGCAGCACCTGGATTTCGAAGTCGTAGTTGGGGTTGGCGGCCAGCTTGTGGAGCTTGTCCAGATCGCGCAGCGCGAAGACCCAGTCCCAGACGATGCTGGTCTTCGCGTCGTCGCGCCAGATCGGTTGCGGGTGCTCGGCGATCATGCGGCGCGCGGCCGCGGCAGCCTCGGGGGACGGCTGGTTCCACGGCACGGGCATGACGTGGCTGACGCTCTGCAGCGGCAGGGCCGCCACGGGGCGGAGCTTGCCGATCAGCACGTCGGCGGTCTGCCCCAGCCGCCGCAGCATCAGCAGCAGGTTCGTGCGCCCGTCATAGTCGAGGCTCGTGTGGTCGTTGGGGCTGATGTTCCCGCAGGCGCCATTGAGGCAACCGACGACGCAGTCCCCGCCCAGCTTCCGCCGCACGTCTTCGCTCCACAGGCCGGGCCAATCGGCCGAGATGTACCGGTGGGGGTAGCCGTGGGTGGGGTGGCACGTGTAGTGCAGCAGACCCGCAAGGGGCTTGCCGCCATGGTCCTCGAAGAGCGTCAGGGACGCCTCCGGGTCTACCGGGCCTTCGACGTGCAACACGTCCTCGTTGCAATACCCCGGATGGGTCTTCGCAGTGCCGTCGCGCATGATGAACCGGCGGTTGAAGGCGCAACGTCCCTCGAGCGTGCGGGCGTAGCGGATCGTGGCCGGGACCAGCGCGTCCCGCGCCTGCTCCACCCCGGCCAGGACCGCCGCGAAGAACAGCTCGTTGTAGGCGGGGGTCTCCCCACGCACCCACCACAGGTCCGGGGTCAGGAGGCCCTCGGGGTCGTCGAACATGCCGCCGACGCGGGCGGCCGAATGGGACTGGACGCAGTGGATGACGACCGCCTCGGGGGCCGTGCCGAGGGCCTCGGCGATGCGGGCGCGGAGGGTGCGGGAGTGGTTCTGGCTGATGCAGGCCATGTCGCAGGCGACCAGGCAGGCCGTGGTCTTGCCGGATCGGAAGACAAAGATGCGGGCGTAGAGCCGGTCGCGAATCTGCTCGACCGGGCGGTAGCGCCCGATGTCACCAGAGATCTGCGTGCCGTAGTTGGGCGTGATGTCCATCCGGGCGGCCCCGACCAACAAGCGTTCCGCGGTCACGATGCACACTCCCTATTCATGCCGCAGGCAGACCCGGTGCCCGCGCCCGGCGGCGAGGGCCCGGCGA
>CAZZDO010000829.1:0-1518 GCA_964653205.1 uncultured Armatimonadia bacterium | reverse complement strand
GCGTCTTCCCGTCGTCGGTCTGCGCGATTCCGTCCGCAGGACGGTCGGCGGCGCAACAGCCGTCGAACGACCTGACGGGCACCTTCCCCTTGCCGTGGCTTGTAAGCATCCTCACCTCTCGCTCGAAGAGAGAAGGACTTCCCCTCCCTCCCGGCGCATATTCCCCTCCCATTCCGGAGGAGGCTTCACACATGGCAAACCAACCCCTCGGCTTCGGCCTCGTCGGCTGCGGCCTCATCTCGGCCTTTCATGGCAAGGCCATCGAGGCCGCCGATGGCGCGCAGCTCATTGCCGCCACCGACCCCCAGCAGGAGCGGCTCGACAAGTTCTGCGCTGACTTCGGCTGCGAGGCCGCCGCCTCGTTCGAGGCGCTGCTGGCCGACCCGCGCATTGAGGTGGTCAACGTCCTGACCCCCAATGCCATGCACGCGCAGTTCGCCATCCCCGCCCTGGACGCCGGCAAGCATGTCGTGATCGAGAAGCCGCCGGACATGACGCTGGAGAAGGTGGACGCGATGATCGCGGCCCGCGACCGCAATCGCCGCCAGGTCGCCATCTCCCTGCAGGTGCGCTTCCGCAAGCCCATCCAGGCGATGTATGAGGCCATCCAGGCCGGGCGCTTCGGGAAGCTGTACTATGCCGGCGCGCACATGAAGTGGTTCCGCGACACGGCCTACTACCTGTCCGACGACTGGCGCTCCAAGCGCGACCAGGGCGCGGGCGTGACCATCCAGCACGCGTTCCACTACATTGACCTGCTGCATCACCTCATGGGCGAGGCCGACAGCGTCAGCGCGAAGATGTTCAACCTCGCCCACCCGGACGTGGCGCTGGAGGACACGCTGCAGGCCTTCATCAACTGGCAGAGCGGGGCGCGGGGGATCGTCGAGGCGAGCACGGCGCTGTGGCCGGGGACGGACATCCGCATTGAGATCAACGGCGAGAACGGCACGGCGATCATGCAGGGCGAGCGGATCGTCACGTGGCAGTTCCGCGACGAACAGCCCGGCGACGCGACGATGACGCAGGTCGGCGATGCGGCGGTCAAGACGGCCGCCGGCGGCGCGGCGGACTTCGCCTTCACCGAGCATCAGTACATGATCGAGGACATGGTCCGGGTCATCAACGAGGGCGGCGCGCCGTGGGTGACTTTGGAGAAGGCGCGGGGGAGCCTGGAGATCGCGCTGGCGATGTACCGCAGCGCGGACGCGGAGGGGGCGGAAGTAAGGTTGCCGCTGTAGGCCGTCAACCCCTCCCGGCGCTCGCACGCGAGCGCACAGGGAGGGGTCGCTGCGAAGCAGCGGGGGTGGGACGCCGGCAACACCCGAACGGCGTCCCACCCCCTACCCCCTCCCTGCAGGGAGGGGGAACGACGAACGGCAGACGGCAACGCGGGACAGGCATGGCTGCCTGTCCCGCTTCGCATATGGCCTCCTGGCTACCGGTCAGTTGCGGGCCCTCAGCTTCACATGCCCGTCGGCGTAGAGGCAGACCGATCCCTTGGTGTGCCAGTTCGAG
>CAZZDO010000828.1:0-1522 GCA_964653205.1 uncultured Armatimonadia bacterium | reverse complement strand
GGCCAAGATGAAGTGCGGCTTCGGCAAGTGCGGGCGCTGCAACGTCGGCCCCAAGTTCGTCTGCCAGGACGGCCCGGTCTTCAGCCAGGCGGAGTTGGCGAAGCTCGCTGAATAGCCCCTATGGTCGCGGTCGGTGACCGCTCGTACAGGCGCACGTGCACGGGCTATCGGCTAGTTGTCGCCTGTACGAGCGGTCACCGACCGCGACACCCTTGACCCGCACCCGCCCATCATGCGCCACCGCCCTGCCGTCTTCCTCGACCGCGACGGAGTCATCAACGAAGACCGCGACGACTACGTCAAGTCGTGGGCCGAGGTTGTGTTCTATCCCGGCGCGCTGGAAGCCCTGCGCCGCCTGCGCGCCGCCGGCTGCGAGGTCTACCTCGTCACCAACCAGGCCGGGGTGGGGAAGGGCGTCATGCCCCGCCGGGCGCTGCTGGACATCCTCCTGCGCCTGCGCGCCACGGTGCGCCGCCACGGCGGACTGATCCACGGGATCGCCTTCTGCCCGCACACCCGCCAGGCCGGCTGCGCCTGCCGCAAGCCCCTGCCGGGGATGCTCCGCAAGCTCGCCTTCAAGTACGGGCTGGACTTGTCGCGCTCGGTGATCGTCGGCGACAGTTGCGGCGACATCGCGGCCGGGCAGGCGGTCGGCTGCCGCACGATCCTGCTGCACACGCGCACCGCCGCGGGCGTCACGCGCCACCTGGACACCTGCGCCCGCCCGCCCGACCACCAGTGCGCCAGCCTGCTGCAAGCCGTCGAACTCATCCTGGAAATGCCGCCGTTCCGGCCCCGAGCGGCCGACTGACCCTGCCCGCCGGAAAGACGCCCCATGGCCCGCAAATTCAGACGCAAATCCGCCGCCACCTATGGCTGGACCTCGGCCGTCACGCTGCTCGTTCTCTTCGGCGTGACGCTCTGGGTCAGCCGCTCGCTGCGCCTGGCGGACATCCCCTCCAAATCCATGGCGCCGACGCTGCTGCCCGGCGACATCGTCACCAACCGCATTGACGCCTACCGCACCCGCATGCCGCGCCGCGGCGAAATCGCCCTCTTCCGCGACAAGCAGGACGGCGGGCTGCTCATCAAGCGCGTCATTGGCGAGCCGGGCGAGACCCTCACCGTCTGGTCGGGCCGCGTCTGGATCGGCCGCCGACGCCTGGTCGAGTCGTACGCCACCGGCCAGCACATCCGCGAGCGCCCCATCACGAGGACGCTGGGCGACGACGAAGTCTGGGTCATGGGCGACAACCGCGATTTCAGCGACGACAGCCGCGACTTCGGCCCGGTCAAGCGGTCCCAGCTCGTCGGCCGCGCCACCGCCATCATCTGGCCCGCCGCCCGCCGCCAACGCCTCGACCCTCCCACCGACGCCACCCCGCCCGCCAAGTGACGCCACCATCCTTGAACTTGCCTTAAGGTTACAGCGTCTCGCCTGCGGGTATCCTTGCGCATAGCGCGTAGGCGGGTTCGTCCCCGAACCCGCACCATCTGCAGGTTCGTCCCCGAACCCGCACCA
>CAZZDO010000827.1:0-1524 GCA_964653205.1 uncultured Armatimonadia bacterium | reverse complement strand
CGGGTTGCCCGTCCTGTAGCACCAGCGGCCGCCCGTCGGCGTCCCGACCGAGGGGTGAGGCGGAGGCGGAGAGGGTCAGGACGAGGAGCACCAGCAGCAAGACCGCGACGTGAACCGTGATGGACATGATCTCTCCTTCTGTCATCGCACTTCAGGGCGTTCGGGCTCAGCGCGGCCTCTGCGAGCGATAGAGGCGGATGGCCTCGCAGGTCAGGAGTACACGGCCGTACAAGCGCATCGCGGTGACACAGGGGGCGAGCCGTAGCTGCGCGGCCCCGTTGACGTGGCGCAGATACGGGCTGAAGCGGCCCCAGCCGAACTGCCGCTCGTCCCCGCCGTCACCGAAGCGCCCGTCAATGATGGTGCTGATGACCCGGGGGCCGCCATCAATGTTGACCACGACATGATGCGGCTGGCCCGGGGTGAGCAACGGATCGCTGGTCCAGTGGTTCTCGGTCTGCCCGTCGCTCAGGGACAACTCGAGCGCGCCGTCGGCGGCCGTCCACAGCGCGAAGCCGCGTCCCGCCGCGTCCCGGTTGTCCAGCAGCACGCGCCCGGGCTGCTGGTCCGGCAACTGGAGCGCGATCTCCAGCGTCAGGCCGGCGCCGGTGTCCTGGCCCCGGTAGTCGGCGGCATGGTTGTCTCGCACGCGGAACCAGGGCAAGGGCGGCAGTTCGGCTTTGTCGGGCATCGCCTCACCGGCCGCCGGCAGTTCGAGCAGCAGACTCTCGTCCTGGCCCTCCCACGGGTCCGCCGGGGTCTGCCCGAGCGTCGCCGCGAGCGTGGCCCACATGGCCTCGAGCAGAGCCGCCGGGATCTCGTGGACGCGGGCCATGTCCTTCTGCGTCTCAGAGATGTAGTAGCGCCCGTCTTCCTCAACCAGGTCGGGATAGCTGATGCGGACGAAGGGGTCGTCGTCGTAGAGGATGATCTCCGGCTCTGACCAGGCGATCTCGCGCCCCCCCGGGGTGTCGATCTCCAGGCCCGCGCTGAGCCAGACCGGGTTGCGATCGTCAAAGGCGCCCCAGTCCGCGTTGTGAGGCGCCTCGCGCATCACGCGTCCGCCATGGTTGTGGAACCAGTGGAGATAGCGGCCGTTGCGGCACTTCCAGGTGAAGTTCGCCGCCCGCGGGTTCTTCATGCGGCGCCCGTCGGCGAAGCACTTGTAGCGCGGCGGCGTCCACGTGTGGCCCCCATCCCGGCTGTACGCCTCCACCGGGTAGCCGTCAATGCTCCGGTAAACGCAGTAGATCGTCCCGTCGCTGAGGACACTGTAGCTGTGCTCCTCGGAGACGAGGCCGCCGCCCGCGGGGGTGCGCAGACCGATCTCGCCATCCGGCAGCGTCTCCCAGCGGATCTGCGCCGGGTCAGTCTCGGTCAGGAGGTTGTCACTGACGAGCAGAACACCCTCGGACTGCTGGAAGAAGCCCCGGCCCATCTGCCCGACCTTGTGCAGTGAGACGCAGGCGCGACCGTCGTGGACGAACGGCTTGCCGACGTTCCAGAAGAAGCACAGCGCGCCGC
>CAZZDO010000826.1:0-1535 GCA_964653205.1 uncultured Armatimonadia bacterium | reverse complement strand
AGGGCCAAGACATTCTCCACCGGCGTCCCGGACTGGATATTGTGACAGGGGGCCAGGATGAGTCCCGTGCGGTCGGAGGCCAGGATCTCGATGTTCTTGCGTACCTCCGCCCGCACTTGCTCCGGCGTCCCGTAGGGGATGATCTCCTGGTTCTCCACCGAGCCGTGGAAGCACAAGTCCTTGCCATACTCGCGCTTGAGAGTGGTCAGGTCCAACTGCCAGCACTTGTACTGGATCGGGTTGAGGATCGCGACTCCCAGCTCAATCAGGTCCGGGATCAGGCTGTCCATGCCCCCGTCATCGTGGTGCATGACCTTGATGCCGTAGCGGTGGCACAGACCAATGGCCTGGCGGTACCACGGGAAGAAGACCCGGTTCACCGTCGCGCGACCCATCAGCAGGCCGTTCTGGCCACCGAAATCATCGGTCACATGACACACGTCAATCAGCCCGCGGCAGGCCTCGAAGAGCAACCGGTGCTGTTCGAGGCGGTAGGCCATGGTGCGCTCGATGGTCGCCGCGACAAGCTCTGGTCGCAGGGCGAGGTTCAGCAGGGCGCTCTCGAGGCCATAGAGGTCCCACAGGTCCACGAAGGGAGCCATGTACCCGGCCACCGTCACCTGCCGGTCGTGAAGCTCTCGCAGCGCGTCCGCCGCTCCGGCGAAGTCGTAGTCCGACGGGTTCTCCCAGTCGCGGTCGTCGAGTTCCGCCACCTCGGTGACATGCTTCAGCGGCGGCTCCTGAGCCTCATAGTAGACCCCGCCCGTGGGCAGCCTGATCTCCCTGGCCGGGCGTATGCCCCACAGCCCGCAGGGCTCCCCGTCGGCCGTGCGGCGTTCCGGGCCGGTGTAGGCCATGCCCACCCCGGCCATCCCGTCAATGCCGAGGGCTTCAAGCACCACGGTCCAATCCTCGGTGTCGAACCGCCGCAGCAGATCCTGGCGCACCTCGGCGGTCAACCAGATGTCCGTGGCCACCCGGTCGCAGGGCTCGTGGTTGATGGCGGCCAGGACGCGTTCGCGCGCGGTCATCGAACCAGAAACGTCGGGCTGTTCATAGCCGGGGGTCATGGTTTCCGCTCCAGTGTTTGGTGCTCCGTCTCCGGTCACCGACACGCAGCCGCTGCGGTATTCGCGGAGGTCAGCTGCCCTGGCGGCCATCGCGAGCCAGCGCTGCGCCCACGGCGCATGCCTGCTGACCAGCGTCTTCAACTCGACTGGGCGGGAATGCCTCAGTTCCGCTGTTGTGGGTGTGCATGGTCTGGCGTTCGGACGCCGCCGCCAGCGGCTGGCCTCGCTTCTCCGCTCGCGTCATCTTCGCACGAACCTACCGGCCCGGCGCCGGTCTATGGCGATGGAACTCCTGTTTGTCATGCCGTGCGGCGACCTCCTTGGCGGTGAGAGCGCGCTGGAGCAGACGGAAGCCGCCGATGTCCCCGTGGAAGTGCCCGCCGGCGCGAAGGCCACTGGCCCAGAGCGCGGGGCCGCCGAGAGCGCTCTCCTTGTCCGACCGCAGCCCATGGATGGGCATTGCGG
>CAZZDO010000825.1:0-1540 GCA_964653205.1 uncultured Armatimonadia bacterium | reverse complement strand
GTTCGGCGTGCCCGGCCAACGGAGTCCTCACCCCCAACCCCCTGCTCCGAAAATGCCTTTCGGAGGGGGTCAGGCGGCCTGCGGGAGGGGCTCGACGGTGACGGCGAGCCCCAGGGCCTGCAGGCGGCGGACCAGGTAGCGCTGGGTCTGCTCGACGGTGTGGCGGTCCAGGTAGTTGTAGCCGAGTTCCCGATAGACGGTCTGGTCGCGCAGCAGGTGGTAGGCGATCGTGAGGATCGCCCGCGAGACGGCCGTGATGGCCCGCTTCTTGCCGCGGCGCCGCGCGAGGCGATGGTAGAGCGCGGCCAGAGCCGAGTCGTGCGTGTGGCTGACGGCCCAGGCGCCCTCTGCCAGCGCGGCCTTCAGCCACCGGTTGCCCTTGCGGGTCTTGCCGGACTTGTGCTTGCCCGCGCTCTCGTTGTTGCCCGGGCAGACGGCGGCCCAGCTCGTCAGATGCGTCGCACTCGGGAACTGGGCCATGTCCGGGCCGATCTCCGCCAGGATCGCTTGCGCCAGGGGCAGGGCGATGCCGGGAATCGTATCCAGCCGCTCCAGCTCGGCGCTAAAAGGGCGCATCCGCTCCTCGATCCGCCCGCTCACGCGCTCGATGGCGGCATCCAGATGCTCCAACTGCGCCAAGAGCTCGCCCAGAAGGAACCGATGATGCCCGGTCACCCGCCCCTCGAGGGCCTCCTGAAGCTCGGGAATCTTCTTGCGCAGCCCCGCCACCGAAAGGTCCGCCAGCGCCTCGGCATTCGTCTGCCCCGATGCCAGGGCCCGCAGCATCCGGCGCCCCGAGACCCCGAGGATGTCCGTGGCCACCGACGCCAGCTTGATGTTGGCGTCCTCGAGGACCTTCTGGATCCGGTTGCTGACCGAGGCCCTCTGCTGGGTCAGCTTGGTGCGGTGCCGGGTGAGGTCCCGAAGCTCGCGCAGGTCCTGGCCGGGCACGAAGCTGGGCGAGAGCAGCCCGTGCTGCAGAAGCTGCGCGATCCACTCGCAGTCCCGCACGTCGGTCTTTCGGCCCGGCACCTGCTTGATGTGCTTGGGGTTGACCAGCATCACCGCAAAGCGCCCCTCCAGCAGGTTGAACACCGGCTTCCAGTACACGCCCGTGGACTCCATCGCCACGTGCGTGCACCCGGCCTGGGCCAGCCAGTCCGACAGCGCCACCAGCTCCCGGGTCACCGTCCGGAAGGTGCGCACCTCGGACTGCCTACCGCTGCGCATGCAGGCCGTGACCGTCTTCTTGTGCACGTCCAGACCGCAACACTTCGGATAGAGGACTTCCATCGGATGGCCTCCCTACCGGGTGACCGGAGGAGGACGCAAGCACAATAGGGGCAATCTGCTCCGCGTGCTCCGCCACCAGGGCGGGCAACAGTCTTGTGTGCTCCATTGCGTCCGGGTCAGACTCTCCCGCGGGCTTGCTGCACCATTGGGGTTTCGACCTCAGCCCTCCGGTCTGACCCTATGATAACCGATCTCGCCCCCATTTTCATCCCCTTGTGTGAGCCGTAGGCTCATGGGGGACTCTCCC
>CAZZDO010000824.1:0-1541 GCA_964653205.1 uncultured Armatimonadia bacterium | reverse complement strand
CGCCATAGCCCGCCCAGTTGCGGCTCCCCTCCCGCTCCGCCTCGCGCACCGTCGCCGGGTCTACGTGCAGCGACGGGAACGCCATCTCGTGTTGGTCGCCGAACTCCACCTGCAGCCCCCGCACCGTCGTCAGCCGCCGCAATTCGCGGTTCGCCGCCTCATAGAACGGGTGGTCCTCCAGGAACTTCGGGTAGTACTGCAGCCAGCCCTTGGGGTCGGCCAGGAAGGGGTAGAAGTAGCCCCCCGGCATCGCCATGTAGTTCGGCGCCCCCTCGCCGTTGAGCCCGTCCTGGTACGTGTGGTTGTACATCGCCACTTCCTGGGCCGGCCCGGCGAAATCAATCAGCGTCGCGTCCTGCGCCAGCAGCCCCAGCAGCCACAGGTCAACATAGTTCGCTTCCTGGTAGTTCGTCAGCAGCTTCTGCGAAAACGCCGTCTTGAACATCAGCACCAGGTCGCCGATCAGCTTGCGCATGATCTTTTGGTCGAGCGCCTCGGGGTCCCCGTACAGCTTCTGCGACACGGCCTTGAACGCCGGGTGGTGCCGCACCCGCCCGAACGGCTCGACCCAGATGTGCTCGTCGGCCATGTTCAGCCACCCGGGGCTCGAAAACGGGATCCGTCGCCCCCACGGCCCCAGGGGCGTGGTCTCGAAAATCCCCGGCTGCGGCACACTCTCCCATGCCGCCCGCGTCAGCGGCTTGCCCTCATACGTCGCCAGCGTGTTCTCCTTCGCCAGCGGCAGCCCGTAGTACGTGTCCGCCACCTTATCCAGGATGATCGCGATCTTGTGTACCGCGCCCGGGTCGCCGGTCGCGTCGAACTGCTGCATCAGTTGCCGCACGAGGTTGCAGTCCTGCGCCAGCCACCGGTCATAGTCCATCCGCGTGCGGATGAACAGCTCCCACTCCACCCCGTCCTTGTCCTTGAACACGGTGCAGGAGTCGGCGTACTTCGTGTCATCGAGGTGCTGGAACTCGACCTTCTCGGTCGGCCGCAGGTCATAGCCTGCGGGCATGTCCTGCTCCCGTCCCCACAGCTCACGCTTGCAGCAAGCGGTCGTCGCGTGGTACCAGCCGTCATAGGTCAGCCGCAAGCCCCACGACCCGCACAGCGGGCAATAGGTCATCAGCGCCGCCTCAGCCTTCCCGGCTCCGGGGTTGCCCGACCGCACTCGCGCAAAGGGCACAATGTGCCGCGGGAAGTCGGCCACCAGCTCGGCATCCGTCGGCGACGCAGCGGCGTACTTGGCGTACGCCTCGGCCTCCGGCAGCGGCGGGTGGTCCTTATCCCACAGCGCCTGCCGCTCCTGGGTGTACTCGAGGAAGAGATTATCGGGGGTGAGATGGGGGATCTTCCGGCCGGGGATCAGCCCCGCGACCTTCGCCCCGCGATCGGCGGCGTCCCATCGCGATCCCTGGGCGACGACATGGGTTCCGACCGGCAACAGGACGAGCAGGATGAGCAGACGCATGTGGGAACACCTCCGTGGGGACGCAGCCGTGCTACGAAGCCCTTCGCCGAAGCCCCCCCGCCCTCCT
>CAZZDO010000823.1:0-1541 GCA_964653205.1 uncultured Armatimonadia bacterium | reverse complement strand
TCCACCCCCGCGAGGTTCACGCCCATCTCCTGCGTCAGGCGCTGGATCTGGCGGAGACGCTCGAGGTCGCGCTCGGAATACAGGCGCAAGCCCTGCGGGGTGCGGCACGGGCGCACCAGCCCGGCGCGTTCGTACATGCGCAGGGTCTGCGGGTGCGCCTCAATGAGCCGCGCCGCGACCGATATGTAGTAGACCGGTTCGTCCTGGTTATGTCTCATGGTGAACGTCCTTTGGGAACAGAGACGGCGGAAACGGAACACGGACAACGGGAACGGCGGGCGCGATCAATCGCGCCGCTACAGGCCGGCGCGCACGTCCTCGTCCCACGTCCCCGCGAACTCCTCGAGCAACTCCTTCTGCCGCTTGGACAGGTGCCTGGGCGCGACGAGGTACACCTCGACATACTCGTCGCCCTTGCCCGTGCCGCCCATCAGTGGGGCGCCCTGGCCGCGCAGGCGGAACTTCTGACCCGTCTGCGTGCCCGGTGGGATCGTCAGCGTGACCTTGCCATCTACCGTGGGCACCGCGATCTTCCCGCCCAGCGCGGCCTCGACGAACGTGACCGGAACGCGCACGTGGATGTCGTCGCCCTCGCGCTGGAAGAGCCGGTGGGGCCGCACGTGCATCACGAGAATCATGTCGCCGTCCGGGCCGCCCCGCGCGCCGCGGCCCCCCTCGCCGGCAAGGCGGATCTTACTGCCCGTGTCCACGCCCGGCGGGATCTTCACGTTCAGATGGCGCGTCCGCAGCGCTTCGCCGCCGCCGCCGCACTTGGCGCAGCGGCTCGTGACCTGCTGGCCGGTGCCCTGGCACGTCGGGCACGCGGCGCCGAAGCCCATGAAGCCGCCTTGGCCCTGGCCGGTGCCCTTGCAGCTCGGACACGTAGTGGTCTTCCCGCCGACGCCGCCGCAATCGGGGCAGCGGTCGGCGATGCTGAGCGTCAGCGCCTTCTGCCCGCCGTGCATGGCCTCCTCGAACTCGACGGGCATTTCGTGGACGATGTCCTGGCCGCGCTCCGGGGCGGGCTGGCGGACGCCGGCGCGCTGCCGGCCGCCGGGCCCGGTGCGCATCTGGCCGAAGAGATCGCCGAACAGGTCGGCGAAGCTCCCGGCGCCGTACTGCTGGTAGACGAAGTTGCCAAAGTCCCCGCCCTGCCACTGGCCGGACTGCTGGGCCTGCTGCCACGCCGCGCCGAACTGGTCGTACTTGGCGCGCTTCTCGGCGTCGCTCAGGCACTCGTAGGCCTGACTGATATGCTTGAAGCGCTCTTCGGCCTCGGCATTGCCGGGGTTGACGTCCGGGTGCCACTTGCGCGCGAGCTTCCGGTAGGCCTTCTTGATGGCCGCATCGGAGGCGTCGCGCGGGACGCCGAGGGTCGCGTAGAAATCCTGTTCGTTGGGCATGTGCCTGTCCGGAGGGGCCGCGCTTCAGCCGGCCCCATAGTCTGCCTACCGCGATTGGGGCCGGCTAAAGCGCGGCCCCTCCAACGACTACTCCGTGACAACCTCAATCCGCCTTGCCGCTGCCTCCATCTTCCGCCC
>CAZZDO010000822.1:0-1546 GCA_964653205.1 uncultured Armatimonadia bacterium | reverse complement strand
AGGCTCACAACATCGTCAATGATGCCGACACTGATACGCGCGTCATCTTCATCAAGGCGCCATATTTACCCAAGGACAAGGTCGATCTGTAGGGGTTAACATGAAACGGTCCGCCGTTGGGGAAACGTCAGAGGAGTGACGCACCGAATCCCCAACGAAAGGCGGACCGTTCCATGACCCACATCGCAATGGATGTTCATCGGAAGCGTTCGGTGTTGGCGTATCAGACTCCTGCTGAGGCGGAGCCGAAGGTGGTGCGCTGTTACACGACGCGGGCGGGCTTCGCGAGGGTGCTGGGCGCGCTGCCCCGGCCGTGGATCGTGTGCCTGGAGGCGACGCGCCAGAGCCCGGCGGTGGTGCGCTGGTTGGGAGAGCTGGAGGTGGAAGCGGTTCAGTTGGTTGATCCGAAGGGTCTGAAGGCGTTCGTGAAGGGCAAGCCCAAGACCGATGCGCGGGATGCGAAGGAGATGCTGGCGCTGCTGCAGATGGGTCGGCTGCCGAAGGCGTACCTGGCGCCGCCGGAGGTCCAGGAGGTGCGGGCGTTGACCCGCGCGCGGGCGTATGTGCGGCGCGGGAGTACGAGCTTGCGCAATCAGCTCCGGGCGCTGTTGAACCAGCACGGGCTCGAGGTGCCCGCACGGGACCTGTGCGGGGTCGCCGGCCGGCGGCAACTGGCCGAGTCGGTGGCCCAACTCGGGCCGCTCGGGCAGAGCGCCGCAGGGCAGTTGACCCCGCTGCTGTTGGCGACCGAGCAGGCGCTGGACGTTCTGGATGGGCACGTGCGGGAGGAGTTGGCGCGCCAACCGGTGGCCCAGGCCTTGATGCTCCTCCCGGGGCTCGGTCCGGTCATGGCGCTGGCCGTGACCGCCGAGCTGGGGGAGATCGAGCGCTTCGAGGACGTCGCGCACCTGTGGAGCTACGCGGGCGTGGCGCCGCGAGCCCATGACTCGGACGAGTATCAGGCCGAGCGCCATCTGCCCCAACGCTGCAACAAGCGCTTGCGGCATCTGGCGGTCCAGGCCGCCCAGGCGGCCGCGCGCTGCCGCCAGCCGTCCAACGCGCGCCGCACCTACCAGCGCCTGTGTCGGCGGGGGCTGCATCACAACACGGCGAAGGTCGCGGCAGCGCGCGAGCTGCTGAAGGACATCTACTACTGCTGGAAGCGGGCGGGCCGGGCGACCGAACTCGCCGCTTGATCCGTTGTTCGCTGTGGGTCGCCGTCGCCCCAGCGAGCCGGCGACGCCGGAGGCCACGGCGTCGAGGGTCGGTCTCCTCATATGACGCATATTCGACGCCTGTCTCTGTAGGGGCATAGGAGCCGACCTGCCGATCCGACGTTAGCTTGCTGGCGACGTCTGCCGCCGATAGAGGCCTGTGAAGCCCGGCCACTAATCCCGTGGCCCAACGCCACCGGTCCGCGAGGCGACACGATCTACGGCCACGTCAACGGACGAACGTCAAAGACCTCCCATTAAGGTGAACGGAAAAGGCAACGACAACATCAACACCCAACGGCGGGTCGTGACCTATCCCGCCCCTTGACAAG
>CAZZDO010000821.1:0-1553 GCA_964653205.1 uncultured Armatimonadia bacterium | reverse complement strand
CTGGTACACCCCCGCGACGCCCTCGAGGTCGGTGACGACGTACATCTTCATGGGCGGTCTCCTCCGTCACTGCAGCGGCGGGTTGCCCGGCGCCGAGTCCGGCCCGCACGTGCACACATAGTGCTCCGGCGTCATCCCCAGTTCCTCCCGCAACGGCGACGCGCCCGGCGGGGGCGTTGATCTCGTACATGTCAGTGCGGGAACTCCTGGGCCTCCAGCGGCGCGATGCAACCATCGCACCGCGCGCAGATGCGCTTGCGCTCGTGCGGGTCCAGCCCCCAGCGCGTCGCCACATGCTCGCACCCGCGCCCGTCACACAGCAGTTGCAGCTCCGGCAGCCGCACCCGCATCCCCAGCTCCGCCGGGAAAACCGTGCCGCCGCTGATCTCCCCGAAGATGCGGCACAGCGTCACGCGCTCGTATTCGAGTTCCTTGCCGATCTCGGACAACATCGCCAGCCGGGGGGGCGCCGGGCCGTCCGCCAGCGCCGCGAGCAGCTCCGCGGTGCCTTTCACCCCCAGGTGGTTCTTGGCATAGTCCGAAGCCGTGAGATCGCGCCCGTAGATGCCCCCGAGGTGCAGCACGACCAGATCGCACCCCGCCAGCGCCGGCGCGAGGTCGGGCCGCCACCGCGTGTCGGACGTGATGCCAAGGGCGCTCAGGCAACGCTCCTCGTCGTCGCACAGCTCCAGGCGCAGGCCGATCGTGTTGCCGTCGCGGCCCGTCAGGTCGCGGTGCCCCGCCGGCAACGCCACCAGGCGCACATGCCCCCACGTGGCGTCCTCGCCGGCCCGCAGCAACGTCACCGACCGGACGCCGGGGTTGTGGGCCAGCAGGTTCGCGTACACGCTGAACGCCCCGGGCGCCAGGAAGAAGTCAAGCTGCGCCACCATGTCCGGGTCGTTGGCCTCAAACAGCGAGGTCAGCATCTCCTCGACATCGCCGGTGTGGTCAATGTGCCAGTGCGTGATCGCCACGCCGTCAATGTCAGTCAGATGGAAGCCGCCCTGCCGCAGCGCCGCCAGGAACCCCAGCCCCGGGTCAATGACCAGGTTCTTGTCTTCCCACCGCACGAGGTAGCCGCCGGCGACTTCATCGGGATACGGCAGCAGCGACAGCGTCGCATACGACGGCCACTGCCGCAGGATGACCAGTTCGCCCGTCCCCGGCGCGCAGGCCGGCACGCGCGGCTTGCGCAGCTCATGATGCCACGCCTCCTCGGCCTGTTCCGCGCTGGCGAGGATCTGCCCGAGCTGCTCGCCATATTCCTCGTGCAGCCGCGCCACGGCGCGCCCGCCGGCGTCCTCCGGCGGCGCCTCGGTCAGCGAGTCGGCCACGTATTTCGCGTATTCGGCCAGCCCCTCCATGCCGCAAGCCGCGTACAACTCCGCGGCCCGCCGCGCCGCCTCCTGGGCCGCGTCCTTCTGCTCGGCTGTGTCCGCGGCCAGCGCAAAGGCCAGCGCCGCCCCCGCCTGCCCCTCGCGGTAGTCCAGGTCGGCCTAGCCCGGATTATTCATGCTCAGTAGCAAAGGAAAACCGGAGAGCCGTCGAAA
>CAZZDO010000820.1:0-1558 GCA_964653205.1 uncultured Armatimonadia bacterium | reverse complement strand
CGCCAGCACATTTCCTTCCTCCTGTAGGAATCTGGTGCGACCAGACGGAAATCCATACCAGCTTCGCACGGAGGACTTGAGCACGACATGAGCCCTGCCAACATCAGCGGCGTCTTCCCCCACCTGGCCGTCAAGGCCGGACACTTGCCCCAGCGCACCGAGACCGGCATCGGGGCGCTCATGCCCTGGGCCGACCGCCTCTGGTTCGTCACCTATGTCGCCCACAAGTCCCCCAGCGGCAGCGGCACCGGCCTGTTCGTCGTGGATGACGACCTCACGCTGACCCAGCACCCCGCCAGCGTCGTCGGCACCTATGCCAACCGCATGATCCACAAGGCCTCCAACCAGCTCATCATCGGCCCGCATGTCATTGACGTGGAGGGGAACGTCCGCACCTTCACCGACCTCGTGGACATTCGCATCACAGCCACGGCCCAGCACCTGGCTGACCCCGAGAACCTCGTCTACATGCTGGGGATGGAGGGCGAGCTGTTCGAGGCCAACGTGCACACGCTTCAGTGCCGGCAGATCGCCGACCTGATGCAGGACCTCAACCCGATGGGGCAGGGCGAACCGGGCTACTCGGTCCTGCACATGAAGGGCGCCTACTCCGCCCACGGGCGCCTCGTCGTTGCCAACAACACCTACAACAACCTCGACTACACGGGCCAGTCGCTGCAGGGGCGTCTCGCCGAATGGGACGGCGGCACGTGGACGATCCTGGACACGGCCCAGTACAACGAAGTCACCGGCGCGGTCTCGGGCATCGGGCAGGCGATCTTCGCCACCGGCCAGGACCGCGCCTCGGCCATCCTGCGCGTCTTCGTGGACGGGCAGTGGAGCGTCTACCGCCTGCCGAAGGCCACCCACACGCAGGACCACACGTTCACCACCGAATGGCCGCGGATCCGCGAGGTGGAGTCCGAGCGCTGGCTGATGAACACGTGCGGCATGTTCTATGAACTGCCGGCGATGCAGTACGCGGGGAAGGTCTGGGGGGTGCGGCCGGTGTGCTCACATCTGCGGATCATCGGCGACTTCTGCTCGTGGAACGGCCTGCTGGTCATGGCCGGGGACCAGACGACTCCCATCGGCGACAGCAACACCTATGTCGGCCAGCCGCAGGCCAACCTGTGGCTCGGCAAGACCGATGACCTGTGGCAGTGGGGCAAGCCGCGGGGCTGGGGCGGGCCGTGGTTCCGGACGCCCGTCGAGGCCGATGTGCCCTCCGATCCCTTCCTGATGACGGGCTTCGAGCACAAGTGCGTCCACTTCAGCCACGACCACGACGGGCCGGTCCGCTTCGCCATCGAGGTGGACTTCCACGGCGACGGCGAGTGGCACTTCCTCGCCAACGAAGTCGCGCAAGCGGGCAGCTACACGCACCACTGCTTCGAGCCGGGCTTCAGCGCCCACTGGGTGCGCTTCCGCGCCAGCGAGTCGTGCACGGCCTCGGCGCAGTTGCACTATACATAGGTTGAGCTGGCACTGTAGGGCGGGGGCTTGTACCCCGCCCATCCCGTTGGGCTGGTGGCAAGAGGGGCGGGGTACAAGCCCC
>CAZZDO010000819.1:0-1558 GCA_964653205.1 uncultured Armatimonadia bacterium | reverse complement strand
TCCAGCGGCTTGAACCACGGGTTGGTGCCCATGGCGACAGCCACCTTGGCGATGTCCTTGGCGTAGTCCGCGATGCGCTCGAGGTCGGTCGCGATCTGCAGCGCGCCGATGATGCCGCGCAAGTCCCCCGCCACCGGCTGCTGCGACGCCAGCAGCGACGTGCAGCGTCGGTCAATCTCGTGGTCCAGGTCATCGGCCACGTCATCGCTGCGGTGGACTTCCCGCGCCAGGGCGACGTCCTGCTCCAGCAGGGACTTCATCGCGCGCTGCAGCATCTCCTCGGCGAACGTGCCCATGCGCAACACGGTGTTGCGTAGCTGCTCAAGCTGCTCGTGATACAGACCGCGTGGTCCCTCGCTCATGCCAGAGCCTCACAGGTATGGCGCGATTCATGGCGCCAGAAGCCGTAACGGCGCGATCAATCGCGCTCTCGGCGCAGTGAACTGCGCCGGGTCGTCAGTAGCTCAACATCCTCAGCTACTCCCAGTTGTGCCAGACGGGTTCCACGTCGGCCGTGCACGGGCCTTCAAGCGCTCGGGAAGTGCGGGCTCTCTGATTCCACGCAGGCTGGGAGCCCGCGTGGCGTCGGTCGGGAGCCGACGGGCCCATTGTAATGCGGTCCCGCTTCCTTGGGAAGGCATTTCGTCGCCGGCGGCGAACCCCCCCCCATTCTGCCATGGAGGATGACGCGCCATGAGCGATGCCGACGGCGCGAGCGGCCGCACCATCCGTTTCTTTGACTGCAACATGCGCGTGGGCCGGGCGGGCGTCGTCCGCCCCGAGCACATCCTCGACGCCCCCGGCCTGCTCGCCGAGATGGACTACCTCGGCGTCGAGCGGGCCCTCGTCTATCACGCCTGGGCGCCCGAATGGGACGCCGGGGGCGGCAACCGCAAGCTTCTCGAGGAGCTGGACGGCTACCCGCGCCTGCACCCGTGCCTGGTGCCGCTGCCCCCTGCCACGCAGGAGATGGACGACCCGGCGGCCCTGGCGGCGGACTTGAAGCGCCGCAACGGCGCTGCCCGCCTGTACCCCAAGGCCCACTCGTACATGCTCAGCGACTGGACCTGCGGGCCGCTGCTGACCGCGCTGGCGGACTTGCAGGTCCCGATCCTGCTGGAGTTGGCGCAGGTCGAGTGGGACCAACTGGCCCACATCGTCCAGACCTACTCGACGCTTCCGGTCATCCTGCTGGCCACGTCATACCGCCTCAACCGCTACATCTACCCGCTCTTCGACAGGTGCGACAACCTGTACCTGGAGATCGCCACCTACCAGATCATGCGGGGGATCGAGGACGTGAGCCGGCGCTTCGGGGCCGAGCGCCTCGTCTTCGGCACGGGCCTGCCGCTGCTGGACGGCGGCGGCCCGATCGCGCAGGTGATGTATGCCGAACTGCCCGAGGCAAGCAAGCGCCTCATCGCCGGGGGAACGCTGGCGAAGCTGCTGGGGGTGGAGGACTGGTAGCGGCGCGATTTATCGCGCCCTCGCACGCCCAACGAACGACGGCGCGACAAATCGCGTCCATGAACGGACAACGACGGCGCGATGAATCGCG
>CAZZDO010000818.1:0-1565 GCA_964653205.1 uncultured Armatimonadia bacterium | reverse complement strand
GCGATGAATCGCGCCGCTACGGGCAAGGAGACCTCCCATGCACACCCCCACGACCACCGTCGTCATGCTCACCGCCTGCGCCCTGCTGGGGGCCGGCTGCCTGCACGCTCAGCCACTCCCCCCCAAGCCCGGCGACATCGTCTACCAGACCGACTTCGAGTCCGCCGCGAGCCGCGACGCGTGGTCGAAGATCCCCACCGCCCAGTGGGTCACGGTCGAGGGCCGCGGGCAGTGCCTGCAGGTCACCGTGCCCGCCGACCAGGGCGCCGGCAGCAACATGATCGGGCTGAAAGTGGACGTGACGCGCGTCCGGGGCTGCCGCCTGGTCTTCGAGTGCCTGGCGAAGGCGCAGGACGTCACCAAGCCGCCGGCCCCGTACCTGGGCATCAAGTTCATGTGCCACTACGTCTCCCCGGGCGACGGGCAGCTCTGGCGCAACCAGGACAACGTCTTCGGCACCTTCGACTGGAAGAAGCTGCAGTTCGTGGTGCCGATCGCCGACGACGTGACGGCGATGGACCTGAGCCTGGGCCTGCAGGGCAGCTCGGGCATGGCGTGGTTCGACGACCTCAAGATCGCGGTGCTCAAGCCCCCGCCGCCGCCGCGCCCGCAGCCGCCCGCCAACCCCGGCCCGGTCTTCAAGGGCCATAGCTTCCCGCGCCTGCGCGGCGTGATGTCCCCCAACCAGTTCAAGGACGAGGACTTGCGCGTGCTCGGGCAGGAATGGAAGGCCAATGTCATCCGCTGGCAGATGACGCGACGCTGGGGGCAGGCCGGCACCGACCGCGACCTCACCGAGTACGACAAGTGGCTCAACGCCGAACTCGACGACCTGGACAAGGTGCTCGAAGCGGCCAAGCGCTACGGCATCAAGGTCGTCGTGGACATGCACAGCCCGCCCGGCGGCCGCTATGAAAGCCGCGATGTTGCCATCTTCCACGAGAAGCTCTACCAGGATCACTGGATCGCGCTGTGGGAACAGATCGCGCGGCGCTACAAGGGCAACCCGGTCGTCTGGGGCTATGACCTGATCAACGAGCCCGTGCAGAACCACCCGCCCAGGGAAGAGGGGGTCGGCGACTACTTCGACGGGCAGGTGAAGTGCGCGACGGCCATCCGGGCCATTGACCCGGAGGTGCCGATCTTCATGGAGTCGGCCGAATGGGACTCGGCGGCGGCGTACCGCGAGATGCAGCCGGTCAACCTCCCGCACATCATCTACCAGGTGCACATGTACGTCCCCGGCGAGTTCACCCACCAGGGCGTGCACAACAAGGACCAGAAGCCGGTGACATACCCCGGCGTCATGAACGGGGTGGAGTGGAACAAGGAGAAGCTGCGCAGCATTCTCGCGCCGGTGCGGGAGTTCCAGCTCGCGTACAACGTGCACATCTACGTCGGGGAGTTCAGCGCGATCCGTTGGGCCCCGGGCGCGGCGCAATACCTGAGCGATGTCATCAGCCTGTTCGAGGAGTACGGGTGGGACTGGACGTACCACGCGTACCGCGAGTGGGATGGCTGGAGCCTCGAGCACGGGCCGGACAAGAACGACCACAACCCGACGG
>CAZZDO010000817.1:0-1567 GCA_964653205.1 uncultured Armatimonadia bacterium | reverse complement strand
GGCCTGGGCGCCGGGGCAACTGCTCTATGCGGCCTACGGCGGCAAGGCCTCCTTCTACAGCGGCACCGTTTGGGTTGACCCGGTGCTGAGCGACGGCCGGGATTGGGCTGACTACCGTTTCGACCCGGCCAGTCCTTTCATCGAGCACGTGGTGCGCATCACCACGGTGCTGGCCGAGGATGCGCCGGGAAAGTATCTCGTGGCATCGCCCGGCATCTTCGGGCCCTCGGATGCGATGTCCCTGATCCGCGGGATGTGCGACTTCCTGATGGAGACGGCGGCGCCGGAGTGCGAGGCGCCGCTGCGCCATGCGTGGCGCGAGTGTCTCACGGGCTTCGAGCACGTCCTGAAAGCGGTATGGGAGGCTGCGGGGAGCCACGGCGGCGGGTCTGCCAACATGCCCTACCTCTGGGCGCCGGGGCGCATCACCAACTGGAGCGCCGACTGGATCTACAGCATTGGCCCGCGCCAGTTTGAGCAGTGGGTGCTGCCCGAGATGCAGGCGATCTGCCGGATGGGCGAGTACCGCATGTACCACCTCGACGGTTTCCGGGCACTGGTGCATCTGCCGATGATGCTCGAGTTGGAGGGTCTTCAGGGCATCCAGTTCACCCCCGGCGCCGGGCACACCCTCGCGGAAGCGCTACCGGTCTACAAGCAGATCCAGCGTGCCGGCAAGGTGCAGTGGGTTCATTGTGCACTCGACGAAGTGGAACTCCTGCTGGACGAGCTTGACCCCAGGGGCTTGCTGATCCAGACCTCGACGCCCGACATTGAGTCGGCCCAAGCGCTGCTGGAGAGCGCTGAGAGATGGAGTTGCCGCCGCCGCTGACTGGCGTCACTGCGGCAGCCAGACAACACTGAACGCACGGGAGACACAACGTGAACAAAGAGATGACCTCAGTTCCCGACACCCTTGACCTCGCCGCGCGGGCCGAACTGGCGGTCAACGCCCTGGTGGGGACGATCCTGCCACAATTCGAGCACGAGTGCCTTTGGCTGCAGAATGTGCTGCCGCCCGGGGGCTACCCGCACACGTGCCAGTGGCCGGACCACAACCCGCGGGTCCTGTGGGCGCTGACGCTGCTGCGGCCGATGAGCGGAAGCGAGCAGGGCCTGGACCTGGAAGCGAAGATGCTGGCCTCCATGCTCGGGCGCACCACGGAGGACGGTCTCTACCTGAACGCGCCCCTGGACACGCCCGGGGCCTGGTGGCGGAAAGGGGGAGCCTGTCGCATTGACCGGGCCTCGACGGAGGAGTTCACCACCGCCGCCGGGATGGCCGTCTTCCTGCAGGCCCTCACGGACCGCGCGGTGCGGGACGATGATGCCGGGCTCCGCGAGCGGGCGAGCCGGATCGCCGAGACGCTCTCGCGCATCGTCGTCCGCAAGGACGACTACGCCTACTATCCGGCCACCAGCGACTTCGGCATGGACTACGCCTACCTGCGCGAGAGCGGCTGGCCCGACACGCGTGAGGCGCTGAGCGACCAGGACGACCCCGAAGGCGCCGTGACCTGCTACCACGCCACGGTCGTTCGCGCGCTGTGCGCGTGGCATGCGGCCA
>CAZZDO010000816.1:0-1581 GCA_964653205.1 uncultured Armatimonadia bacterium | reverse complement strand
AAGCGCGGCCCCTCCGAACGACCCACGCGGAGGCTTACCTATGCTCAAAGGCATCTCTCCTCTCATCAGCCCCGACCTGCTCGCCGTGCTCTGCCGCATGGGCCATGGCGATGAGATCGTGCTCGCCGATGCGCATTTCCCCGGCGAGACGATGAACGCGCGCGTGCTGCGCGCTGATGGCCTGAGGATTGCCGACTTGCTTGATGCCATCCTGCCATTGTTCGAGCTGGACGCCTATGTGGACGACCCGGTGGCGATGATGGACGCCGTGCCGGGCGACACGCTGGACCCCGCCGTGGGCGCGGCCTACCGCGCGGCCATTGACCGCCATGCGCCCAGCACGCCGCCCATCGCCCGCCTCGAACGCTTCGCGTTCTACGAGCGCGCCCAGCGGGCGTTCTGCGTCGTGATGACCGGGGAGACTGCCAAGTACGGCAACATCATTCTGAAGAAGGGTGTGACCCCCTCGTGAGCACCGTCTCGCTGGCCGGTTGCGTGGTGGCGTTAGCGAATCCCGTCTTCGTCGGGCGGGCTCCCGGACACCACTGGTTCAGCACGCTGCACCCCTTCGGCGGCGACCGCTTCGTGTGCGAGGTTGTGGTCGCCGACGACAAGGCGCAGGGGCAGTGGCCGGGGGTGCTGTACTGTTCGGAAGACGGCGGGGCGGCGTGGCGGCGCGCGCTGGACATCCCCTCGTACAGCGCCGTGTCGGTGGCGCATGGGGCCGACACGCGGCTGCTGATGCCCTATGAGACGTGGCCGGCCGCGCCCGGCGACAAGCGCAACGTGCAGGCGCCCGGCACGATCATCCGCTGGCCCGTGGGCGGGGAGATCACGGCGGAGCCGTTGCCGGTGCGCTTCCTGGGCTTCCCGCGCGATCTCGCACCGTACCGGAGCGACGGGCTCATGGTCGTCACGAATGGGAACACGCTGCCCCTGAAGGACGGCCGGCTGTTCATGGCGATGTACGGCAAGTTCGCCGGCGACCCGAAGTACTCGCTGATGGGAATGACCACTGACGATGGCGGCGCGACGTGGCGCTTCCACGGCCTCGTGGCAGACACCAAGACTCTGCCCCACGTGCCTGAAGGCCCGTGTGAGTCGCACACCGCGCGGCTGGCCGACGGGCGGCTGCTGTGCGTTTACCGCGTGGGCAGCGGGCGCGACTGGCTGTACCACAAGAGCCTCAGCGGCGACGAGGGGCTGACGTGGACGGCGCCGGAGGCGATGCCCGACATATGGTCGGTGGAGCCGCAACTGCTGCGCCTGGAGAACGGGCTGCTCGTACTCTCGGGTGGGCGGCCCGGGCTCTTCCTGTGGGTGTGCGCCGATGGGGAGGGCAAGACGTGGCAGGCGGTCAATCTGACCGAGCATCACAACGCCTCGATCCACGACCCGACCGGACAGTACCGTGAGGGGATCGGGACCACGTCATACACGGGCATGATCGCCGTCGGTCCGGACGAAGTGATGATCTGCTATGACCGGCTGGTGAAGGGCTGGTCGGGCGGGCCGAACGACGCCGGGGAACTCGACGCGGTCTATACCATACGCGTGCGCATCACACCGAGATGAGGCTGA
>CAZZDO010000815.1:0-1585 GCA_964653205.1 uncultured Armatimonadia bacterium | reverse complement strand
CCCCACGTCGCCCCCCTCGGCCCCTACACGTCAATCCGCATCTGCCCCGTCATGTCCCGGTGGTACTCCTGCAGCGACTTCACGTTCAGCCCGTCGCTGCGCACGGCCTCCAGCCCCAGCACCGCCACCATCGCCCCGGCCATCGTCGTGATCACCGGCACGCGGTAGAGCACGGCTTCGGCGCGGATGGCAATCTGGTCTTCGCGCGGGGCCTGCCCGGCCGTCGGCGTGTTGATGATGAGCTGAATGCGGCCGTCGCGGATCAGGTCAATCGCGTTGCGCCCGTGGGCGTCCCCCACGCGCTGGATCACTTCCGCC
This sequence comes from uncultured Armatimonadia bacterium, assembly GCA_964653205.1. GTDB lineage: Bacteria > Armatimonadota > Zipacnadia > Zipacnadales > UBA11051 > JAJFUB01. Next base: position 1,267 of record CAZZDO010000815.1, on the reverse strand, counting down.
TCCACGCCGCTCTTGCGCAGGACCCGGGCCGTCCCGGCGGTGGCGACGAGATGGTAGCCTAGCTCCCGCAGCCGTCGCGCGATGAAGATCACGTCGCGCTTGTCGCGGTTGCGCACGCTGATGAACACCGTGCCCCGGTCCGGCAGGTTGTGCCCGGCGGCGATGTACGCCTTCGCGAACGAGGCGCCGAACTCCGGGTCAATGCCCATCACTTCCCCGGTGGACTTCATCTCCGGCCCCAGCAGCGTGTCCACACCGCTGAACTTGCTGAACGGGAACACCGGGCACTTCACCGACATGTGTTCGGGCTCGATCTCCTCGGTGAACCCCAACTCCGCCAGCGTCTTGCCGCCCATGACCCGCGCGGCCAGCTTGGCCAGCGGCACGCCGATCGCCTTGCTGACATAGGGCACCGTCCGCGAGGCCCGCGGGTTGACCTCCAGCACGTACAGGTCCTCGTTCTTGATGGCGTACTGCACGTTCAGCAGGCCCTTGACCTGCAGTTCCATCGCCAGGGCGCGGGTGTGACGCTTGATCTCCTCGAGTTCGCTCTCGGCCAGACTGAAAGCCGGCAACACGCAGGCCGAATCCCCGCTGTGAATGCCCGCCTCCTCGATGTGCTCCATGATGCCGCCGATGACGCAGCGCTCGCCGTCGGCGATGGCGTCCACGTCTATCTCGATGGCGTCCTCGAGGAACTTGTCAATCAGCACCGGCTTCTCGGGCGAGGCCTCGACCGCCGTCTCCATGTAGTGCCTCAGGGCCTCGTCGTCGTAGACGATCTGCATGGCTCGGCCGCCCAGGACATACGAAGGGCGCACCAGCACCGGGTAGCCGATGCGGTGCGCGGCGTCGAGGGCGCCTGCCACTGAAATCGCCGTGTCATTCTGCGGCTGGCGCAACCCCAGCTTGTGCAGCAGGTGCTGGAAACGCTCGCGGTCCTCGGCCAGGTCAATGCTCTCGGGGCTGGTTCCCAGGATCGGCACGCCGGCATCCTGGAGGCCCTTGGCCAAATTGAGCGGCGTCTGCCCGCCGAACTGCACAATCACACCGAAGGGCTGCTCCTTGTCGCAGATGTTCAGCACGTCCTCGAGGGTCAGCGGCTCGAAGTACAGCTTGTCGGAGGTGTCATAGTCGGTCGAGACGGTCTCGGGGTTGCTGTTGACCATGATCGTCTCGAAGCCGTCGTCCGCGAGCGCGAAGGCGGCATGCACGCAGCAGTAGTCGAACTCGATGCCCTGGCCGATGCGGTTGGGGCCGCTGCCCA
>CAZZDO010000814.1:0-1594 GCA_964653205.1 uncultured Armatimonadia bacterium | reverse complement strand
CCTAGTAGTACAACCGTAGATGCGGTTCAGCTCTGGTATGGCCTGGTAGTGGTGGCCTTTGGGGCCGGCCGTGGTAGCTGTCGCGGGCTTGCTTGCGCTTGCGTCGGCGCCAGCGCGACCAGGCCATGCGGAAGGCGATGGAGCCCGGCGGCAGCGGGAGGGTGACCTCCAGCAGGGCCCGCACCTCGGCCACGGTCAGCTCCGCCAGATCAGTCGCCTTGGGGGCTCCCACGGCCTTGTCCGCCGTCACGGCGTCAACGTCCAGTGCCCCCTTTTTCGGGCACCTTTCGGCGCGTCGCGGCCAGCCACGCATGGGCCATCATCACCAGCGTGATGTGGCGGTGCCAGCTGTGCCACAGGCGGACTTCATACTCGTCCAGGCCCGTCTCGCCCTTGGCTTCTCGGAAGCACTGCTCGATGGTCCAGCGCGCCGTCGCCACCGAAGCCAGCGTCCGAAGCGGCGTCTCTTCGGGAGCGTTCGACAGGTAGTAGGCGGTGTCGCCGGGGTCCTTCGTCGAGCGGCGCGCCAGCAGCCAGACGGTCTCTCCCGGCAGGCTTTCGTGGCTCTCTACGACGCGCTGGCGCGCCCAGTCGTAGGTGATCGGTCCCTTCTCACCGTCCGCCACGGTCAGCCGCTCCCATTGCGCCGGCGGCCAGGCGGCTGCGATCTTTGCCACCGTCGTCGCCGCGGGGGCGTCCGCTGCCACCCGCGCCTTACGGCGCAAACGCCCGTCGGCAGCGTGTTGCTGTGGCTCGACGGCGGGGCGCTGAACCCACGCGGGAGTGGACACCGACACCGTCAGCACATAGCATCGCCCATGCGCACTCACGCCGTGGCGGAAGTAGCTGGCGTCCCCGTAGACTTCGTCGCCCGCGACCCACTGCAGCGGGACGCCGCGCTGCCAGGCGTGCTCCAGCATCTCCAGGGCGAGCCGGGGCTTAGTCCGAAACTCCACGTCTGCGGGCACGTACGCCCTGGCGCGCCGCGGCTCATCGCCGCACCAATCCTCCGGCAGGTACAGCCGGCGATCCAAAAGCACATGGCCCTTGCGGGTGGCGTAGCTCAAAAACACGCCCACCTGGCAGTTCTCGACCTTGCCGGCAGTCCCCGTGTACTGCCGCTTCACACCCACCGACCGGCGCCCACACTTCACAAACCCGGTCTCGTCCACGACTCCGATGCCGTCGGCTTCGCCGAACTGCTCACACGCATAGTCCTGCAGGATGTCCCGGGCCGCCTCGGCATCCCACTGCGTCCGGTACAAGAGCCGCTGCATGGCGTCGGGCAACGCCTCCCCGGTGGCCTCGGCGAGCTGCCAGCAGTTCCGGCGTCCCACCTGCGACACCAGGCCGCGCAGGTACGTTCGGCACAGCGCCCGGGGCTCGCTGCGACCAAACAGCCCCGCAAACCGGGCATGGAACGCCGCGAAGTCTTCCTGCAAGTCCGGCGAAGTGCCCGCCATGATGACCGCCTCCGTGGCTGCGATGGTAGCTGCGATAGGGTCCGGAGGCTATCTTAGCACATCTACGGTTGTACTACTAGCAGCACCTGCTTGCGATCCGGGCGCTTGTCGCGCGAGTAGCCATAGCACGC
>CAZZDO010000813.1:0-1600 GCA_964653205.1 uncultured Armatimonadia bacterium | reverse complement strand
CCCGAAGGGTCTGCTGGGAGAGGGGTGGCCCGCGCAGCGGGCCGGGGTGAGGGGAAAGGGGGCGCCGTCCGCCTCGGCGTCCGCCGCCACCCCTCCACCGGCGTCCGCCTGCCGGAACTCTTCCTGCCGGGCATCCTCGCCGCCTACAAGTCGCGCGGGGTCCCCGGCGAACTCACGCTCTCCTTCGGCCGCGAGACCGCGCCCGCGAGCGTCATCGCCGCCCCGCCGGGCACGTGGGAGATCACGCGCGGCCACACCGGCACCTCCATCCGCGAGTACATGACCCTCGGCGACCGCGAGGCCCGCCGCGCCGGTGTGCCGGTCGAGATCGAGGGCGATCACATGATCCTCACCGGCGCGCAAACCGCGGCCCTCCGCCGCATCGCCGGCGTTCACGCGCACGCCCGCGTCAGTCCCGAGCAGTTGCGCGAGTCACTCGACTACTACCGCCTCGGCATTGACGAGGCCGCCGCGACGGGCCTCGTCGGCTGCTTCACCGTGGACGCCTCGGACCTGTACTGGCTCGACGCCGACCGGCTGAAGGCGGACGAGGTCGAGCGGCAATTTGCTGCGCGCTTCCCGGGCAAAGCCGGCCTTGCGCTGCTCGCCCGCTACGGCCGCACCTGGCGCCTGCCCGCCTACGGCGGCGGCCATGTGACCGTGACTGTCACGCCCGCCCACGCCATGCGCCTGGCGCTCAAGTTCCACGACAGCCTGCAGGCCAGCGGCGAGCTATATGACTACTGCCGGCAGCAGCTCGGCGGCCGCCTCTTCAGTTGGGAAATCGCCCTCGACGAGACTGCCCGCCCGACGACCTCGCGCGAGGCCCTCTTCTATCTCACCGAATGGCAAGCCCTGGGGTTGCCGTGCCACTACCTCGGCCCCAACGTTGGCTTCGCGAAGCGCCTCGACTACACGGGCGACATGGCCGCCCTGACCCGCCGCGTGCGGCAGCAGGACGCCATCGTGCGCGGGATTGCCGGCGGGCTGCTCTCGATCCACTCCGGCGACGGCGCCAACCCCGATACCGACAAGGGCCGCGGCACCTGGGCGGCCATCGTCGCCGGCTGCGGCGGCAACTGCAAGTTCAAGGTCAGCGACCAGTACTACGAGCTGCTCATGGAGCACCTCGCGGCCCTGCCGCCGGGCAGCCCCGGCCGCCAACTCTACGAGGGCCTCTTTGACGCGGTCGAGACGTTCCTGCGCGACCAGGTCGCCACCAACGGCCCACTGGTGACGCCGCTGTTGCGCCGCCAGATCATCGCGTATGACCGCATGATCCGCCGCGACCCGGCGCACCGCCGCGACCCGCGCGCCGACTTCTTCCGCTTCAACGAATACCTGTCGCTGAACATGCGCGGCGCGAAGGGCGGCCGCCCGTGGCGTGAAGCCCTCCTGCGGTTCGTCCGCAGCGACGCCCCCTTCCGCCAGCGCTTCAACGCGGCCGTCGAGGAACTGACAACGCGGATGATTGACGGCCTCCGCCTCGCGGAGTAACGCGGGAATCAGGAATCGGGAATCGGGAATCGGGAATCGGGAATCGGGAACGGCCGGGCCGTTCGCCCCGAAGGGGCCGACGTACCTTGCCACGGGCGTGAGC
>CAZZDO010000812.1:0-1600 GCA_964653205.1 uncultured Armatimonadia bacterium | reverse complement strand
TAACTCAAACGCCTGTTGACTCGGAGGAAAGCCATGTCCATCAAGATCGGTATCGCCGGACTCGGGTGGGCCGCCAGCGGCCACATCCCCGCCTTCAACGCCAACCCCGACGCGGAGGTCGTTGCCGTCTGCACCTCCAAGGACCCCGCCGCCGCCCAGGCCATGGCCGGCGCGAACGTGAAGGTCTACAGCGACTATGACCAGTTCCTCAAGCACCCGGGCCTGGAAGTCGTGGACATCTGCACCCCCCACCACCTGCACGCCCCGATGACCATCCAGGCCGCCCACGCCGGCAAACACCTGATGATCGAGAAGCCCGTGGCCACGACCTACGAAGACCTCCTCGCCATGCGCGACGCCATCGCCACGGCCGGCGTGCTCTCGACCGTCTACTTCGAGCTGCGCTTCATCCCGCACATGACCCTGGTCAAGTCGGTCATGGCCCAGGGCCTGCTGGGCAAGGTCCACCACTTCGAGGTGGATTACTACCACGGCATCGGCCCGTGGTACGGCCAGCACGCGTGGAACGTGAAGAAGGACATCGGCGTTTCCGCGCTCGTCACGGCCGGCTGCCACGCCCTTGACGCGATGTTGTTCTTCGCCGACCGGGAGGTGGACGAGGTCTTCGGCTACTCGACCAAGTCGTCGGCCGAGTGGGCGCAGGACTACGAATATGACAGCACCTCGGTGGCGCTCATCAAGTTCGCCGACGGGAGCCTGGGCAAGTGCGTCTCGTGCGTGGACTGCCGCCAGCCGTACGTGTTCAACATCCACCTGGTGGGCAGCGAGGGCACGCTGCGGGGCAAGCAATTGTCCAGCACGCAACTCCAGGGCGTGAACAAGGAAGAGTGGATTGACATCCCGACAACGGAGGCGACGAGCGGGGACGTGCTCGACCACCCGTACCCGCCGCAGGTGGACGAGTTCATGGCCTGTGTCAAGGCGGGCCGGGACTCGATCATCAACTTCGCCGAGGCCTTCAAGACCCACCGGGTGATCTTCGCGATAGACCAGGCGATCGCGGAGGGCCGGCCGGTGAAGTTGTCGGAACTGCCCGCGTAGGTGCGCCGGTCCTCCGGCGCACGGTTCTGGGGTATAATGTCTCCAGACAGGAGACCCACACATGACATACACCGTAGTCTTGTTGCACGAACAGGATGGCCGGTACTCAGCCATCGTGCCCGCCATTGAGTGCGCCTCGTGGGGCCACACCATTCCAGAAGCACTCAAACACGTGGAGGAGGCGATCCGCTGCCATCTAGGGTCGCTGGTGGAAGACGGGGAACCCATCCCGGCAGACAGCGAGTCGTTCGAGGTGGATATGGGCGAGGCGACAGACGCCGTGATCTACAAGGTGACAGTGGCCGAGGAAGAGGCGGTACCGGTTGCCTAGACAGCCGGTCGTCTCGGGGCGGGAGACGATCCGTGCCCTGGAACGCGGCGGGTTCGTTTTTCGTCGTCAGGAGGGCAGCCACGTCACGATGGTGCATCCGAGCAGGCGCCGCCGCGTGACCGTGACGGTTCATGGCACCGAGGACCTTCCGCCCGGCACACTCCACAGCATTCTCCGACAGGCGGGGCTGACGGTGGAGGAGTTCCG
>CAZZDO010000811.1:0-1603 GCA_964653205.1 uncultured Armatimonadia bacterium | reverse complement strand
AGGCCGAGGCGCGGTTCAGGAGCAGGTTGATGCGCAGCTTGCCGGCCTCGTGGGTGAGTATGCTCTCCCACAGGTAATAGATGCTGCGCGCGCCGTTTCCGGTGCAGCAGTGCATGATCGCCAGACCCCAGTTGTTGGGTTCCGGCCAGCCGGCGAAAGCGCCGATGTTGCGCTCGATCACCCGGTCGGTGGTCTCGTGGCCTGAGGGCGTCACACCACCACACACGGGAGTATCGCGGTCCACGGGCGTGACGGGCAGGCCCGCCACGTAGCGCTCCAGCAAGGCGGCGCGTTCCGGGGTCAGTTGCCCCTCGGCGAGCATGTTGCGCGCCCAGCGGTCCACGTCGTCCCAGTAGTCGCCCTTCCCCGCCTGCGACAGCTTGATGCCCAGGGCGATCATGTCCGCCACCTCGCAGGTTTCCGAGGTCTCGAACACGTCTCGGCCGAGCATCTCCGGGAAGTACCCGAGCAGGACATTGCCGTGGGCCTTCCCATACTCAAAGCCACGCCGCGCCAGCTCCATCCAGGCCTCGTCGCCGGTCGTCAGGGCGTACTCCAGCATGGCCAGCAGGACGTAGGTGTGGGTGTGGAAGTGCTGGTAGTTGGGCTTCAGATAGTCGGCGACGGCTGCCGCCGTGGCGTCGCCCTGGTGCGCTCGCAAGGCCTCGGTCAGGGCTTCCGGCGACATCCCTTCGCTGGCCTGCTCTCGCGCCGGACGGGAAGTGGTTGGGCCGAAGGTCCCGTCCGGCTCGAAGAAGCGCTGCTCCTCCACGGTGTGGTTGAGCAGTTTGCGGGCCAGCATGATCGCCGGTTCGTAGCCGGTCTCGCGGTAGGCGTGCACCAGACCCAGCGCCACCCAGCAGTCCTCGGCGGCGGTGCCGCCTCCGACGCTCTCTCGACAGTCAGGCTCGGCATGACCCACCTGCGGGGCGTAGGAGGCATAGCTGCCCTTGTCCACCGCCAGGCGCACCAGCCCGTCCACCACGCGCTTGATCTCCCCATGCCACATGGCAGCATTGTCCAGGCGGGCGTAGTTCACCATGGCCGATAGCAGGCGCCCGGCGAAGAAGGGCGACAGGATGTGGCCCCGCTGCCTGACCTTGTCTTCCTGCCCGCCGCGCCCGCTGAACCAGGGGCCGTGCAGCGCCCACGGCCGACCGCGCAGGGGGTAATGGAAGACGCCGTCGGGCCCGATGCAGCGCAGGGCCGTCTCCATCCAGATCCGGTCCACTTCCAGGTTCTCCCGGCTGCCACTGGCCAGCCGCATCAGGGGCAGGGCCTCCATGAACTTGTTCTGGCATTGGTCCGAGTAGTTGTGGTCCATCATCGGCGGGTTGCGCCGAATGTCTACGGAGAAGTAGATCTCGTAGTCCGCCTCCGGGTCGGTTGCGCGGGTCAGCACGTTGACCGCCAGCGCCGCCCGCTCCTGCAGGTCCAGCGTCTCGGGCACCAGGGCCCCATAGCGCTCGCCGGGGTAGGCGGGCAGGTCGAACTCCGGGATGTCCTGGCGAATGTAGCCGATCCGCCCCGGCTCGCGAACAGGCTGCTGATAGGGCTCGAATGCCATCAGGATTGCACCTCGTTCGTGGTTCTCTCGTCGTCG
>CAZZDO010000810.1:0-1606 GCA_964653205.1 uncultured Armatimonadia bacterium | reverse complement strand
GAAGACTTCGGCCTGGTACATGAACCCCAGGTCGGTCGGATGGCAGCCATCCACCGTGCCCTCGTCGTCGGGGCCCATCATGCCTTCGGCGGACAGGAAGTGCAGGCCGGTCACGCCCTCCTGCTGGAGTTGCGCGAACACCTCGCGCAGGATCTTCCCCTTGCCGGTCGGCACGGTGCGGACGGTGGAGTCCTCGGCAAGCAGGATGGGCGTGTCGGGATGGGCCGCCCGGAGCTTGCGTACGAAGGGCGCGATGCGCTCCTTGACCATCGTCGGATTCATGTTCCACAGCGCGTCGAGTACGTAGACGGCCGGGTCGAGTTCGGCCAGCAGGTCGGCCAGCTCGGGCTCGGACTGACCGTTGCCCGAGAAGCCCAGGTTGATGATGGGCACGTCGAGCTTGCGGCCAACGATGGCCGGATAGGACGTGCCCGGGCGCGAGGCGCACCCGCCCTGGGTAATCGAAGTGCCGTAGAAGACCACCGGCCTGCCGCGCGGCGCCGACAGCGGCGTGAGCGACTTCCCGGCGGCCACGCCGACGCTCAGGGACGTCACGCCGTTGTACAGCGGCAGGTTGAGCACGAACTCGCGCGCCCCGGGGTTGCCGAAGGTGGCCTCGTTCCCGGCCTGCTGCATCGGGCGGCCCGTGCCGGAGTAGCGCCATCCCCCGTCGGGCATCCGGGCGTACAGGTCCACGCCGCTCACGCCCGTCGCCGCCATGTGGTTCATGGCCAGCCCGGCGTTAAGCAGGTCCCACTTCACGTGGATGGACGGGGCGTCGGTGAGGAAGTGGACGCTGTAGCCCGCGCTGTTGCGGCTGAGGTCCCACACCGGCTGGCGCACGACGCCCTTCGCCTTCGCCGGCAGCCGGTCGTAGAACGATTCGGTATCGGCCCAGCCCTTGCCCTCGATGGTGAGTTGCCGGGCATCGGTCCAGACGACTTCCTCGGCGGCCTCGGTCTGCTCGGGCACCAGCCACAGCAGCGCCACCGCCGCCAGGGCAGTAAGCACAGCCGGCAACGCGGCACTCGTCATGTCATGGGTCATCACTTCACCTCGCAGGAGCGTAGGAACTCTCACTCTGGTTCAGTCGGAATCCGCAGTCGTGTCGTTGGTGACCACCCCGGTTTCCTTGTCCACCCTGTACCACCCGAAGGTAGCCGTGTGTGCGGGCTCGTCGTCCGCGACGTTCTCGAACAGGTGGATGAGGTAGTTGCCGGTCCCGGGGATCGTCTCCACGGTCAGCATGGCCGTGCGCTTCTTGCCTTGGGCGCGCTCCTGCTCAATGAGTTCCACCCAGGCTTTCACACCAGACCGCGCCACGACCAGCCCGGCGGCCTGGTCGCCGTTGCTCACCGGCCCGAAGGGCTTGCCTTCCTCCACCTCCAGGGGCGGGACCACGTCCACCGCATACGCGCGCGGCGGGTTGGCCGGGTCCATCCCGTCACCAACCTGGATGACGGGCGTGCTGCTCCCACCGGTCGTCTCGTCGTCGCCGGATACGTCGGTCTTCTCGCCGGTGCTCTCGTCCGACTTCCCGGTGTCGGACGTGGACTTGGTGTTCTCGATCTCCTTCTGCAGCTCGGCCCACCCCGCCCTGGCTTTC
>CAZZDO010000809.1:0-1608 GCA_964653205.1 uncultured Armatimonadia bacterium | reverse complement strand
CTAGCGGCTCGCCACAGCCTCTTCCGGTCCCGGCTTCGCCAGCGCGTACAGGTACCGGTGCGTGGCCACATACAGCACACCGTTGGCCGCCGCCGGCGTCGTGTAGATCGGGCTGCGCATCGGCACTGTAGACAACACCGTCTTCTGCCGTCCCGCCTTCAGGACCCACAGCTGGCCGCGCTCGTTGCCGACGTAGACCTTTCCGTCGGCGCACAGCGTCGAGCCCCACACGTGCGCCCCGAGGCTCTGCTTCCACACCAGCTTGCCCGTGTCGGCCTCCACACAGTGCAGGACGCCGGCGTAGTCCGCGGCGTAGACCAATCCGTCGGCGACCGACACCGTCGAGCACGACCGCCCGATGCCCTTGTAGCGCCAGCGCACCCCGGCCCCGTCCACGAGCTTGCCGGTCCGGGTCGCGTCAATGCAAGTCAGGCAGCCATTGCCGGGGCCGTGCCGGGGATCCTGCCCGGAGGCCACGTAGACGCGGTCTTGGTCGAATACCGGCGTGCCGATGATGTCGTTGGGGCCGGTCGGGTCGCGGTAGCCCCTCCGTCGGGCCTCGGGCGGGTTCGCGTCACAGCGCCACACACAACGCAGAATCCCGGGCTGGCCGTCCGGCCGTTTCTCCGGCTGGGCGTCGAAGGCGTAGCAGACGCCGTCACCGCCGCCGTAGAACACTAGCGGGCGCCCCTTGACCGCGCCGTAGGACGGCGACGACCACTGGCCGTGGAAGACACCGCTCACGATGGCCGCATTGTCCCGCGCCAGGAGCTTCCCGGTCTGCTTGTCCAGCATGATCAGACTCGGGCCTTGCGGGGAAGGCACGGTGCGGTGGTCGCTGCCCCGGCCGTTGCCGGTGCCGACGTACAGGAAGTCGCCGACCTGCAGGACCGAGGAACTGCAGGCTTCGTGCGGCCAACTGCCGGCCCCGGCGACCATGTCGTACACCCACGCGAGGTTCCCGTCGGTGGGGCTCATTGCGACCGGGCTGCCGGGCTTGATCGTCACGCGCGGGCCGCTGTGGCTGGCGCTCACTGTCTCGTACACGGGGAAGGCGAGGTAGGAGGCCTGCTTGGCGTACAGGGGCGCCTTGCCTGGGCCGAGGGCATCCAGGGCCATGGCGAGGACGTTGGCGCGGCTGGTGACGACGTAGGCGCGGCTGTCGTCCACCGCGGGGGCGACGCACAGCCCCAGGTTGCCGTAGTCGGGGTTGAAGTTGGCCGCGCGGGCGCGCCGGGGCGTGGCCATCTGCCACAGGAACTTCCCGTCGGCCTCAGCGAAGCACATCAGCACATGCCGGTCACCAGTCAGGCGCGGGTTGCGCGGCACGCCGTTGTTGGTGCCGATGAACACCTTCCCGCCGGCAATGACGGGGCTGCCATGCGTCTGGCTGCCCAGCCGTGCCGCCCACTTGAGGTTCTCGGGCTTGCTCACCCAGGCGTCGCCGCGTCCAGCCACACCGATCTCCCAGTAGTTCGGGAGATCGGTCTCCTCCGACACAAGGTTCCGGCTGAGGGTGTTCCCCCATTGGGGCCAATCGGCAGAGCGGGCGACGGAGGGCAACAGGAACAGCGACGCGATAGCCAGGGCACACAGCAGGGCTCGACC
>CAZZDO010000808.1:0-1640 GCA_964653205.1 uncultured Armatimonadia bacterium | reverse complement strand
CGGCCACCTCGACGTACTCCGGATAAGCGAAGTACTGTCCCGCCAACGCCAGCGCGCCCGGCGCCATGGCGGCCGCCGTCGAGCCCCCGACCACCACGTCACCAGTCTCGCAGTCCAGGTACTGGCCGAGCTGGCCGAAGCGCCGGAAGGTCGTGACGAAGCGATCCGCCAGACGCCGCGCGCCCGCAGCCCAGTGCTCCGGCACTCGCCAGCCTGCCTCCGCGCCGGCGAGGGCGTGGAAGGCCTTCAGCACGAAGTAAAGTGCGTCCGCCTGCTTGCGCACCATGTACCAGCGCTCTGTGCCGGGGACGCCAAAGCCGTCGCCGCAAGCCTCGCCGTCGTGATACACCGCGTAGAACAACCCGCTGGGGAGCTGGGCCCGGGTGAGCATCCACTCCAGGTTGGCGACAGCCCGCTGCCGTGTTTCCGACGAACCGGCGATCATGAAAGCGGAGGGCGTCATCCCGCCGCCGACCCAGCCGACCTGCCAGTCCTGGAACTTGGAGCCGACCGCCGCCTCGTGAGTGCCGACACGGTAGTACCCCTCCTCGCACCAGTTTTCCCGCTGGTACTTCTCCTCGACGATGGCGAAGGCGGCCGAGAATGGCAGTTCATGCCTGAGGACCACCGGCCCACTGAGGTCCTGGCGCACGATGGCGAAGTGATCATACAGCTCTTGCACCGACGTGGCGGGGAAGCGGAAGAGGCGGAAGCGGATGGTGACCTCCGCGCCCGGCGCCCAGTCGGCGCCTCGATCCCACGAGGGCGTGGCGGTGTTGACCATCGTGTACAGCGTCTCGCGCCGCACACCCGGCGCCTCGATTCGCACCAAGGCCTCGGCGCGGTCCAGGCTCTCCTCGACAGTCAGACCGTGGTTGCCGAGACCACTGCCCTGCTCGGTCAGCAGGATCGCGCCTTCGCCAGTACCCGGGTTGTGGAAGCAGACCGCGGGGGTGGTCAGGTCGCCGGTCAGCAGTTGCATTCGCGACGGCGTGCCGTCCGCATGGCTGAGCCGCGGCACGTCCGACACCAGCACCGAGGCGTCGGGGCCGATGTCACCGGGCTCATGCACCATCGGGGGGTATTGATAGGGCCGGCTCGGGTAGCGGTTGCCGTTGTAGGCGGCCGCCGGGAGCATGACGGACACGTCGCGCGACCAGTCCGTTACCGTCCACTCGACCGCCACCGCGACCTCGCGCGCAGTCCCCGCCACGACGCGAAAGCGAACCTCTCCATCCAGGGCGTCGGTGCGGTCGGGAATGGGAGAGATCTCTGCAATGATCTCCCAGTCGGCACCCGCGAAAGCCGGCGCCCAACCGTCGGCGCCGATGTCGTCCCACTCCTGCCGTTCGTGTGCGACCTCCCGACTACCCTCGAATCGGCTCAGCCGAACGCTGAGTCCGTGATGAGAGGTCGGACCATCCAGCCTACCGTGCTCGTCACGCCGGCTCATCGTCGCGTCTCCCTTTGCGATTGCGACTGTCGGCCGGCGCCAGCGGCCACACCAGCATTCAGCCAGGAGCCGTCCGCAACTACGCATCGCGTAGCCTCAATGCAGAGCGGCCTCCGCGGTCGTACCGTCCCGGGTCACGGCGCAGCCACCACCGTCGTCTTGACCTCCCACACCGTCGTGGGAGTAG
>CAZZDO010000807.1:0-1654 GCA_964653205.1 uncultured Armatimonadia bacterium | reverse complement strand
ACCCGCACCACTGACACACGAACCGGTACAGCACCTCCACCGCCTTCGCCACGTCCGCCACCGCGATCTGCTCCTGGTCGCTGTGCGCCACGCCGAGCGACCCCGGCCCAATCCAGCACGTCGGGATCGCGAGCTGGTTGTTGTACATCCACGCATCGCACGAGGCCGTCATCGCAGAGACCTTCGTCTCCAGCCCGCTCGCCCCGAGCGCCGCCCCGAGCGCCTGCACCAGCTCATGGTCCGGCGCGATGACGCTCGCATCATGCCGGTACGTGAACTCGATCTCGAAGTGCTCCGCCAGCCACTCGTCCCCGCAGTCGCGGATGGCCTCGCGTAGCTCCCGCATGACCTGCTCCTTCGTCCGGTCGGGCAGGATGCCCAGCACCCCGCGGAACACGCACTTCTGCGGGGCCTGCGCGGGCCAGTCGCCGGCCTCAAGCTGCCCGATGGTCAGCGGCGCGGGGTTCTCGAACTGGTCGAACAGCGGGTACTTGCCACGGCTCTCGGCGATGCACCGGTCGTGATACTCGGTGAAGACCTCGATGGCCCGGATGGCCTTGAGCAGCGCGCTGACCGTGCCACCGGGCTTGCCGGAATGGCCCGACTGCCCGGTCACGGTCGCCTCGAACCACACCGCCCCGCGAATCTGCGGGTAGAGCGTGAAGTCCGAGGGCTCGAACACGAGCGCGGCGTCGGCGGTGTCGCCGGTCTTGCGCACCATCGTCACGGTCCCGTTGCCGCCGACTTCCTCCTCGATCACGAGATGGCCGATGACGTTCCCCCGCACCGCGGGCTTCAGGTCGTGCAGGGCCTTCATCAGGAAGTACATCGTCGCGATCTGGCCCTTGGCGTCGCACGCCCCGCGCCCGAACAGTACGCCGTCGCGCAGTTGCGGCTCGAAGGGCTGCTCCTGCATCGAGGAGGGCGGCACGACATCCATGTGGGTGTTCATCAGCAGCGACCGCCCGCCCGTAGCGGCGCAATTCATTGCGCCCGAGCCGTTGATCGCCACGCGGACATTCGGCCGGTCGGTGTAGTCGAGGCCCTTGACCGGATAGGAGAAGTCCGGGTCCTCGCGCAGGCTGTTGTCATTGGGCACGAAGTCGCACTCATCGCAGAACGCCTGCATGTGGGCGTGCAGGTACTCCGCGACGGGCTTCTCGTTGCCGACCGTGGAGGGGAAGGCGACGAGGTCGGAGAGCACGCGTGTGATCTCGGGGATGAGGGACTGGGTGTAGGTGGTGATGTCGGACATACGTGTGTGAAAGCCTTTCGTGTTGAGCGTCACGGCATGCGGATGGGACGGCCGTTGTCGTTTCCCCTCCCCTGTGGGGAGGGGTGTCAGCGCGTAGCGCTGACGGGGTAGGTGCCGTCAGGGCGCCACCACCAACCAATCCAGGTTCAGCAACCCGCCCACGCACATCATCTTCAGCGTATGCGTCCCCGCCTTCAGGTCCAACGCCTCGGGCAACTGGAACGTGCGCCACTCCGCCGGCGTCGTGCCATAGCCCGTCGTGTTGTCGAACCGGAAGATGCGGTACTCGCCGCCGACCGGCGCATCGTCCAGCGTGATGAGCCGCGTGGCCTGCGGCTCGTGCGTGGCGGCCTTGCAGTATAGCCGATAGCGCCCGTCCTGCGGGACCTTGATCTGCCA
>CAZZDO010000806.1:0-1655 GCA_964653205.1 uncultured Armatimonadia bacterium | reverse complement strand
CCAGTTGTGCGAGTTCATTCCAGCGCTGGGCCTTGTAGTAGGATCGGATCATGAGCATGGCCTCGGCGGTTTCTTCATGCCAGAAGATGCCGGGGCCCTTGAGGCGAAGGTTGATGACGCGGCGGATCGCGCTTTCCATGGGGCCGCTGCCGATCGGCAGGTGCAGGCGGCGCGCCCAGGCGTAGCTGAAACGGTGGCGGTTGCGAAGGAAGTAATGGCGATCCTTCTTCAGCGCGTCCGAGCGTGGGCGGCGGCCAAGCAGCGTCTGCATTTCATTCAGCACGGTCTCGATCTTCCCGGCGCGCAGCAACTGGCGGGCGTGGTTGCGCCACCGGGTGCGCCGTGCGCGCGGCCAGAACGTGCAGGCCTCGGCAAAGGTCCCGAGGTGCTCGACGGCGTGGTAGAAGTCGATCAACTGGATGACCGGATGGGGACAGGCGATGGCCCCCTGTTCGATCAAGGCCGTGAAGCGCTTCCAGATCCACGGGGCACCGTCGGCGATCAGCAGGACACGGCTGGGTTGCAGCGCGTTGAACAACGGCAGATAGAGCCGGAGCATATCGAAGAGCGCATCGGCCCCGCCCAGCGTGCCGTCGATCAGCGGCGTGAAGGTGCGGTCCAGACGGCCGTCGGGACCGAGGACGTAGATATGCAGCAACAGCGGTTCGCGCCAGTCGGTGTGGTAGCGCCGGCGGCCCTTGGGCGTGCGCGCGCCGGCCTTGTCGCGGCGCACGCGCACGCGTCCACCGTCCACGGAGACGACCACACTGCGGCCTTCCCCGCCGACCTGTAGGGTTTGAAGGTTGGCGGGCAACGCGCAACGGGCGCGCTGGCCGAAGCGGCGCGTCACCCGGCGCAGGGTTTTGATGTCCACCGCCAGGCCTCCAGTCTCGCGCAGCCAGGCGGCGGCCTCTTCCAGGGAGGCGACCGCGCAGGCGCTGCGGGCCATTTGCGCCGCGGCGGCCGGGGAGGCATGTTCGTGGATGCCCAGCACCGCCAAGGCGGGGAACAGCCCCTTTTCCCGACGCCGAGCGTCGCCCGGGCGCCTGCGGTAGTAGGTGGTGCGCAGCGGCGCGGGGTTGCCGCGCTGGAACTGGACGGACACCTGCCGCTCGCCGGCCGCTTTCAGGCGTTTTGGGGCTGAACGCGCCAGCGTGTGCGCGGTTTCCTGCACGGCCGGGCAGTCCAATGCCGCCTGGGTCCGTTCCCCCATCAGCGAGGCGAACAGCGCGTCGCAGCACCGGGCGCAATCCTGCTCCGCCTCCGCCAAGTCCGCGGCACCGGCCGTATCCGACACCCGCGCGCGAAAGGCTTGCACGGCGGCGAGGCAGGCCTCCACTTCATGCCGCAAGGTGTCTCGATGCGCCGCCGCCGCGTCCGCGGAGCCGCTACTCAACCCCCTTCTCCAGGGACGCCACCCCGCCGAGCCGTGCCTGTGCCACGTACGCCGCGATCAGCCGCGCATTCAATTCGCGGAAGCGGCGATAGCGCCGAAGATGCCGCCGCACGGCGACGAGCTCCCCCGGTTTCAGGAACAGGGTCGAGCTTCGTCCAGCCACGGTGAAGCTCAACTGATAGTACGGCCCGTGCCTACGGGGGCGCTTCGGATCCTTGCACCGGCATCCGGGCTTGCCGCACACGTTCCATTGCTTGCT
>CAZZDO010000805.1:0-1663 GCA_964653205.1 uncultured Armatimonadia bacterium | reverse complement strand
GCGTCACAGCCCGAAGTGAGCGGTGGCCCCGGCGATCGCGCCGTCGAAGAGGTCGAGCATGAAGTCCGCCTCGGCGCGGCTGATGATCAGCGACGGGGCGATCACCAGGATGTCGCCGTTGTTGCGCAAGATCATGCCATTCCTGTGACACCAGTCGCGGATCCAGGTGCCCACGCCCAGCTTCGGGTCCACGTTCAGGTACAGTGCCAGCAGCAGGCCGAGGCCGCTGGCCCCGCCCACGCAGGCGTACTTGCCCCGCAACTCCGCCAGTCGCCCCTTGATGTACTCGCCCTGGACGCGCGCGTTGTCGACGAGGCCCTCGCGCTCGATGATGCCGAGGTTCGCCAGCGTCGCGGCGCAGGCGACCGTGTGGCCGCCGTAGGTGCTGCCCGAGCGCAGTTCCGTGCCGGGGCCGCGGCGGAAGACTTCGGCGACCTTTGGTGTTGTGACTGTGGCGCCCAGCGGGATGAAGCCACCGGTGAAGCCCTTGCCGACCGTCATGATGTCCGGCGTGACACCCTCGTGCTGGCAGAAGAACCACTTGCCGGTGTGGCCGAAGCCCGTCTGGACTTCGTCGAAGATCAGCAGAATCCCGTGCTCGTTGCACAGGTCGCGAACGCCCTGCAAGTAGCCCTCGGGCGGGAGGGGATAGCCGGTGTTGGAGCCGGGGAGCGGGTCCATGATGAAGCCGGCAATGCTCTCGGGGCCCTCGTCGGCGATGAGCTTCTCGATCTCGGCGAGGAGGTGCCTGGTGTAGTCGGCCGAGGACATGCCTGCGGGGACATCGCGTTCGCGGGCGGCGCTGACGAACAGCGCGCCGGGCATGAGCGGCTCGAAGTATTCGCGGAACCAGCGCAGGCCCGTGACCGCGCCCCCGCCGAGGGTCGTGGCATGGTACGAATCGCGGCGGGCGATGAACTTGTACCGGTGGTGATCGCCGCGCTCGAGGTGGTATTGCCGCGCCATCTTCAGCGCCGTCTCGTTCGCCTCCGAGCCGCTGTTGACAAAGAAGCTGACGCCGAGATCGCCGGGCATGACTTCCTCGAGCTTGCGGGCCAGTTCGATGAGCGGGACGG
This sequence comes from uncultured Armatimonadia bacterium, assembly GCA_964653205.1. GTDB lineage: Bacteria > Armatimonadota > Zipacnadia > Zipacnadales > UBA11051 > JAJFUB01. The sequence goes on along the minus strand of CAZZDO010000805.1, from coordinate 587 downwards.
TGAAGGCGTCCACGTAGTTGGGGAAGAACTCCAGGCGCTGCATCTGTTCGGTGACGGCGGCGGTGACTTCCGGGCGGACGTGGCCGCAGATGGTCGTCAGCAGCGTGGCGAAGGAGTCGAAGTACTTGTTGCCGTCAAGGTCCCAGACATAGCAGCCTTCGCCGCGCACGAAGATCTTCGGGCCGCCGGCGAGTTCGGCGTTGCTGGCGAAGTGCGGGATGATCAGGCGGAGAGCGTCGTCGCGCAGTTGGGACTTCTCGGCGTCGGTCCAGTTGAGGTCGGACATGGGAGCACCTCGCGGAACGGATGGTCGCGGTCTGGTGACCGCTCCTACACGATTCGACGAAGGTTGGGCGGGACCTTTGCGGGAACTGAGGGCCGGCGGCGGGGCGGGACCTGGCAGCAGGAGGCAAAGCGACGATGGTAGACGAGATCGTGGATCAGGCGCATGAACAAGCTGAGGGCAGCAACGAGCGGTTCATCAGTGTCGCGGCGGTGGTCGTGGCCGTCATCGCGACCTTCATGGCGCTGTGCGGAGTGAAGGCCGACAACATGGACTATGGCATCCTGCAGCAGAAGTCCGATGC
>CAZZDO010000804.1:0-1664 GCA_964653205.1 uncultured Armatimonadia bacterium | reverse complement strand
CTGTTGCACGATCCGCCGCAGGTTCACCACCAGCACCGTGAAGTACACCCCCATCCGCACCCGGGGCAACCCCCGATATCGCGTTCGCCGCAACCCGTGCCGCTGCTTTTGCAGGCTGAAGGTCCGCTCCTGACGTAGCCGCCGCCGCTGCGCCGCCTGGTGCTCCGGATCGTCCTTGAGCGCCCGCGCCTGAAGCAGCCGCTCGCGGTGGCGGCTGATGAAGAGCGTACGACCGCGCTTCTGCGTGGTGCAGCGCTCCCGCAACGGACAGCCCTCACACTGGCCCTTGCGGAAGTAGAACGTCCAGCCCTGCGCCCGCTCGTCCCACTTGCCGCCCGTCGCGATCTCCCCCGCCGGACACAGCACGCAGTCCCCCGCCGCGTCATGCGCGAAGTCGGCGGCCGTGAACTTCCCCTGCTTCTCGCCCTTGGCCGCCGGCACCGCCAGGAACCCCTCGATGCACTCGCGGTCCAGGTACTCCAAATTCTCGCCGGTGAAGTACTTGCTGTCCGCCGCCACACTCGCGGGCCTCTGCCCCACCGCCGCCTCATGGCCCGCCACCAACGCCGGCAACTGCGTGCCGTCGTCCACATTCGCCGGCGTGACGATCACGTCGGTAATGACGCCACTGCCGTCGTCCTCGATCACGTGCTCCTTGTAGCCCGCATACGGCTTTTTCCGGGCCTCGCGGTTGCTGTAGCGCGCGTCGGGGTCCTGGGTGCTCACCAGCAGATCGCGCTTCGCGCTACCTTGGCGCCCTTCCCGCCGCTGCAGCACCTTCTCGATCAGCGCCGCCTGCGCCAGCAGCAGTTCCTCTTCCGCCGCTGTCCAACCCCGCCGGTCCATCAACGCGTCGTAGACCGCCGCCAGACGTGGCAGCAACTCCCAGCAGGCCAGCACGTGCGCATCGCGCCGCGCCTTGGTCTCCCAGTAGCGGCTGTCGGCGACCAGCGCCTCATACTCCGCCTGCAGCGGCGCGGCCCGTTCGCCCTGACCCAACTGCGCCAGCCCCGCCAGGCCGTCGGCCAGCGCCTCCAGGACCAGCCCCCGCAGGCGCGGGATGGCGATGTCGGCCACAATGCCGGTGGAGTCCACATGCGCCCGCTGGTGGCTCACCAGCCCCAGTTGCTGCGCCCCGGCCACCACCCGGTCCAGACAGGCCTTCAGCCGCTCCTCGCCCAGCCGCCGGCGGAAAACGCTCAGCGAACTGCTGTCCGGCGGCAGCTCGTTGCCCCCCAGATGCAGGAACTGGCGGTACAGCAGGTTGTACTGCGCCTGCGCCGTCAGCTCGGCGTCACTCAAGTCGGCGTAGACCTTCAGAAAGCAGAAGCGCAGCATCATCTCCGGCGCCAGCGGCGGCCGCCCGGCGCCCTCGCGCGGCGCATAGCAGTCCGCCATCTCGGCCGCGATGAAGCCGAAGTCCACCCGCCGGTCGATCTGCATCAGTTCGTGATCCGGAGGGACGAGCGCGCCGTAGTAGTAGCTGTCGAACAGATTGTTCTGGGGAAGCGGCTGCGGTGACTTCTTCATCCCTCACCTCGCTGGCGTTACTTATAGCAGATTGACGCGAGATTGAGGAGGCCTGGCGAGGGGATTTTTCAGCGGTCACATCATCGCGATCCTCGCCGCCATTCTTTTCCCGGTCTTCGCCAAGGCGCGTGAGA
>CAZZDO010000803.1:0-1665 GCA_964653205.1 uncultured Armatimonadia bacterium | reverse complement strand
GGCGGCCCGGCACTCTGGGCAGGCGGGATCCGAGCTGTGGGGCACTTCCGAGGCGACATTGCGGCTTGCCGTGTGCTGCAGCGGTTCGTCACGCCCGAAGAGGTTGTGGCACGCTACGCCCAGCTCCCGGCCCTTGTCGCGGCGCCGAGCCCACCGGCTCCCAACCACTGAACCAACGCTGCCGGCCTGGACAGGATGACGTCCGGCGATCGCGCCAGACGCCCGGGCAGAATGGCTGTTGGGGTTCGGCAGGGACCTCCGGAGGTTCGCCAATCCGCGGGTCGGTACTGCCGACCACTGAGAGGACAGGGCATGGACGCCAGCATCGCGATAGATACCAGCCGTCGTCTGGGCCTCATCAGCCCGCTGCTGTATGGGCTGCGCGGGGCCGACACGTTCAAGAACGACACGCCGCTGATGTGGGTGGGGCCGGACTCGCCCATCGCCAACATTGACGGTGTCCGCAAGGGGACCGTCGAGGCCTTGCGCAAGATCCAGCCGGGGTTCATGTCCGGGCTGGTCGGCGCCGAGTGGTACCGCTGGCAGGACGGCATCGGCCCACGCGACCAGCGCCCGGTCCGGGTCTCATACTGGGGCCGTTCGGCCTTTGAGGCGGCCAACATGGAGTGGCGCAACGAGTTTGGGACCGAGGAGTTCCTGCACCTGTGCCGGCTGGTGGGCACCCAGCCGATGATGATCTGCAACGCCGAAGACCCCATCGGCTCACGAGACTGGGTGGAGTACTGCAACTGGGACGGCGCCTCGACCTTCGCGGAGATGCGAGCCGCCAACGGCCACCACGCGCCGCACGGAGTCAGTCTCTGGAACATGTACGGCTGGATGGACATGGAGCCCGAGGAATACGCCTCGAGCTTCCGGCGGTTCGCGTCCGGTGTGCGGCCCCTGGACCCGACTGTGAAGCTGATCGCCGCCGGTGGCGGAGAGGAATGGAACCGCCGGTTCTTTGACAAGCTGAAGCGGTGCATGAGCCAGAACTTCGGCGGCCCGGATGTGGTGGACTACCTGTCCCAGATCTACTACACCGGCCAGAGCCTGCCGGACGTGGACTACTCCGACGAGCAGTACTACCGGGTGCTTCAGAACAGCTTCGCCATCGACTCCGCGCTCGCGGCGGGGGACGAGTTCCTCCAGCCGCTGGACGCGGAGCGCCAGCCCTGGGGCATCGGCTGGCTCCACATGCCCGAGATCGGGACGCCGACGATCCAACTGGCGATTCTCGAATGGGGCACCGTCCACTTTATGCACCACCAGACGATGCGGGAAGCGATTGCCCACGCCATCTTCCTGGATCGGTTCCACAAGTGGGCGGCGCGGGTCACGATGGCCTCCGTGTTCCTGAACATGGTGATCCAGAGTCGGGGCGAACAGCTTGTGCTCACGCCGACCTACCACCTCTATGACCTGTATCGGCCTCACCGCGGGAAGCAGTCGGTGGCGGTGGACGTGGACTGCCCGCAGATACGCGGGGGCGACTTCGCGCGTCCGGAGGACTCGAAGGGCAGCGGCGGGGCCGTTGCGGGAATGCAACTCGCCAATCTGCCCGAGTTGCCGATGCTGTCCGCCTCGGCCTCGGTCGGGGAGGACGAGAGCACGCTGTTCGTGACCGTCACCAACTGCCACCTCACGGAGCCTGCGGTGGTCCGG
>CAZZDO010000802.1:0-1672 GCA_964653205.1 uncultured Armatimonadia bacterium | reverse complement strand
ATGATCGCGATCACGACCAACAGCTCGATGAGCGTGAAGCCTCTTCGGTGCATCGCGCTACCTCCGTGGTGCCGCAGTGGAATGGTGTGCGTCTCAGTACCTTTCGCCGCTGACCGGCCTGCACCTGCAGGATGTTGCTGTTTTCTTCCGAGATTCTTCGCCGCTTCTTAGCCGGCCGCAGGCGCCCTCTCAGCTGCGGTCCAGCGCGCGGTACGGCCCGACCGGGACGAGGCCGACGGGGGGATAGGCGTTGTCAATCGTGTCTTCGGTGGCCCGGGCGTAGTCCCACAGGCGGTGGATCAGGCGGCGCTTGACCGGCTCGTGCGCCGGGTCGGCGGCGAGGTTGTGCATCTCCCACGGGTCGGCCTCCAGGTCGTATAGCTCATCGTCATCGAAGCCGTTGAAGATGTACTTGTAGCGGCCGACGCGCATGATGCGCTGGGTGTAGTACAGCTCCACCCCGTTCATCTGCGTGTACAGCTCGTCGCGCTGGCCATCGGGTTCGGCGCCGGTCAGCAGCGGGACGAGGCTGCGGCCGTCCACGTGCGGGAGGGGCTCGGCGCCGGTGAGCTCCAGCAGCGTCGGGGCGATGTCCACGTTCGGGGTGATGGAGTTGATCTCGCGCACGGCGGGCCGGATACTATCCGGCCCCTCCAGAGCGGCGGGCCGAATGGTATCCGGCCCCTCCGGCCAGCGCATGATGAGCGGGATGTGATAGGAGCCCTCATACGGGGCGACACCCTTGAGGAACAGGCCATGCTCACCCAGCAGGTCGGCGTGGTCGGCGGTGCGGATGACGAGGGTGTTGGCGGCCTGCCCGGTCTCGTCGAGAGCGTCCAGGATCATCCCCAGGAAGTCGTCCTGCATGGCGCACATGGCCCAGTAGCGCGCGATGGACAGGCGGATCTGCTCGGGGTCGAGCTGGTCCCAGAGCTGGCGGCGCTGGCGGGAGTAGATGCGCGGGCGGTCGCTCATGTCGTCGCGGAAGTTCGGCGGCAGGGGAACGGTGGCCGGGTCAATGCGCGCGGCGACATCCTCGGGCGGGACGTACGGGTCGTGCGGCGTGACCCAGCCGAGATACGTGCACCAGGGCTGGTCGGCGGCGGCCAACTCACGGAGGAGGGCGATCGTGTCCTGGGTCTGGCGGTATTCGAGGGTCTGGTCGGCCGTCCCGGGGCGGACGGCCGAGAGCAGCGCGTCGGGCCAGCCGTCGCGCGGGACCCAGACGCAATCGCGGAGGCCCTGCTTCGTCTCGGCGTCGCGGCGGCCGGGCTGGCGGTCCCACGGGGTCTCATGACGCTCGGGCGGGACGGCCGTGACGGTGCCGAACTCCTCCCAGCCACGGTCGGACGGGCGCTCCTCGGCGCTGACATGCCACTTCCCGGTGAAGCACATGCGGTAGCCGGCGCGGGCCATGTGCTCGGGCCAGGTCACGACGCCGGGGTTGAGGCCCTTGTGGATGGCCGTGCGGGTCAGGACGTTGTTGAAGACGCCGTGGCGGCTGGGGTACACGCCGGTCATGAAGCTGGCGCGGGAGGGGCAGCAGTGGGTGCTGACGGTGTAAGCCTGGTTGAACAGCACGCCCTCGGCGGCGAGGCGCGAGGCATGCGGAGTTGGGCACGGGTGGGACGGGTGGAGCACGTCGGCACGCTCGTGGTCGGAGGTGATGATG
>CAZZDO010000801.1:0-1676 GCA_964653205.1 uncultured Armatimonadia bacterium | reverse complement strand
TAGACGTTGGCGTAGCGCAAGACGGTGTAGCGCAGCCCCTCGATGATCGAGTACAGCTCCAGGTAGTGCTCCAGAACGTGCTTGGTGAGGCCGTAGGGCGAGATGGGGCGGATCGGGTGCTCTTCGGTGCAGGGGATGACCTCGGGGTTGCCGTAGATCGCCCCGCCGGTGGAGGCATAGATGAACTTGCTGACCCCGGCGGCCAGCGCCGCCCGCACGACGTTGATCCCGCCGATGACGTTGACGCTCGCATCGAAGACCGGGTCGTCCACGGCCTTGCGCACATCAATCTGCGCCGCGTGATGATCCACAACCTCGGGCTTGAAGTCGGCGAAGACCTTCTCGACGGCATCCCGGTCGGTGATGTCCTCCTCGTAGAAGTCCGCGCGGCTGTCGAGGTTGCCCCGCTTGCCCGTGATCAGGTTGTCCAGTACGGCGACCTCGTGTCCGAGGTCGGCGAGGCGGTTGACGACGTTGGAGCCGATGAAGCCGGCCCCGCCTGTAACAATGATCCTCATGTAAACCCATCCTTAGGCGCGCACAAGTTGCGCCGACCACGGGGCCGGCAATGGTGGTTTCGCTATCGAGCGTCGCCTTCCCTTCTCGACGCAGGTCACGTCGCCTCGCGCGCCGAAGTCGCCGCCACCTGCAGCCTGGCAATAGGAGCCCACCCATGCGCGTCCTCGACACCCACTGCCACTACCAGCAGACCGACGGCTTCCTCGAGCAGATGCTGGAGCAGGGCCAGGCCGCCGGGGTCGAGGTGTTCTGCCTCAACGGCGGCGGGCCGCGCTGGCGCCAGCACGACAACGATGGCGTCATGGCCGCCGCCGAGGCCCACCCGGGCGTCATCCTGCCCTTCGCCTTCTGCAATCTCGGCGAAGACAACGCGGCCCAGGTCTACGCCTGGTACCGCGCCGGTTTCCGGGGGCTGAAGACCCAGTGCCCGGCCGCGAGTTACGACGACGAGGCGTTCTTCCCCATCTACGCCGCCGCCGAGGAGTGCGGCCTGCCGATCCTGTTCCACACCGGCGTCAGCGCCCGCTTCCCCAACCACGACCACTGGAACACCTCCTCCCGCTTCATGATGCCGCTGACGCTGGACCGCCTCGCCCGCTGCTTCCCCGGCCTGACCATCTGGGCCGCGCACCTGGGCGTGCCGGATACATGGCACGCGGCCATGCTGATGCGCATGCACCCCCACGTCCACTTCGACCTGTGCGGGATTGACGTGACCGGCAAGCGCTGGACGACCATCTGCAACTTCGGGGAGATATTCTATCACGGGGCTGAGCACTTCGGCCGGCTGGTGTTCGGCAGCGAGGGCGGGCCGTCGGGCTTCGCGCCGCTCATCGCGGCCTACCGGGAGATGCTGGACGACAACGACGTGCCCGAGGACGTGCAGCAGCGCATTTTCTGGGGCAACGCGGCGGCGGCCCTGAAATTGAGTTGACTCCGCCGGCAGGAATGTGGCAGGCTAACGGCGAAGGTGATGGTGTTCGGGAGGCGGCTCCCACGGGGCCGCCTATCTTAGCTTCCGGAGGTTTTGTCATGACGCGTCGTGGGTTCACACTCATTGAGTTGCTCGTTGTCATTGCCATTATCGCCATCCTCGCTGCCATTCTCTTCCCCGTTTTCGCCAAGGCACGCGAGAAGGCCCGGCAGAGCAGTTGTCT
>CAZZDO010000800.1:0-1689 GCA_964653205.1 uncultured Armatimonadia bacterium | reverse complement strand
CGGCGACACGCTGGCGACGGGCAATGGCAACCGGCCGCCGACACCGTTCGACCACCGGTTCACGGCGCGGCTGAAGGCCGGGAAGAATCTGCTCGCGGTCAAGGTCGTCAGCCGAACCGAGGGGTTCGCCCTGGCGCTCTGCGGGCCATGCGAGCTGGCCGCGGAGGACGCGCGGCGCGCGGCGGCGAAAGCGGCGCGCGAGGCCTGGCGGGCGGGCAATGCGGCGCGGGAGCCGGAGGCCGGTGGGCGGCAGGGTGCCCGCCTGCTGATCGAGCCCGGCCTCGTCGAGAAGTCGCGGCTGGTCGAGCCGGTCGCCGGCCCGGTCGTCAAGGCCCCGGAGAATCCGCTGCTGCGCGACGATGTGCCCTGGGAGCCGAACTGGAGCGACATGAAGCCGAGCGTCTGGCGCGACCCGGCGACCGGCCGCACGCATCTCTGGTACACCCCGTTCATCCACGACTCGCTCGTCTCCGACCACAACTGCGAGTGGTGGAACGTGGCCGACTGGCCGCCCGAGCGGGTGCATTTCGCCAAGACCGGCCAAACGTACCGCGATTGGGCGCTCTGCTACGCCTACTCCAACGACGGCCGCCGCTGGTTCCGGCCGCATCTGGGCCTGGTCGAGTGGAACGGCAGCCGCCAGAACAACATCCTGCTGCGCGATCCGCGCCACCAGATCGGGCCGATGCGCGGCGTGGTCGGCTGCGGCGTCGGCTTCGACGCGTACGAGCCCGATCCCGCCCGGCGCTTCAAGCTGGTCGCCGGCGCCTCCACCCGGAACGGTGAGAAGGGGATCGCCGTGAGCTATTCCCCCGACGGCCTGAACTGGGAGCTGCCGCACCGGGTCCTGCCACGGGAGGCCTGGGACGATGACAGGGGCACCTGGGGCGACGCGCACAACACCTGGTTCTATCACCCGGGCCTGGGGCGCTATGTGGCCTTCACGCAGGGGTGGCGCCGGGATCGGCCCTGCCGGCTCAAGCTCCGCGCGGAGAGCGAAGACTTCGAACACTGGACCAACCCCGAGATCGTGGCCTACACCCCCGAGTTCGAGGTGCACACGCACGTGCCGTTCCTTTACGGCGGGCTCTCCCTGGCGCTGCTGCATACCGTGACCACGCCCGACGGCGCCGGCGACGGGACGCTCGACGTCGAACTCGGCGTCAGCCTCGACACCCGGACCTGGACCCGGTTCGCGCCGGGCCGTTGCCTGATCCCGCGCGGCGCCCCCGGCCAATACGACTGCGGCACCATTCTCAGCGCGCTGGCGCCGGTGGTCGTCGGCGACGAGATCCGGATCTACTACAGCGGCCGGGACGTGACCATCCGCGGCTGGAACCGCGGGGCCTGGTGCCTGGCGACGCTCCCCCGCGACCGCTGGGGCGGTTATACCCGCGTGCCGCTCGATCCCGCGGGCGAGCTGACGACCCGTCCGGACGTCTACCCCGGCGGCGAACTGAGTCTCAACTTCGCCGCGCCGCAGGGCGCGATCAGCGTCGAGGCGCTCGACGCCGCAGGCGTCGTCGTGGCCGCCAGCGGGCGGCTGCGCGGCGACCATCTCGCGCAGTCGGTGCGCTGGGAGACCGGCGGCCTTTCAGGGCGCGAAGGCCAACCGCTGCGCCTGCGCTTCCGCCTGCGCAGCGCCACGCTCTACGCCTACGAGTGGAGGACGCAGTCATGACCAAGCCC
>CAZZDO010000799.1:0-1703 GCA_964653205.1 uncultured Armatimonadia bacterium | reverse complement strand
TCGGTGGGGGACAGGAAGGTATTGTTGACGGGGGGGAGAATCCGCCCCCTCAGGACCCATCCAACCTGCCCGGAAAGGGGCGCCAACGATGCCCAAGAAGACCCTCAAGATCGCGATGATCGGCTGCGGCGGCAACGCCCGTGGCCACATGAGTCGGTTGCTCAAGCTGGACGGTGTGAAGATCGTCGGGCTGTGTGATACGTCCGCCGACGCCATCGCCGCCTCGCAGGCGCTCGACGAGTCCATCGCCAAGGCGCCGGTGTTCACGGACTACAAGCAGATGCTGAAGGCAGTGGACTGCGACGCCATCGAGATCTCCACGCCGCACACCCAGCACTTCGACCAGATCATGGCGTCGCTGAACGCGGGCCGGCATGTGCTGTGCGAGAAGCCGATGGTGTGCAGCGTGGCGCACGCGAAGAAGGTCATCGCGAGGGTGAAGAAGACCGGGCTGACGATGGGCGTGTCGTACCAGCGGCACACGATGGCGCCGTACCGGTACTGCCGCAAGGTCATTGCGGAGGGGGGCCTCGGCAAGATCAACTTCGTCACGGCGCTGCAGTCGCAGAACTGGTACCGGGGGCGCATGACGCGGCGCGACTGGCGCGGTCGGATGGCGCTCTCCGGCGGCGGGCAACTCAACGACTCGGGCAGCCACCTGCTGGACATCGTCCTGTGGATGACCGACCTGCAGCCGGCCGAGGTGTTCGCCTACCAGGACAACCTGGAGGCTGAAGTTGACATCCTCACCGGCCTGAGCGTAAAGTTCGACGGGGGCGCGATCTGCAACATCTCGGTGGTGGGGCACTCCGTCAACTGGCTGGAGGACATCACCATCTGGGGCGAGGACGCGACGCTGGCGATCCGGGGCAACGAGATCTGGCGCTGGACGGACGAGAGCCGTGAGGTCGTGCCGGAGAGCGAACTGGACGCGGCCTCCGACCCCGATGTCAACTTCATCGCCGCGCTGCGCGGCAAGGAGAAGATCCAGGCCACGCCGGAGGACTTCCTGAAGGTCATTCAGCTCTCCGAGGCGGCGTGGGCGTCGGCGGCGGCCGGCGAGCCGGTGGCCGTAACGCGGTAGGGTTGAAGGCGCGGTGTAGGAGCGGTCACTGACCGCGACCTCTGGGGCCACCACCGGTCGCGGTCGGTGACCGCTGCTACACCTGCCCTTTGGTTGGAGGACGGACGGCGGATTTCCCCATGCTCGCCAAACTCGCTCGCATCATCCTGGCTCTTGCCACCTTTCCGCTCATCGGCGCCTACGGGCTGCGCTGGGCGGGCGGCTTCATGGTACAGACCCTCGGCGCCACCGGCGTGCTGCCCCGGCCGCTGATGGTCCTCGACATTGTGGGGGGCATCGCGGGCCTCGCTCTGGGCGTGATCCTGGCCGTGCAGATCGTGGGCTGTGCCCTGCAGGCGGAGAGTTCGCCCGTACGCCCCGCCGCGGACGGCATCCTCATCATCCTGGGGCTCCTGCTGGTCGCCGATGTCGCCATCGTGAAGGCCTGTGGGGGCGCGGAGTGGGTGCGGTGGCTGCCGGCGGGCAACCTGGTCGTCTGGGTGAGCGTCGCGGCCGCGACGGCCAGCCTGCACGGGGCGCGCCGGCGCTGGCGGCAGCGCCTGCACGAAGCGCCACCGCCGCTGGTGCCGTTGCCCACCCCTCCTCCGGGGCCCCACGGCGTCTGACCGCCAGGCCGGGG
>CAZZDO010000798.1:0-1715 GCA_964653205.1 uncultured Armatimonadia bacterium | reverse complement strand
GTGCAACGCATCCGCCGCCGCGCGCAGCGCATAGCCCTGCCCGAGCCGGTCCCCGACCTCACTGTACAGCCGCCCCGCCTCGTGCGCGGCGTCCAGCGCCTCCTCGTGCCGCTCCAACTCACACAGGGCGTTGGCCTGCGACTGCACGGCATTGGCTTCGCGCAAACGGTCCCCATGCGCCCGCGCCACGGCCGCGGCCCGCTCCGCCGCCGCCAACGCCTCCTCCCGCTGCCCGACCTTCAGCAGAATCTCGGAGATCATGTCCAGCGCATTGGACTCGCCGCTCCAGTGCCCGGCCTCGCGGGACAGCGCCTCCCCCAGTTGCGCCAACTCCAGCGCCTCCTCGTTGCGGTCCATGTTCAGGACGATCCACGCCTGCGGGCGCAACGCGTCGGCCTGCACGCGCAAGCAGCCGACTCGCCGGGCCAGCGCTTCCGCCCGCTTGGCGGCGGCCAGCGCCTCCTCCACGCGGCTCATCATGCGCAGCGCATCCGCCTGGGCGCGCAACGCGTCGGCCTGCACCTCGACGGCCTCGTCGCCGATCAGGCCGCCCACCAGCCGTTCCGCCTCCCGCGCGTGCGCCAGCGCCCCGTCGTTGTCATCCAAGAAGCGCGCCGCGTCCGCCCACCACACGCGCGCCCGCGCCTCGGCCACGGCCTCTCCCGCCTCATGGGCCGCCTGCGCCGCCGCCATCGCGTAGTCGAGCGCCGGCTGGTATTGCCCGCTGCTCATGAGGTTGGTGAACTCATCGGCGGTGTAACTCATGCCGTCTCACCCATTGGCGCCTCGGCTCGGCGTCTCGTCCCCGGCCTGCATTCGGCGCGTCTCTCCACAACGTGTCGTTCCCGTCCCGGAGGGACGGTTCTCAGAGGCGGGGATTTCAATCCCCGCCCACCGTCGGTGGTTCAGATGCCATACAACTCCCGCGGGTTATCGTGCAGCCACCGCCGCGCCAACTCCACCGCCCGCGCCTCGTTGAAGCTCCCCTGCGCCACCCGCCGCGCAAGCACCCCCGCCAGGGCCTCCTGCGCCTGCAGCAGCGCCCCGTACACATTCTCCACGTTCCACCAGTAGTCCCCGCCGAAGGCCATGATGCGGTTGGTCGGCACGGTGTCCAGCCACAGGTCCAGCGCCTGGGCGTACTGCACCGGCGAGATCAGGTGGCTCCAGCACAGGTTCAGCCAGATATTGTGGCTGGCGCGCGCGACCATCCCGGCATCGGCCGGCCACGGCGTGCCCGCGTGGAACAGATCAAAGCGCGTGTCGCGGTGCGCCAGGGCCATGGGCAGGACATTGGTCGGCCGGATGGTCGTGTGGTCAGCATGGTTCCCCGCCCACACGCCGGTATGGACGACCGCCACGAGCCCCAGCCGCCCGCACGCCTCCCACATCCGGTCGCGCAGATAGGCCGCCAGCGCCGCCAACTCGGCCCCATCGGCCTGCCCGGCGCGCATGTGCTGATAGTCCGCCATCGCCTCGGTCTTCTCGACCCGCTGGTGCGCAAAGCCGATGCTCTTGACCCCGACCATGCCCTCGCCGCGCCGCGTCGCCAGCAGCGCCTCCATGGCCTCGATGAAGCCGTTCAGACTAGGGGGTAGAGCGGGCGTCTCGCCCGCCCCGGCCATCCCCACAGTCTCGCCCGCTCCGGCCAGCGCGTCCTCACACAACGCCCAGCGCTCCGGATCAGCCGCCTCCGCCATGACGGCCAGATACCC
>CAZZDO010000797.1:0-1715 GCA_964653205.1 uncultured Armatimonadia bacterium | reverse complement strand
TACTCCGCGTGGCATCCGCCGCTCGAGACGTTCACCGCTCCCTTCGAGTAGACGGTCAGCTCGGCCGACGACTGCAACAGGGCCCTCCCCTCGCGGGAGGGCCCTGTTTTCTTCCCCAGGCAGGTGCCGCCGTTCTCGCTGCGAACCTCCGCCTAGCCCATCACGGAGGCGAACAGCATGCCCAACCTGGCAATCAATGGCGGACCCAAGACGATAGACCGGCCCCTCGGCCGGCCCTGGCCCGAGTTCGGCAACCCCGAACGCGAGGCCCTCGACGCGGTGCTCGAGTCGCGCATCTGGTGGCGCGGGGGCTACTCCAAGCCCGAAGACTCCTGGGTCGGCAAGTTCGAGAACTTCTTCGCCCGCTTCCAGGACTGCGACTACGGCATCGGCTGCACCAACGGCACCCAGGCCATCGAACTGGCCCTCAAAGCCATCGGCATCAAGCCCGGCGACGAGGTCATCTGCCCGGCCAGCACCTTCGTCGCCACCGCGACGGCAGTCATCCTCGTCAACGCCATCCCGATCATCGTGGACATCGAGCCGGAGTACTACCAGATTGACCCCGACGCCATCGAGGCCGCCATCACGCCGCGCACCGCCGGGATCATCCCCGTCCACTACGGCGGCTACCCGGCGGACATGGACCGCATCAACGCCATCGCGAAGAAGCACGGCCTGTTCGTCATCGAGGACTGCGCCCACGCGCACGGCTCGCAGTGGAAGGGGCGGGGCTGCGGGTCGCTGGGCGACATGGGCAGCTTCTCGCTGCAGATGGGCAAGACGCTAACCTGCGGCGAGGGCGGGATCGTGACCACCAACGACGCCGACCTGGCCGCGAAGGCCTTCGCGTACCACCACATCGGCCGCTTCGCCGGCCGGCCGTTCTACGAGCACCACCTGGTCGCCAGCAACCTGCGCATGACCGAATGGCAGGGCGCCATCGCGTACTCCCAGAGCCAGCGCCTGCTGGAGCAGACCTTCCGCCGCGAGAGCAACGCGAAGCATTTCGAGGCCGGCCTGCGCGAGATCGAGGGCGTGGCCCCGATGGAGCGCCGCCCGGAAGTCACGCGCTGGGGCTTCTACTTCTACCACTTCAAGTTCCAGTCGACGCAGTTCGGCGGCATCACGAAGGGCCGCTTCCAGGAGGCCCTCGCCGCCGAGGGCCTCGGCACGGGCTCGGGCCACCTGCACCCGATCCAGAAGAACCCGCTGTTCACGAACCGGCAGTTCGGGCCGGTCTGCTGGCCGGCGGGCGCGGACGCCCCGGACTATGGGCAGGTCGAGACACCGGTAGCCGACCGCATCCTGGCCGAAGAGGGCATCAGCATGGGCCACTCGATGTTCCTGGGCGGCAAGGACGACATGGACCTGATGCTGGCGGCGATACGGAAGGTGCGGGAGAATGTGGGGGAGTTGGGGTGACCGCTGCGGCGGCCACCCGCGTCTGGTTCGCGGAAGACATGCTCCACGTCCTCCTCACCGACGGCCGCGTCATCGCCGTCCCGGTCGAGTGGTTCCCGCGTCTGCGCGACGCCAGCGACGAGCAGCGCAGCAACTGGCGGCTGATCGGCCGCGGCGTCGGCGTGCACTGGGAAGACGTGGACGAGGACATCTCGGTGGCGGGCTTGCTGCGGCACTAACACTTCGGCCGACGCGACGTCAACTGTAGGGCGGGGGCTTGTACCCCGCCCCGTGAGCCACCAACCCGACGG
>CAZZDO010000796.1:0-1722 GCA_964653205.1 uncultured Armatimonadia bacterium | reverse complement strand
CGCGCCGGCCGGCGCGGCCAGCAGTGCGAGCAGTAGGAGCGGAGATGTCCGCAGCATGACGGCAATCCCCCGAGCGTCCGGCAGGTCGTGGCAGATGGGGGTCTCCCCACTATTCTATTCGCTGCGCCGGTCGCGTCTACCTGCCGGGCGCACAGGCAGGAATCCGGCCAGCCTCCGGCGAAGAAGCGAACCGGTGCGCCATGGAGCCCGACGAGCTGCTCGACGAGTTGCAGCACCTGGCGGAGCGCCTGCAAGTGCAGGTGCGCTACGAAAGCACGGGTGGACGGGTCGGGCGGTGCGTGCTGCGGGGGCCCGAACGGCCGCTGGGCGACACCCTCATCATCATTGACCGCTACTTGCCGCTGCGCGACAAGATCGAGGGCCTCGCCCAGATGCTCGCCGATCTGGACATCGAAGAACTCTACATGCCGGAACTCGTGCGCGATCTCCTGCACGCCCGCCGCGACCGCCACCGGCAACTCCCGCTGCCCTTCCCCACCCCTTAGCCCCTCAGCAATTCTCGTGCCGGTCGCGCCGCCGGCGCCGATGGCCTCAGCCGATGAGCCGCACCTGGTACGTCGGGTGGCCCCACTTGGTGCACGGAGCGACATGGAAGTCCGAACCCGAGATGTCGATGGTCTGGGCGACGACGCTCACCATCTGGAAGTCCGAACCGGAGAAGTCCGCCCCGCCGTAGGGGGCATACAGCAACCCCTCGGAGTTCGGCGCCGACCCCGAGATGTTGACGGCCGAGTTGTTGTCCGTGCTTAGCGAGAAGGCGAACACCCCCAGTCGGTTCGGCGTGTAGAAGTGGTTGGACCCGGCGAAGTTGATCGTCCCGTCCGCCACGAACGTGACATCCGCCAGCACTTTTCTGCTGCCGGTTACCCGCACATTGCCGTGCACCCGGTAGCAGCCGGGCGGCACCACGCCGGAGCTGGGGACGCTGTAGTTGCCGCTGATGACGTAGTCGTAGGGCTCGAAATCCGCGGCGGTCAGCCCCACCGGGTCCGGCTGCACGCTGGACTCGAAGTCGCCCTGGTCCAGGACCGTGCTGCTGCCCGTAATGCGCAGCCGGTTCAGCCACTCGATCGCGCCGGCGAAGTGGTGGTGGGAGCCGGTAATGTCCACCCGCGTGTTGGAGTGGACCGTGCCGTCGAAAACCCCGCGGCTGCCCGAGATGTCAATGCCCAGCGTCCCGGTGTCCGGGTTGAGGGCGAACATCAGGCAGTTGCTGCCCGATAGCGTCGCGGTGCGCAGCGCCGTGGCCTCGCGGGTGATCACCTGCTCCGTCATCCCGAAGACGCGCGCGAACGTGGCAGGCGCGCTGATGCGCACCCGTACCGTCAGCGCCTCGTCTTCGGCGCCGATGGGCCCGTAGCCGGGGACATCCTGCCCACCGCCATAGGTGACGAGCTCGTTGGGGTCCCAGGACGCGGCCATCGCGCCGTGGTTGTTGGCGTCAACCGTCTGCTCAATGCGCTGAACCACCTCGGTGGTGTGGTCGGCGATGGGCCCGCCGGCGCCCGCCAACGCACAGGCGTCGGCGATGTTCTGGGCCCGACTGGCCACCATCAGCGACTGCCCAACATCTATGGTCACGGCGGCAGCGCCGAGCAGACAGATCAGTGCAACCATCACGATCAGCAGGACTGCCCCCGAGCGGCGCGAGCGACGCGCCACGATGTCACGGAGACAACGGCTATGGCAGAGCCTCACTAG
>CAZZDO010000795.1:0-1729 GCA_964653205.1 uncultured Armatimonadia bacterium | reverse complement strand
GTGGACCTGCGGCGGCAGGGCAAGGACGTGGCGGCAGCGCTGCATTTGACGTGCTGAGCGTTCCCCTTTCCCGCCAAGCCTCGCGGGGCTATAATGCAGTCAGGCCGTTCCCCCGGAGTGATGCGCATGTCATCCACCTACAAGTCGGCCGGCGTAGACATCGAGGCCGCCGAGGCGATGCTGGCGAACGTCAAGGACGCCGTGCGGCGCACCCACACGGCCGGCGTGCTGCAGACGCTGTCGGACTTCGGCGGGCTGTACGCCCTGACCGGCTACCGCGAGCCGGTGCTCGTCTCCGGCACCGACGGCGTCGGCACGAAGCTCAAGATCGCGTTTGCGCTGGACCAGCATGACACCATCGGTCAGGACCTCGTGGCCATGTGCGTGGACGACATCGTCGTCCAGGGGGCCCGGCCGCTGTTCTTCCTGGACTACTTCGCCACCGGTAAGCTCAGGCCCGAGACGGGCGCGGCCGTCATCAAGGGCATCGCGGCCGCCTGCGAGATGGCCCAGTGCGCCCTCATCGGCGGGGAGACAGCGGAACTGCCGGGCTTCTACGGCGAGGGCGAGTACGATCTGGCGGGCTTCGCCGTCGGCGCGGTCGAGAAGAGCGAGATCATTGACGGCTCGGCCGTGGCTGAGGGCGACGTCATCCTGGGCCTCGGGTCGTCGGGGCTGCACAGCAATGGGTACTCCCTGGCGCGGAAGGTGCTGTTGGAGGGGCCGTGGGCTTCGGAGGGGCCGAATAGCCGCTCCGTTGGCGGCTATCCGGCCCCCGGGCCGGAAACCGGCGATACGGCCGCCGGTATTCGGCCCCTCCTGGACCGATACGTTCCCGAACTGGGCCGTAGCGTGGGTGAGGCGTTGCTGGAACCCACGCGCATCTATTGCGCCGACCTCGTGGCGATGCTGGACGAGGGCCTGCGCCCGCATGGCATGGCGCACATCACCGGCGGCGGCTGGCCGGGGAACATCGCCCGCGTCGTTCCTGACGGGCTCTGTGCGGTGTGCGACCAGGATGCGGTGCTCGTGCCGCCGATCTGCGAGCTGATTCAGCGCGCGGGGGGCGTCGCGCGTGCTGAGATGTACCGGACCTTCAACATGGGGATCGGCATGGTCGTCGTCGTGGCCACCGAGGAACTCGAGCTGTTCGTCCAGTTCCTGTCCGAGCGGGGCCTGCCGGTCATGCCGATGGGGCACATCGAGGCGGGGACATGCCGCTTCCGCACCGCCTGAAGCGCCGCGAGCAAGCTCTCCTGGCTCTCCTGGGACTGATCGTCCTGACCGTGGCGGTGCCGCCCGCGCGACGGACGGCGCGCGCGGCCCTGTCGCTGGTGGGGCGTCGCCTCATGGGCAAGAAGACCGTGGCGCAGCGGCTGGCGGAGTACGGGCCGGCCGCCCGGGCGCGACTGGCGTCCCATTTCGCGGCGGCAGGCCTGACCTATCCTCCCGCGCGCCTGACGCTGGTGGGCCTCAAACAGGAGCGCGAGTTGCAGGTGGTTGCGGCGGCGGAGGCCGGGGACTGGCATTTCATCCGCAGCTACCCGATCCTCGCCGCAAGCGGCCACGCGGGCCCGAAGCTGCGCGAGGGTGACCGGCAAGTGCCCGAGGGCGTCTACGGGGTCGACTCCCTCAACCCGAACAGCCTCTACCACCTGGCGCTGCGCGTGGACTATCCCAACGACTTCGACCGGGCGCGCGCGGCCGAGGAGGGGCGGGAGAATCTGGG
>CAZZDO010000794.1:0-1749 GCA_964653205.1 uncultured Armatimonadia bacterium | reverse complement strand
CCTACATGCGACGTGGATTCACACTCATTGAATTGCTTGTGGTTATCGCGATCATTGCCATCCTGGCCGCCATTCTGTTCCCGGTGTTCGCCAAGGCTCGCGAGAAGGCGCGACAGACGAGCTGCCTGAACAACATCAAGCAGATCGGTCTCGCCATGCTGCAGTACTGTCAGGACTACGACGAGAAGATGCCCCGCTTCTACTATGACCTCGGCGCGGGCAACGGCCCCACGGACTCCCTCGGCTCGCAGTGGTCCACCGGCGGCCGCTACGCCTGGCAGAATCTTGTCCTGCCGTACATCAAGAACTCGCAGGTCTGGCTCTGCCCGAGCAGCACCCAGGCCAGCCCTTTCCAGTGCTACACCTTCCCCCAGCGCCACCTCGGTGAGCAGGGCGGGCTGTCCCTGGGCACCATGACCCGGCCGGCGGAGATCTTCTTCACCTGCGACGGCGTCTTCAACACCCACTACTGCCCGGTCCACTACCCCACCACCGAAGCCAACAACGTCGCCTGGACCATCCACAACGACGGCGCGAACTACGCCTTCCTGGACGGCCACGGCAAGTGGGTCCAAAGCTCCAAGGCCAAGGGCGATGGGAACATGTGGGGCTGCTACGGGCTGTAACCGCCGCGAGCTATCTGCCCCCCAGAACCGTACGAGCGGCTCCCACGGGGAGCCGCTCGTCTGATTCCTGACCTGGGTAGTCCCTACGTCACGCTCGGGTTCCACAGCAGGTGCACCCGGTGCCCGGCCGGGTCGGTGCCCTGCAAGTACGCCGCCTTCAGCCCCGGCTTCTCGCCGAACTCCTCGAAGTCGAAGCCCTTGCCCCGCAACGCCGCCAGCGCCGCCTCGAAGTCGCTCACCAGCACGCACACATGCGCCTTGTCATGCGTCGCGTTCTTGGCCACCTCCAGCCGCCCCTTCCCCGGCCCCGACACGAACACTGAGCTGTTCCCGACCTTCACGTCAAAGCCGAACGTCTCGCCATACCACTGCGCCAGCGCTTCGCCCTCGCCGTCGGCATTCGGGTAGAGGCCCGGGTGCTCGATGCCCAGGAAGACGGGCACCCCGCGCGCCTGCTTGATCCACAGCAGGCACTGCGCGACGTTCTGGCTCAGCGTCTCCCAGTCGCCGGCCGCGACGATCTCCTTGGTGATCAGGTTGCTGCCGATGCCCAGGGCCGCCGCCCCGGCCTTGATCCACGCGCTGATGCTCTCCTGGGTTGCGTCCACGCCCCCGGTCGGCATGATCGAGGTCCACGGCGTCGGCCCGAGCACCGCTTTGACGAACTTCGGCCCGCCCACTTCCCCACCCGGGAAGACCTTCACGATCTCCACGCCCAGCTCCTCGGCCGTCGAGATCTCCGACGCGCTCCCGCAGCCCGGCGAGTACGACACCTTCCGCCGGTTGCACACCTTCGCGACCTCGGGGTTCAGGATCGGCCCGACAATGAAGTTCGCGCCATTGGCGAGGTACAGCGCCGCGGTCGGCCCATCAATGACCGACCCCACGCCCATGATGATCTCCGGCTGCTTCTCCTGGCAGTACTTCACCAGTTCCCCGAAGACCTCATAGGCGAAATCGCCGCGGTTGGTGAACTCGACAGCCTTCGCCCCGCCCGCCGCGCACGCGTCTACAATCCTCTTAGCGACCTCGACATCCTTGTGATAGAACACGGGCACCAGCCCCGTGTCGGTGATCGTGTTCAGAACCTGCAAGCGTGTGAACTTGGCCATGATGATACCTC
>CAZZDO010000793.1:0-1756 GCA_964653205.1 uncultured Armatimonadia bacterium | reverse complement strand
CAAGGAGGTTCTTTGTGCCTTGAGCAAGAAACACCTCCGGAGCGATCCATCGCGAGGAGGTTTGGGGCATGCGTGTCGAGTCTGTGGGCAAGCCGGGCAGGACACGGGTGAGTGCGCCGCGGAAGAAGGTGCAGGACCTGCGCCGGGCGGAGTTGTATGATGCGGACTTTGTGGCGCGCCTCTTTGAGCAGAGTGCCCCGCAGTGCCTGGAGCTGGGGCCGGCGCGGCACGTGCGGCCGCCGCAGGGGCTGGCGGGGCTTGTGTATCGGTGTGATCGGCCCGGCCTGACGGGGTTCGCCGGGGTGCCGGCGCTGATGAAGTTCGGGTACAGCGTGGGGCTTGCGGATCGGCTGGGGGGGATGCCGACGAGCAAGCGCGAGAGCGTCTACAGCCCGGGCAAGCTGTGCGAGGTGGTGGTGGGGATCCTGGCGGCGGGGCTGGAGCGGGTGGCGCACGTGGACGAGGTGAGCCACGACCCGGGGCTGTGCGCGGCGCTGGGGCTTGAGCGGCTGCCGGACCAGGCGACGCTGAGCCGGTTCTTTGCGGAGGCGCGCGATGGGCAGGTGCGGCATCTGCGGCAGGTGAACCGCGACTTGAGCCGACAGACGGTGGCCCCAAGGGAGCGCCCGCGCCGGCTGGTGGTGGACGGGGACACGCGGGTGGTGGGGGTCTACGGCAAGCAGGAGGGGGCCAAGGCCTCGCCGAGAAACGGGGGCGACCCGCACTTCACCTTCGAGATCATGGCGCTGCGCAACAGCTACGACATCCTCGACGGGGGGCTGCTGAGGGGCGCCACGCACCCGGCGCCGCTGTTTGAGCAGCGCTTCGCGGCGATCGTGGAGCAGTTGGGGTCCAAGACGGATGAGTTGATCGTGTGCGCCGACGCGGCGTGGTACGCCGCCCACATCCTGCAGCGGATCGAGGCGGCGGACGAGGACGAGAGCGTGCCCTGCGCCTGCAAGTACGCAATCCGCGCGCAGATTCGGGACGGCCTCAAGCATGCGATCGCCGCGCTGCCGGAGGAGGCGTGGCGGCCGTGCGACCAAGACGTCGAGATCGCGGAGCTGTCGTTCACCTTCCGCGAGGTGCGTGGGGGCAAAGACACGCGCGCGCGCCGCTACGTCGTGACCCGCAAGCGGTTGGAGGAGCGCGGCGATCCCGCGCAGGGCGTGCTGGTGCCGCAGCCGCGGTATGAGGTCGGGGCGATCGTGACGAGCCTTGCGTGGAAGCCGCGGCAGGTGTGGGCCTTCTACAACCGGCGCGCGACGATCGAGACGATCCTCAAGGAGAGCGCCTTGGGCTTCCGGATGGACCATCTCCCCAGCGGGCGCTTCGCGGGCAACGAGCTCTTCTGTCAACTGCTGATTCTTGCGTATAATCTGGTCAACCTCTTTCGGCGGCTGTGCCTTCCGCCGGAGGACGGCCGGCGGCACGTGCAGGGCCTGCGGCGGATGGTGCTTGGGGTGCCGGGATTGGTGGAGCGCGGGCGCGAGGCGCTGATCCTCCACTGCGCCGACGTCGGGCCGCACGTGCCGCGCTTGGCCCACATCATGGAGGCCCTGGACCGCTGGCTGAAACCGCTTTCGGACTGGTGGGCGCCCGCGGCGGCCACCTGAGCTGGCCGGGGAGCGGAGCGCCTGCCCGGCCCGGGACAGTAACCGTCCAACTGACAGCCGGACCCAGAGCACGGAGGGCAAGATAGAGGGCCCCAGCGGGGGGACACGCCTCCCCCGCGACAACCAGCGGCGATGCGACG
>CAZZDO010000792.1:0-1775 GCA_964653205.1 uncultured Armatimonadia bacterium | reverse complement strand
GGACTCTGGAAGAAGCCAACGAGATCATCGCGAGGCTGTGGGCGCGCATCGAGGAACAGGACGAGCGCATCCGGGAGCGCGAGGCCCGGCTGGCACAGAACTCCTCCAACTCGTCGCGGCCGCCGTCGACGGACGCGCCTTGGAACAAGCCCAAGCGCAAGCCGCCGGAGGGGCCGAGCGGGCGCAAGGCGGGCGGGCAGCCGGGGCACTTCGGCCGCACGCGAGAGCCTGTGCCGCCGGAGAAGGTGGACCAGGTGGTCGACGTGATGCCGGAGCGCTGCAGCGTGTGCGGACGGGATCTGTCGCCGGACGCGGCTGCAGAGGACGCCCACGCGCACCAGGTCACGGAGATCGAGCCGCGGTCGCGGGTCACGGAGTACCGGCTGTGGCGCAAGCGCTGCCCGCACTGCGGGGGCCACACGCGCGCCAACCGACCGCCGGAGGTGCCCAAGGAGGCCTTCGGGCCGCGGCTCAAGGCCACCATCAGCCTGCTGTCGTCGCGGTTCCGCATGAGTCGCCGGGAGGTGGTGGAGGCCATCCGGGACCTGTTCGGCGCGGAGCTGTCGGTGGGCTCGGCGCAGGCCATCTGCGAGAAGGTGAGCGGCGTGGTGGCCCCGGCCACGGAGGCGGTGAAGCGGGACCTCACGGCGGCCACGGCGGTGCACGCCGACGAGACCGGCTGGGCCGAGAAGGCCGTGAAGGCCTGGCTGTGGATGGCGGCCACTGACCGCGAGGCGTACTTCGTGCTGGCGCGCGACCGCGGACGGGACGCGCTGGCCAAGCTGCTGGCCGAGGAATTCCACGGCGTGGTGCACTGCGACCGCTGGCGGCCGTACGAGCGCTTCGCAAACGAGTGGCGGCAGCTCTGCCACTCGCACCTGCGGCGCGACTTCCAGGCGTTGATCGACCGTGGGGGCTCCGCCAAGCCGCTGGGCGAGCGGTTGCTGCGCAACAGCGACCAGCTCTTCCACCTGTGGCACGCCTTCCAGCGCGGCGAGATCACGCGCAAGGAGATGGCCCGCGGCCTGGTGCCGGTGCGCATGCACATCGGCACCGCCCTGGCCGACGCCAGGTACTCCGACGACCGCAAGGCCCGGGCCCTGGCCAAGGACCTGTACCGCCAGTGGCCGGCTCTGTGGACCTTCGTCCACACCGACGGCGTGGTGCCCACCAACAACCAGGCCGAACGCACCCTGCGCCCCGCGGTCCTATGGCGCAAGGGCTCCCACGGAACCCAGAGCCCCGCCGGCTCCCGCTTCGTCGAGCGCATGCTCACCGTCATCCACACCGCCAAGCGCCGTGGCATCCCCCTCCTCGATTGGCTCGAACGCGCCTGCGCTTCCCCCTCCCCAAACCTCGTCCTCCAGCCGGTTTGACCGCACCCGTACGACCGCGTATCGTCAACTCCGTCGGAGGGGCTGAACGCTTACAGTGGTAATTCTCTACCCCTCAGACCCGGCCCAGTCAAGTACCGGGGCGGTTGCCCCTCTCTCGCCCCTGGCGTAAACTGCCCCAATGTCCCGCGGCCACTTCATAGGGCTCAACCACCACCGGCTCATGCTGGCGGACTCGGTGCGCATGGAGGCCTACCAGCACGCCATCGAGGCCCAGGTGCGGCCCGGCATGCGGGTGCTGGACCTGGGAACGGGCACGGGCATCCTGGCGCTGTGGGCGGCCCGGGCGGGTGCACAGGTGGTGGCGGTGGAGCCTCATGACGTGATCCGCGTGGCGGAGCAGGTGGCGCGGGCGAACGGCCTGGCGGACCGCATCCGCTT
>CAZZDO010000791.1:0-1776 GCA_964653205.1 uncultured Armatimonadia bacterium | reverse complement strand
CTTGGTAGCGCGGAGAGGATTCGAACCTCTGACCTCAAGGTTATGAGCCTTGCGAGCTACCGGACTGCTCCACCGCGCGATGGGCTATTAGTATAGCCAAAACCCATTCCCAGCGCAAGGCCGAGTTGGCACTTTTTCGTCGAGGCCCTGTCGGCACCATCGGCCGACACCAGTCCTGCCAACCGTGCGTGGCTCAGTTGATCGCCATTTGCTGACTACCCGCGTGCTTCGACAGCGCGTAAAGATAGCGGTGCGAAGCCACGTACAGCACGCCCCCCACCGCCACCGGCGTCGTGTACACCGGCGACCGCATTGAGACCGTGGAGAGGACCTGCTTCTCCCGACCGGCCTTGAGAATCCACAGCGTCCCCCGTTCGGTGCCCACGTAGACCTTCCCGTCCGCGCACAGCGTCGAGCCCCATACGTGCCCGCCCAGATTCTGGCTCCACACCAGCTTGCCGGTCGCCGCGTCCACGCAGTAGAGCACCCCTGCCACGTCCGGCACGTACACCAGGCCATCGGCCACCGAGGGCGTGGACACCGAGCGTCCGATGCCCCGGAAGCGCCACACCACGCCCGTCTTGGTGAGGTCCCCCGTCTGCGTGGCGTCAAGGCACGTCAGGCAGCCCTTGCCCGGCCCGTGGTGGGGGTCCTGCCCGGACGTGACGTAGACGCGGTTCTGGTGCAACACCGGGGTGCCGACGATCTCGTTGGGGCCGGCGACGTTCAGGTAGCGCCGTTGCCGGGCCTCCGCGGGGTTGGCATCACACCGCCAGACCTGCTTGAGCACGCCGGGCTTGCCCTCGGGGGTGAGCGCCGCGCGGGCGTCGAACGCGTAGCAGAAACCGTCGCCCCCGCCGTAGAACACCAGCGGGCGCCCGTTGACGACCCCGTATGACGGCGACGACCACTGCCCGTTGAACGTGCGCGCCGCGATGCCCGCGTCGTCCCGGGCCAGAAGCTGCCCCGTGTGCTTGTCCACCGCGATCACGCTGGCGCCCTTCGGGGAGGGCACTGTCCGTTCGTTCGCCGCCTTACCGTTGCCGGTGCCCGCATACACGACGTCACCCACCAGCAACACGCTGGAGCTGTTGGCGTCGTGCGGCCAACTCCCCGCCTGGGTCATCATGTCATAGACCCACACCATGTTCGCATCCTGGGGCGTGAGCTTCACCGGTGGGCGTGGCTTGAGCGCCACCTGCGGGCCGTTAGGCCCCACCGAAAACCGCTCGCTGAGCGGCTGCGCGAGGTACTCCGCCTCCTTCGCGTAGATCGGCGCGTTCTCGCCCAGCGGGTCCAGATCAAGGCAGACAAGGTGGCAGCGGCTGGTCACGACGTAGGCGCGGGTGTCGTCCATGGCGGCCGAAGCGCACACACCGAGCAGCCCGCAGATGCTGAACTGCCCGTGGTAGAACGGAGTCGGGCTGGCGAACTGCCACAGGAAGCGCCCATCGGCTTCGGCGAAGCACATCAGCACCAGCCGGTCGCCCCTGAGTTGCGGGTTGCGCAGGCCGCCGTTGTTCGTGCCGATGAGCACGCGGCCCCCGGCGATGGTCGGCGTCCCGTACGTCTGGTTGCCCAGGCGCGCCATCCACTTGACGTTCACCGGCGGCGTCTGCCACGTGCCCTTGGCGCCGGGCACGCCGACACTGAACGACGAGGGTAGGTCCTTCTCGTCGGCGACCATGTTGCGGCTCAGCGTCCCGCCCCATTGCGGCCAGGTCGGGGGCGGAGGGGGCGGGGGCGCCGGCTTCGTCGCCGCCCTGGGGGTGCGGT
>CAZZDO010000790.1:0-1778 GCA_964653205.1 uncultured Armatimonadia bacterium | reverse complement strand
GCGCGCTTAGTTCAGGGGAAGAACGCCACCTTGACACGGTGGAGGCCGGTGGTTCAAGTCCACCAGCGCGCACCATTCAGAACTCTCGCCAGCCGCCCTCGCTACGGGGCGGCTGTTTCGTCTTCCGGGCCGCGCTCCGCCGCCATCTCCGCCACGACCTCCCGCAGCGCCGGCACCGCGTGGGCAAAGAACCGCCGGTAGGCCCGGCACAGGTACGTCGCGTGGGGAGTCGCCGCGTGGGCGGGCGCGTCCTCGCGCCCGCTGGCTGTCCGCAACCGCTGTGCGAACTCCCGGTGCTTCTGACACCCCCCCTGGCAGAAGCTCAGCCATTCACATGCCTCGCAGCCCTGGCTGACCTCGCCCTTGGCCGCCGCGAAGGCGGCGAACTGCGCCCCCTCGGCCACCTCCCCCAGCGGCTGGCTCAGCAAGTTCCCCAACGCGTGCTCCCGGTCCACGAAGAAGTCACACGTGTACAGGTCGCCGTTGTGCTCGACGACGAGGTAGTCCCCGCAGCGCGGCCGGAACTCGCACGACACCAGCTCCTCGTGCCCCAGCAGTCGCGAGGCGATGTCGTCGAAGAGCCGGATGGACACCTCCCGGCGGTGGGGCCGCCACGCGTCGAACGCCGCGCACAGGAACTCGCCGTAGGCCTCGGGGCGGATCGTGTACGGCAGCACCTCGCCCGTGGTCGGGTGCTGCTCCAGGCACGGGATGAACTGCATGAACCGCGCGCCCAACTCGTAGAGGTAGTCGAAGATCAGCCCGGCCTGGTCGGCGCTGTGCGAGGTCGCCATGCACAGGATGTTGGTCTCGACGTGGTGCTGCTGCAACACCCGCCACGCGCGCACGACCTGGCGCTGGGTCGGCTGGCCGCCAAGGTTCACGCGGTAGAAGTCATGCACTTCCGGCGGGCCGTCGAGGCTCAGCCCGATCAGGAAGCGATAGCGGCCCAGGAAGCGCGCCCACTCGTCGTTGACGAGCAGGCCGTTGGTCTGCAGGCTGTTGCCGACGATCTGGCCGGGGTGGCCGAACTTCTGCTGCAGGGCGACGACCTGCCGGTAGAAGTCCAGCCCCATGAGCGTCGGCTCCCCGCCCTGCCAGCAGAAGGCCGCCTGCCCGCAACTGTCGCCCTCCCCCGCGCCCCACGACAGCTCCATGTACTGCCGCACCAGCTCGCGCAGCACGTCGGCCGACATCCGCGGCCGCGCCGTGTCCGGATACAGCCCTGCCGTGGGCCGGTAGAAGCAGTAGCTGCAGGCCATGTTGCAGTCCGCGCCGGCGGGCTTGATGAGCAGGGACGAGATCATGCGAGACGGGTTCTCCCTTTCGGGCAGGTGCGGCTCGGCTGGCCGCTGAATGTCCAGGGCAGTCACACAAGGTTCAACGCGCCGTCACCGGAGGCGGTTCCGCCGCCGGTAGCGGCCGCTGCGTGAGGGCCTCATGCCGGCAGCGGTCTCCATCGTCATCGTCAACTGGAACACGCAGGCGCTGCTCCGCCAGTGCCTGCGCTCGTTGCCGTGGGACAGCCCGGACCTGACGCTCGACGTCATCGTCGTGGACAACGGCTCCACCGACGGCAGCCCGGAGATGGTCGCGCGGGAGTTCCCGCGCGTGCGGCTAGTCCGCAACGACGACAACCTCGGCTTCGTCAAGGCCAACAACCAGGGCCTCGCCGCGGCGACGGGCGACTTCCTGTTCATGCTCAACAGCGACACCGAGGTGCGCGCGGGGGCGATCGAGCGGCTCGTCGCGGTCGCCGCCGGTGACGCGACCATCGG
>CAZZDO010000789.1:0-1779 GCA_964653205.1 uncultured Armatimonadia bacterium | reverse complement strand
CTAGGCCTCGGCGTCGTCGGCCCGCCGGAGTGCTGCCTGATCACCGGCTACGACGACGGCGGCAAGGTGCTTGTGGGCCGCAGCTTCTTCCAAGACGAGCCAACCGAGACGGGGATCGAACTGGAGGAAGCGAGCGGCGGGCTGACCGACCCCTACTTCCGCAAGCGCGAGTGGTTCGACGATACGCGCGGGATCATCCTCATCGGCGAGAAGGTCGAGCGCCCCTCAGACCACGAGATCCACGTCAAAGCCCTCCGGCGGGCGCTGGAGATCATGCGCACGCCCGTGGTGCGGGGGAACTGGACGGGCCAGGCGGCCTTCACGATGTGGGCGGACACGCTGCTCAAGGAGGGGCCCCTCCCGGCGGATGACGTGGAGACACTGAGGAAGCGACACGAGTACCACCACAGCGCCGGGGGCACGCTGGCCGAAGCGCGGGCCTACGGGTCGGACTTCCTCCGGGACATGGCGGACCGCGAGCCGGCCGCGGCCGATGAGCTGCGCGAGGCGGCCGATTGCTTCATGGATGAGCATGACCTGGTGTGGGCGATCTGGGAGTTCACCGGCGGGATGATCCCCACGGACGAGGGAATCCGCAAGTTCGGCAACCTCTACACTCGCGGGCGCACGGTGCCGCTGATCCGCCTGGCGCGCCGGAGAGATGCGGAGGCTGCGGTCCACATGCAGAAGGCGCTCGAGCTGATGGGTGACAAGCCGACGGCGGAGACGCCGGGCAGCTTCGGTCGCGTTGTCCTGGAAGGCGTGCCCAAGATCGGTTACGGCGTCCACCTGTGCCCAATCCCTGGGTCGCTGTATGCCGTGATGCAGTACATCGGCGACCCGGTGGAGTATGACTACCTGATGGGCGTGACCGGAGCGGCCTTCCGCCGCCTGTGGAACCGGGACGACGGGGGCAACGTGGATTTGGGCTATCTCGCCCCGGACGTGTTCCGGCACGCGGCCGAGGGCCTGCAGTACGACCTACGGACAGTGCCCCGCGACAAGGACAGGATGCTCGCAGCGGTCCGGGAGAGCATTGCCCGGGGGCGGCCGGTGATCGTCCTCGGCATCATCGGCCCGCCGGAGGCGGGGATCGTCACCGGCTACTCGAGAGGCGGGGAGGTGCTGCACGGGTGGAGCTACTTCCAGGACGGGAAGCTGCCGGGCTACTACGAGGAGGCCGACTGGTTCGCCAAGTTCAGCCGCTTTGCCCAGGCGCCCGATGCCGGCCTTGGCCGGGTAGGCGACGAGCCGGTTGGGCTGCTCGTTGTCGGCGACAAGGATCGGTGGCAGAGAGCGTCCAAGCGAGACATCTTGATCTCGTCGCTGAAGTGGGCCGTCGATCTGGAGCGCACCGCGAAGCGGCCGAACTTGCCGAACCACGTGAGCGGCCTGGCCGCGTACGAGGCGTGGGCCCAAGGGCTGGAGGTCGATGCCGACTACCCGGCGGGCAACGCGGAAGTCCTGCGGACCCGTGCCATGGTCCACTGCGACCAGGTGGTCATGCTCCACCAGCGGCACCGGGCCGCCGGGTTCGTTCGCAACATGGCCGAGGCGGTGCCGGAGGTGGCTGACGACCTCAGCGCGGCCGCCGCGCTCTACGATCAGGTCGGCGACCTCGCAGGCCAGGTCTGGAGGTGGCGTGACTGGCAGGAGCCCGCCGCGCAGCAGGGCCTCGCCGACCCGGCGACACGCCGCGAGTTCGCCGCGCACGTCCGGGAGGCCGCGGCGAAGGAGGCGCAAGCCGTAGCAGAGCTGGAGACGGCGCTGACGGTCCTT
>CAZZDO010000788.1:0-1789 GCA_964653205.1 uncultured Armatimonadia bacterium | reverse complement strand
TCTCGCCACGCATCTATGACGAGTTCTGGCGGCCCTACCAGGAGCCGCTGCTGCGGCTATTACGCGACAGCGGCATCCCTGTGGTCGCCCAGTGGAGCGCGGGGCAGTTCGACGCCCTGTTGCCCTCGATGCTCGACCAGGGCTTCAACGCCATCTGGCCGCTGGAAGTGATGGCGGGGACCGATCCAATGGCCCTGCGGCAGCGCTTCGGGAAGGACCTGCTGATGACTGGCGGCATCGCCAAGGAGGCGGTCATCGCCGGGCCGGCGGCGACTGATGCCGAGCTGGAACGGCTGGCGCCGCTCATCGCCGACGGCGGGTTCATCCCGGCTCTGGACGACATGGCCTCGCCCGACATGCCGTTTGCCCATTACCGCCACATGGCGGAGCGACTGCAAGAGCTGCGGCCGTAGCCGTACGTCGTCACCCTTGACCCTGGACCCTTCAGCCAATGCCAAGCATCCTCGATCTCGCCCAACACGCCGTTGCCGCCGCCATGCAGGCCGGCGCGGACTTCGCTGACGCCTACTGCGGCGTCGTGCGCCATGCCGATGTCGCCGTGGACAACTCCAGCGTGCTGGACTGCCACATCGTGCGCGACTACGGCATCGGCGTGCGCGCCTTCGTGAACGGGGGCTTGGGAGTCGCGACCGTGCAGAGCCTGGAGCCCGAGGCTGTCGCCCGCTGCGGGGAACAGGCCGCGACCATCGCCAAGGTCGCCCACCCGGACCCGGACTTCGTGGCCCTGCCCGAGCCGTCGGCGGCCCCGGAGATTGAGGGGCTGTTCGACGACGCCGTGGCGGGGCTGCCCGCCGAGGCGGTCGTGCAGTGGTGCAAGGAAGCCATCGCCGAGGCGCTGGACGTCGAGCCCGAGGCGCGGGTGAGCGGCGGGGCGGGGTTCTCGGTGGGGGAAGGCGCGATTGCCAGCTCGACGGGTGTGGCCCTCACGCGGCCGGGCACGAAAGTGGAACTTGAGATCGAGGCGATCGTCCAGCGCGGCGAGGATGTGGGCTTCTACTTCGACTACGACATCGCCCGGCGCATGGGCGACTTCGTGCCGGCGGGGGTCGGGGCGAAGGCGTGCCGGGAGGCGCTGCGCTTCCTGGGCGCGCGGCCGGTGCAGACGATGCGGACCTCGCTGGTGCTGGGGCCGCTGGCCGTGGCCGAGATGCTCGGCGCGGTGATCGAGGCCGCCAACGCCGACCACGTGCAGCGCCGGCGGTCGTTCCTGATCGGCCACGAGGGCGCGCCCATCGCCGCCGATTGTCTGACCGTCAGGGAGGTCCCCTTCTGGCCGGCGGGAATAGCTTCCTCATCCCACGACGCCGAGGGTGTGGCCAAGCAGGAGATGCTCCTGCTCGACGGCGGCGTGCTGACGAGCTATCTGCACAACTCGTACACGGCGCACAAGGGCGCCGTGGCCAACAACGCTCATGCGGTGCGTGGCGGCTACGGCGGGGGCGTGGGCATTGGGCCGTCGAACCTGCAAGTGGCGCTCGGGGACCGGCCCGAAGCCGAACTGATCGCCGACCTGGACGACGGGCTGTACATCAACTTCGCCGGTCTGGCGCCGAACCCGGCGTCCGGGGAAGTCTCGGCGACGGTAGACTTCGGCTTCCGGATCATCGGCGGCGAGCTGGCCTACCCGGTGAAGATGGCCATGGTGGGCAGCGATGCCTTCACGTTGCTGCGGGCCATTGATGCGGTCTCGAGCGACTACCGCGAGGAGCCGGGGACGATCGTGCCGAGCCTGCGGCTTCGTGACATACAGGTGGCGGGCGCCGGCTAG
>CAZZDO010000787.1:0-1791 GCA_964653205.1 uncultured Armatimonadia bacterium | reverse complement strand
AGGGGCGCAGGCTCGCGCGCGGCGTCAAGCCCCGTCGGCGAAGAGGTCAGTGAAAGCAAAGCGGTCCACATCAAAGAGCCCACGGTCGGTCAACTTCAGGTGGGGGATCACCGGCAGGGCCAGGAACGACAGGGCCATGAAGGGCCGTGACAAGCGGCACCCGAGGGCGGCTGCAGCAGCCTGCAGCGCCTGCGAGCGCTTCGCCACCTCGCCTACGGGCAAGTCGCTCATCAGTCCCGCCACCGGTAGGGGGAGTTCCGCCAGGACGCGCTCGCCCTGGGCCACGACCTGTCCGCCCCCGAGGCGCCGGACGGCTGCCGCGGCGGTCAGCATGGACTGGTCGTCCGCGCCCGCGATCAGGAGATTGTGCGAGTCGTGCGCCACGGTCGTTGCCAGCGCCCCCGCGCGCAGGCCGAAGCCGCGCACGAAGCCCCGCCCGACGTTGCCGTTGCGCCCGTGCCGCTCGATGGCGACCAGCTTCAGCACGTCCTGCGCCGGGTCGGGCAGCACGCGGCCATCCCGCACGGGCAGCCGCGCCGTCGCCGCTTCCGTCACGATCAACCCTTCCACGGCCACGATCACCCGCACGAGTGCCTCCGCGCCGGTTCCGGGGGCGGGGAACGCCAGAGCGTCCGCCGTCGGCGTTGCCCCGCAGACGCTGTCGTGGACCGACGGCGGCTTGGCGGACGCCGCGCGGGCTTCGGCGCCCAGCCACCGGCCGTCATGCTTGAGCACCGTCCCGCGCTTGATGACCGTCTGCACGGAGAAGCGTTCGAGATCGTCCACCGCGACGAGGTCGGCAACGTAGCCGGGCGCAATGGCCCCCACGCGACGCAGGCCGAAGCGTTGGGCGACGTTGAGCGTTACGGCCCGCACGGCGTCCAACGGCGCCACGCCGAGGGCGACGGCCCGCCGCAGTACATGGTCGAGATGGCCGCGCTCCAGCAGGTCGCCGGGCTCGAGGTCGTCGCTGACCAACAGACAGCGATGGCGCATGGGCCCTTGCAGCAGCGGCGCGAGGGCCTCCAGGTTCCGCGACGCGGAGCCCTCGCGGATCATCAGCCACATCCCCAGGCGCAGCTTCTCCTCGCCCTCGGCCAGGGCGACGGCTTCGTGGTCGGACTCGGGCCCGGCGGCGAGGTAGGCCATCAGGTCCGGGCCCGTCACGCCCGGGGCGTGGCCGTCAATCGGACGCCCGGCCGCGGCCCGCAGCTTCGCCAGCGCGCCCGGGTCGCCGCTGATGACGCCGGGGAAGTTCATCATCTCGCCCAAGCCGAGAACACTCGGCCAGGCCAGCATCTGCTCGATCTCAGCGACGCCGATCTCCGCGCCGCCGGTCTCGAAGGGGGTGGCAGGGACGCAACTGGGAGCCATCAGGTGGAGGTCCAGCAGATCGGCCGGGACGGCGTCGGCGAGGAACCGCACGCCCTTCAGCCCCGCCACATTGGCGATCTCGTGGGGATCGGCGACGACGGTCGTGGTGCCGCGCTCGGCCACGGCGCGGGCAAACTCCCCCGGGGCCAGCATCGTGCTCTCGACGTGGATGTGCCCCTCGCAGAAGCCGGGGAGCAGGACGCGGCCCGACAGGTCAAGCCGCTCGTGCGCCGGGAAGTCGCCAAAGCCGATGATGCGCCCGTCCGCGATGGCGACCTCGAGGCGCTCCAGCTCGCCGCTGAAGAGGTTGAGGACTTGTCCGCCGGTCAGGAGCAGGTCTACGTGCCGCATGGAGATTGCCTCTACCCCTGATGTCCGAGATTGCTTTGGATCGCCGCCCAGTCCAGCAGCGCCGTC
>CAZZDO010000786.1:0-1794 GCA_964653205.1 uncultured Armatimonadia bacterium | reverse complement strand
ATCGTCCGCTGCGCCACCGCGTCCAGGTGTGGCTTCCGCGTTTCCAGCGTCCAGTCCTCGAAGGGAAAGATTGGCGTGAGTTGAACGTCCTCGGGGTTGTGCGAACCGGCCACCAGACCCGGGTAGCCAGCCGCCCAGGCATCGTCGGCCAGGACAGCGCCGGTCAAGGCCCTGGCGCGGGGGTCTGAGCCCAGCGGATACGGCGCCAACTCTGCAAGCAACGACCGCCAGTGTTCGCACAGGTCGGTGTCCATGCCCAGGGTCTCCGCCGCGCGGAGGGCCAAAGGCACTGTGCCACGTATGGCGGCCAGGTCCATGATGCTGTCGGTGACACCCCAGAAGTCCTCGTGGGCGTTGGTTCCATGGAGGTGTCTGTAGCCGTCGTCGCCCGAACGAAGGAGGCTCCGGTAGAACTCCGCCACGCCCCGCAACAGCGGATAGCCGTGCGAACGCAGCCAGGCGGTATCGCCCGCATAGCGGTAGCGCCACCAGGCATGGACAGCCAGTTCCGCCGCGGAAGAGGTGAGGTGGCTGATCCACGAGTAGCCCCGGATCGCGGGCCCGGCCTCCCCGCTCAGGTAGAGCAAGGTGCGCAGATGGAAGTCGAAGCAACAACGCGACGCCAGTGCCGGCGAAATCCGAGCATCGGGCTGGCGCCGCAGGAACAGGTCGCGGTACTCAGGGACCAGGTCCTCCGGCAGTTCCGCCGGTCCGTCAAAGGGCACCGTCTCGGGCAGGAAGACGCCTGCCGCCGCCCAGCGCTGGCGCGCCGCTGTTTCCAGGGCTGACAGTTGCCGCTGGTACATGTCGAAGAAGGGGACGGTCAGGTCGGCGGCGTCGGCGGCATGCAGCGGCCAGTACAGCATCTCGGTGGTCCACAGCCAGAACTGTGAGCCCCAGCCGCGGGCATCACCGTCCGTCAGGAAGATGGACCCGTTCCACTTCGGAGGGAACGCGCCGCGGGAAGTGCTCGCCATGTGGTACAGGTAGAGTTGCCGATCACGAACCGCCTGTTCACCGGTGCCGTCGGGGCTGCTGATCTCGACGGCCGTACGCTGCCAGAACTCCTGCCACCAGAGCAGATGGCCCGCCAAGAGCGCCTGCAATCCGCCGGGGCTGTCGGCCAGGTCCAAGACCGCCTGTGCCACCTGCACCGGGTCATTGGCCTCGTCCCACGAAGACGCGCTGGCGATGAGGAGTTGGCGCGTCCCCTTGAAGGCTGGCAGGCACAGCGTCCGTGCCCGCTCGTCCGTTGCCGTCTGTACCTCGCCGCCCACGGCGCTTACCGAGACGGCCGAAGCGCAGAAGTGCTCATCCTCCCGGAAGACCTGCACCACTGCCAGGCCCTCAGGCGAGTGCCGGAAGTCGTAGACAGCACTGTGCTCACCGTGGCGCACCTCGGGGGCGCGCCACATCTGGAGGGTGACCTCGACCGGCGCAGGGGCGTCGCGCCGATCGGTGAGCGCCACGACAAGAACATCGTGATCCGCGGCAACCCAGCATTCGGCTTCCACCCCGTCGCCGGTGACGGTGCAGCGCGCCTGCGCCAGTGACAGCCGCTGCGCGAACGCTGGCCCGGGCGCGAAGGGGGCCCCGCCCACCCTGATGCTGACCCGGCCGCAGGCGCCGCAGTAGTCCGTGCTCGGATCGGCCGCCTCGAACCGTCGGCCGCTGGTGTGTCGATTGGCGGCGAACACATCCACCCGGTTGATCTGCAACTCAATCGTGTCCGGTGTCGTCCACACCATGGTGCCCATCCGGCCATTGCCGATGGGGTGGCCCTCGACCGGCGTC
>CAZZDO010000785.1:0-1794 GCA_964653205.1 uncultured Armatimonadia bacterium | reverse complement strand
AACTCCTATTCGCCATGACCGGTGAGTAGACCGTTCTATATTATCCCGCAACTGAAACGACGCTACTGTTGCGTCACTTGCGCAAGGCTCTGCGAAGTCCAGTTGCGGGGTGTCATGCCGGTCGTATCGGCATGACGGGGGCCCCGCAGTTGGCGGAGTCCTGGCACAGCTTCTGACGGTCGCCGGGCTACGGTCCGCCCGGCGTCAGTCGAGCATCAGGAGGCAACACCATGCCGAAGGGACAAATGATCGCCGTCATCATCGTCATCGCCTTGGCGCTGGCCGCGGCCTTCTGGGGCCGCACCAGCGGCAAGCTTGAAGATGGCGACGCCCGTGTCAAGGCGGCGCTGAAGGCCCGCGACGTTTCCGTGCTCGTCATCACCAAGGGCCGAGGCCCTGCGGAGACCAAGTTCCTCAGCGGCGTGAAGGAGGCCATCGCCGGGCAGAAGCGGGTCCGCCTCGTTCATGTGGACACAACGAACTCCTACGAGCGTGAGACCGCCGAGCGGTTCCACGAGGCGCCGTTGCCGATGGTGGTCGTGGTGGGGCTGGACGGGGAGTTCGGCTACATCAAGAGCGGCCAGGTCGAGCCGGAGGCGATCAAGGCCGCCATCGCCGAGGGCCTCACCAAGCCCCCGGTCAAGATCGAGGAGGGGCACCACCACCATTGACGGCGCTAGCCGGCGCCCTGCCGCCCGACGACGTTGACCCACCCGTCGCGGGTCAGCACGACCACTTCCGGCGTGCCGTCGCCGTCCACATCCGCCACCGCCGGCGACGCGACGCTGCCGCTCAGCGGTAGGCTCCATACGACATTGGGCTTCCCCTCCGCCCCGTTGACCGCCACGAGCCGGTTGCCGCTCCCATAGATGAACTCATCGCGCCCGTCGCCGTTGAGGTCGCACGTCACGGCGTCACTGGTCTGCGCGAAGTCCGGGATCGTCCACCGCACCGTGCCGGTGGCCGTGTCGTAGCAGGTCGTGACCTTCTGCTGCACGCTCAGCCCCTCCAGCTTCCCGTCGCCATCCACATCGCCAATCCCGGGCATGGACCCATAGCCGTCCATGTAGTCGAAGTTCCAGACCTTCTCCCCCTGCAGCGTCATCACCCCGCGCCGGTAGCCGCCCTGGGTCCACATCGCGGCCACGCCGCCATCGGGCCGAAAGCGCCCCAGCACGGGGATCGCGTACGCCAGCCACCCGCCGGGGAAGATGTCCGACGCCCAGCGCTGTTTGAGCAGCTTTCCGGTCTTGCCCGAGGCGACATAGAACTCATCGGGATACGCGCACAGGAGGTCCTCGGCGCCGTCGCCGTCCCAGTCATAGGCCGACGTGACCGCTCCGCCGAAGCCCCGCCGCCGGCTCGCCGAAGGGTCATCGGTCGCGCTGATGCCGCACCACACCTCCCGCCCGGTGCGCCCGTCCAAGAGGTGCGTCTCGTCGGTGTGCATGTTGCCCCGGCGCAACGAGACGGCCACATCGCAGCCGCTCCGCCCCGTGAAGCGCCCGGCGGTCCAGTGCGTCAGCCCGTTGAAGTTCCAGTTGGGGGCATGGCCGGCGAAGCGCGGGAAGGCGTGCGTCCACAGGGGCTTGCCGTCGCCGCGCGCGGCCACGACCTCGGCGCTGCCGTCGGCCGCCGCCCGGCCGTACACGACCTCCTTGCCGCCCGCGCCATTCAAGTCTGCTGCGACGACTCCATACCAGTTCGAGCGGTCGGCGCTCTGGCTGCGGCCGGGCAAGGCCCACCGCCGCTCTAGTTGCGGGGTGCCGTTCTGTCGGGCGGGGGCTTGTACCC
>CAZZDO010000784.1:0-1801 GCA_964653205.1 uncultured Armatimonadia bacterium | reverse complement strand
CATCCACCTCGAGCGTACGCGTCGCCTCCGGCAGGAGCTGCCGGCGCCGGAAGCAGGTGTGGCCGTGCTCCGTCAGCCGGTCGAGCACGTACACGGTGCCGGCGGCCAGGCGCAGACAACTCTCCTTCTCGATCCCCACTTGCCGGGCGATGCGGTCCGCCGTGAGAAAGCCGATCCCGTGTACCTCAGTGGCGAGTTGGTACGGGTTCTTCCGCACGACCTCGGGCGAGGCAACCCCGTACTTGGCCATGATCCGCCCACACAGAGACGGACTCAGGCCAAGCCCCTGCAGGAACACCTGGATGTCGCGTTGCTGCGACTGCTGCTGCCACGCCGTGCGGATCTCGGCTATGCGTTTCCGCCCAATGCCGGGCACTTCCTTGAGCCGCTCGGAGTACTTGTCCAGGACCTCGAGAGTGTCTTTGCCGAAGTGCCGGACGATCCGCTCGGCGAATCCCGGCCCGATCCCGGGGATGAGCCCGGACGCCAGATACCGCATGATGCCGGTCTCTGACGTGGGCAGGATGGCGCGGAAATGTGACACCCGGAAACGCCGGCCGTGATCCTTGTGTGTTTCCCAGCGGCCGCCAGCCTCGATGTCCTGCCCCTCCAGCAGACCACCCAGCGGACCGACAAGCGTCTGCTCCG
This sequence comes from uncultured Armatimonadia bacterium, assembly GCA_964653205.1. Taxonomy (GTDB): domain Bacteria; phylum Armatimonadota; class Zipacnadia; order Zipacnadales; family UBA11051; genus JAJFUB01. The sequence continues at coordinate 1,153 of CAZZDO010000784.1, read as the reverse complement.
CGCCCGTGGTGTCGAGCAGTCGCAGCACGACGTAGGCGCCGTCGTCGCTGGCATACACGAGCCGCAGCACCTCGCCGCGCAGGACGTGTTCGGTCGCGGACAGGCCGGTCTCCGGCCGTTCCTGGACGCTGAGTTCGTCGTCAGCGGCCACACCATCAGGAGACGAACTCGCGGTTTCCGTATCGGGCTTGGGCATGGATCGCGGAACTCCGACAGGAGGGACCATCTGCCATCCAAATATAGCATCCGCCAGGAGGCCCTGCATCTGTGCCCGGGAGCAGGGCTGTTTCAAGAAACGGCCGTCAGGCGCGGGCATGGCCGAGGTGACTCAGTCGTTCAGGCCGTCCGCGTGGACGGCCGTGACGGCTGAGATCCGGTGGTGGTACAGCGGACCCGTTCCGCCGTGGTAGTCCGCCTCAGCCGTCACGGCCTGCCGGTGGCCTCGGCAGGCCTGAACGGCCGAGTTACTTCGGGCGGTATTCGCGCGTATGGCGCCTTCCAATGAGATCGACAGCGCGGTTTCTCGAAACAGCCCTGGCGTTCACTTGCCGATGAGGGCCAGGATGTTCCCGCGGTCGATCCGGTGGTGCTGTTCCGCCGAGAGGTGCAGCGCGTCGTAGAACCGTTCGTAGAACTCGATGATGGCGGTGTAACTGTCGGTGGCCGTCGAGAACGGCGAGCCGTCGCAGGCAAAGCACAGCTTGCCGACGGCTTTCGAGTCCAGGCGACCGTCGGGGGCAAACATCTCGCGCCACATCGACATGGACCGGGTCTTGGCCGTGCCGCCGGAGAAATCGGCGTACACGTGGGCATGGCTGGCCATCACCTTCCAGGCCTCCTCCCACCAGGGGTTGCCGAAGTGGGCCATGAGGATCTTCAGGTCCGGGAACGCGCGTGCCACCCGGTCCACGGCAGCAGGGCGCATGTGGGTAATGTCGACATAGTCCTCCCGGCCCAGGAGCCGGCCCTGCGTGAAGAGCGGGTCCGCGATGTACCCGGTGTGGAACACCGCCAGCGCCCGCTTGAGCAGCAACATACGCTCTACTTTGCCGAGGTGCTGGGCACCTACAGTTGGCAAGGGTAACCTGGCCTCACACGAAGGCCCATCAGGCATACTTGGGGCAGCGGCCGCGTACGATGGTCACATCCAGGC
>CAZZDO010000783.1:0-1802 GCA_964653205.1 uncultured Armatimonadia bacterium | reverse complement strand
CCATCGCGTTGATGTGCGCGATGGCGCTGGACACGACGCACACGCCGATCTTGCGCGTGAGCTTGCCGTACGCCTCGGCCAGGTAGCTCCCGGCCTGCTCGTTGCGCACGTCAATCATGCGCAGCCCCGCGTCGTGGGCGGCGTTGATGATGGCCTCGGTGCCATTGCCGCACAGGATCGAGATGAAGTCCACCCCGCGCTCCTGCAGGCCCTTGATGAGTGCGTCGGCTCCGTTCATGCGGTCCTCCGGCATTTCAGTCAGTCGCCCAGTCCCGGGCGCGGTCCACGGCGCGGCGCCAGCCGGCGAGCAACTCCGCGCGGCGCGCCTCCGGCATGGCGGGCTCGAAGCGCCGGTCCAGCGCCCACTGCTCCGCCAGGGCCTCCCGATCCGGCCAGCAGCCCACGGCCAGCCCCGCCAGATACGCCGCGCCCACCGCCGTCGTCTCGATGATCCTGGGCCGCGCCACGGGTACGCCGAGTACATCGGCCTGGAACTGCAGCAGAAAGTCGTTGTCGGCCGCGCCACCATCCACGCGCAGTTCCGTCAGTGGCGCGCCCCGGTCGGCCTCCATGGCCTGCAGCACGTCGGCTGTCTGATAGGCGATGGCCTCCAGCGCCGCGCGGACGAGATGCGCCTTCTCCGTCCCGCGCGTCAGCCCGATGATGAGCCCGCGCGCCCGGTCGTCCCAGTGCGGGGCTCCCAGCCCCACGAAGGCCGGCACGAAGTACACGCCGTCCGTGTCCGGAACGCCGCGCGCCATCGCAGCGCTCTCCGGCGCTGTCTCGATCAGCCCCAGTTGGTCGCGCAGCCACTGGATGGCCGCCCCGGCGATGAAGACGCTGCCTTCGAGCGCGTACTCCACCGTGTCGCCGGCCGACCAACCGACCGTCGTGAGCAGGCCCTGCCGCGACGGCACGGGCTCGCTCCCAGTGTTCATCAGCAGAAAGCAGCCGGTGCCGTACGTGTTCTTCGCCATCCCCGGCGCAAAGCACGCCTGCCCGAACAGCGCGCCCTGTTGGTCGCCGATGGCCGCCGCGATGGGCACGGCCGCGCCCAGCAGGTCCCCCTGCGCTTCCCCGAACGAGCCGCTCGACGGCCGCACCTCCGGCAACATCGCGTGCGGGATCTGCAGCGCGTCGAGCATCGTCTCGTCCCACTGTCGCGTGTGCAGGTTCAGCAGCATCGTCCGCGAAGCGTTGGAGACATCCGTGGCGTGGACGGCCCCGCCGGTCAGCTTCCAGATCAGCCAGGTGTCCACCGTGCCGCAGAGCAACTCGCCGCGTTCGGCGCGCGCCCGCGCTCCGGGCGTCTCGCTGAGCAGCCACTGCAGCTTCGTGCCCGAGAAGTACGGGTCAATGACAAGGCCCGTCCGTTCGCGAACGGTGTCGTCGCCCAGTTGGCCGCGCAACTGCTCGCACAGCCCGGCTGTTCGGCGGCACTGCCACACGATGGCCGGGGCCACAGGGCGTCCCGTGTCTCGCTCCCAGACGATGACCGTCTCGCGCTGGTTGGCAATGCCGATGGCGGACAGGTCGCCCGCCTGCAAGCCCGCGTTCTGCAGCGCCTCACGCGCGGCGTCGAGTTGGCCGCCGATGATCTCGGCCGGGTCCTGCTCGACCCATCCGGGCGCCGGGTAGTGGCACGTGAGCGGGCGGCGGGCCGAGGCCACGATGCGGCCCGCGGCATCGAAGACGATCGCCCGCGAGCTGGTCGTGCCCTGGTCCAGCGCCATCACGAAGTCGGCCATGTCTGCCCCGTCCAGCGGTGTCAGGCGTCAAACGCAGAGTGATCCAGTTGCGGG
>CAZZDO010000782.1:0-1804 GCA_964653205.1 uncultured Armatimonadia bacterium | reverse complement strand
TATGCGGCGACCTGAAGACCACGGCGCGGGCGATGTTCGTGTCGCGGCAGGGCGGGAAGGTGCTGGCGGTCAAGCAGGAGGACTGACACCTCTTGGCGAAGTTATCGCTAGCCGACCAGCTTGAGTAGTCCATGTTGCGCGTACCGCACGGGGTGGCCGCATGGGCACACCCCGCGCTAGCCCCTAATCAGAAAGGACGTGAGGCGCGATGACGCATCGGCGTGTGGTTGTGTGTCTACTGATCCTCGTGTCGTTGCCGATAGTAATGGGGTGCTTCAGCTGCGAAGGTTGCCGCGACGAGTTGGTCTGCCTCTTGGGATCCTGGGGTATCCCCAGCATCTTCCTGGCGCTGGTGCTCGTGGCCGACGCTCCGCCGCAGACGCGGGAACTCACCGACGGGACGCTCGCCTTCGGCGACGTGGACACCTCGGCCGTAGGTACGCGCGCCGCCAACAGCGCGCACTTCTGGGCCAATCAGACGGGTGGCAGCCCGCTTGAGATGGCGGGGACGTTCGAGCAGACCGGCAATGATGTCGTCGTGCACATGACCCCGGTGGACGTCCGGGCGGCCGCCACGACTGCCCAGCTTGGTGCGGACAACATCACCATGCACCTGACCCTCACGGACAGTACCCACGCGTCCGGCACGATGGTGCTCGTGGATGGCGTCAGCTCGTACGAGGGCGACGTGGACGCCGAGAAGTACCCCGACTAGATACTACTCGCAGTGACTGCAACAGCAAGCCGGTGGCGCCGCAAGGGTGCCACCGGCTTCTGGTTCTGTCGCCACGCGAGAGGGACTACAGCTTGTCCACGATATTCTGGATGAACCGCGTGTCAATGTTGCACTGGTGGATGATCGACTCCGGCGGCAGGTAGCCGTATTCGCAGTGGAAGCTGATCGGCCCCTCGAAGGCCATGTCCTTGATCAGCTGCATGACCTGCGGGAAGTTGCCGTTCCCCAGCCCCATCGGCATCACGTCAATCCCCCACGAGCCGTCGGCATTCTTCTTCTTGATGAGGTCCTTGAAAGCGATCGCGGACAGGTAGCCGCGCACGATGCTGAAGGCCATCGGGTACGGCTCGCCGACCATCGAGAGATGGCCCACATCAGCGAACACGCCGACGAGGTTCGGGTCGAAGCCCTCCATGATGTGCATCATGGCGCAGGAGTTCAGGCCCATGGTCGCGCCTGAGTGGTTGTGCACGATGGGCTTGACGCCGGTCTTTTCGGCCAGCTTGGCGAAGCCGTCGAGGCGCTCGCGGCAGCGGCTGAGCGTCGGCCAGTAGCCGTCGGCGTCCATGTGCCAGTAGCCGAGCTTCACGAGCTTGACGCCGGCCGCGGCGCAGGCGGCGAAGAGCGACTCGGCATAGGGCATGTCGGCGCTGACGAAGTCGCCGGGGGTGGTGATCAGGGGGATGCTCAGGCCCTGATCGGCGAACCTCCTGGCGGCCGCGGGAAGTTCGGTTGGCGCGTTCTCGGGGGTGACGGGATAGCCGGGGCGCACGCACAGGTCGGCCCCCTGCACGCCGGCCCGTTTCAGCCCGTCCATGATCTGGTTAAGGTCCCAGCCCTCCAGGTGCTTGGTGAACATGATCCAGGGTGCCATATGAGTCCTCCTAGATTGTGTCGCCTGTAGGAGCGGTCACCGACCGCGATTGTCGCGGTCGGTGACCGCTCCTACAGGCGACTCCTTGGTGAGTTACAAGGTGTCCGTGGGCGCGATGAATCGCGCCCCTACACTCTCTCCGCCAGCCGCCGGGCTTTCGCCGCGCCGCGCGCCATCTCCTCTTTGACGCCGAC
>CAZZDO010000781.1:0-1806 GCA_964653205.1 uncultured Armatimonadia bacterium | reverse complement strand
AAGTCGAAGTGATCCACCCACGCCGCCACCTCGAACCGTCGCGGCGCCGCGGCGGGTTGCGCCGCAAGTTCCGCCGCTGCGACAACGCCCAGCGCGATCAGCAGCAGGTGTCTCATGGCTTCAGGAACTCCTCCAGGCTGACCGCCACGCCGCCGCTGCGCAGCAGCAGCGCGGGGTGGACCTCCAGGCTGTAGAGCCGCAGCCCCGTGGCCGGCATCGTGCCATCGAACTGCAGCCCCACGCGAATCTGCGTCGCGTCCGGGTACGACATGTTCGCCCCCGTGCCCACCGCCGTCTGCGCCGTGCCGTTGACGAACAGCTCCATCACGCCCCGGCGGTCGCGCGTACCGACGACGGTCAGGCGCTGCCCGACCGGCGCCGGCCCGTCGGTGCAGGCGCCAACGAACAGCGAGGCCGCATTACGCCCACTGAACCACAGGCGGTCCTTATCATCCAGATAGAGCTGCCAGCCCCGCCGGCAGATGGGGTAGTCGCCATCGGCGATCAGGCGCAGCGCCTGCGTGTGCCGCTCGACCATGATCTCCGCCCGCACCGAAAAGGACCGGTGGCCGAAGTCGCATCCCTTCGGCTCCGGCACCGTGAGGTAGCTCCCCGCGGGGAACGTGACGCCCCCTTCGGCCGGCGTGACCGACCCCACGATCTTGCCGTCGTTGCCCGCCGCGCTCTCGTCCTTCACGGTCTCCCCCGTCAGCCCCGCGAAGCTGAGCTTCAGCACCGGCGGCATGTTCTCTTCGACCGCCTGCGGGTTGGCGATGTGCGCGGGAAGCTGTGGGCTGAAGCGATAGAGCTTGTAGCTCCCGGTGCGGTTGTTCTCGAAGACCAACTGCTTGCCGTCGGGCGACCACGCCGGGCTGCGCGAATTCCCCGGCCCGGTGTCCAGCCGCATCGCCCCGCCGCTTCGCACCTCGATGACATAGACCCCCCAGCCCGGATCGCCCGGCCGATAGCCCGTGCACGCCAGCCACTTCCCATCGGGCGACCAGCGCGGCCCGTAGCACACCCACGCCGGGTCGGTCAGCGGATAGACCTGCTCGGGCTGGCCGGCCTTCGCCAGCATGATGATCCAATTCGACCGCATCCCCCGGATCATCCCGAACGCGAGGAACCGCCCGTCCGGCGACAGCGACGGCTGCACCGCCGCGCAGTCGTTCGCGTCCCGGCAGATGACCGGCTCCGGGGTCGGCAGCGCCTCCCCGGCGGGAGGGGGCATCGGCAGGCGCCAGATGCCCACGGCGGATTGCTTCATCTCCCGCGTCGAGGAAAAGTACAGGCTCCGGCCGTCGGGGCTAAAGGCGGGGACGTAGTCGCGCACGAGACCGTCGGTCAGCCGCCGCGGCGCACCCCCCGCGGCCGGGACGATCATCAGGTTGTAGCCCCGCTCCTGCCCCTGGGCCACCGTACGCGTGATGTGGCCGAACGAGTACGCGACAAAGCGACCATCGGGCGACCACGCGGGGTACAGCGCCTCCCCCGGTCCGATCACGAGCGGCTTGACGGCCCCCGTCGCCACGTTCAGCACCTGCAGGTCCGCGTCGCCGTCGAGCGTCCTCTGGAAGACGATCGCGCGCCCATCGGGCGACCAGGCCGCCTCCGTGTCATCGCCGGGGCCCTTCGTGAGCTGCACCGGCGCGGCCCGGATCGCGCCTCCCACGAACACGCACCACGTCACCGTCAGCAAGACACCGCCTCGCAGCTTCATGGCCGCCATGTCCTCCGCGTGTTGGTCTGGTTCCTGGCAGGAGTATACGCCATCGGTGCTCCCTCGGCCAGAGCGGTGGCGTGGGG
>CAZZDO010000780.1:0-1810 GCA_964653205.1 uncultured Armatimonadia bacterium | reverse complement strand
CCCCCGCCCCGCCCTGGTTGTACTCCCAGCTATCCACGTTCCAGTTGTAGCTGTTGAGCCGCCCGTCCACGGGCGAGGTGACGAACCCCCGGCTCGCGCGGCAGTCGCTGACGAGCAGCTTGGTCAGGCGCACCCGCTGGCCCGACGGGATGGGAATGGCCGGGCCGTCAGCCGCCAGCCCGATGTCCTGCGTCACCTTCAGATTCCGGATGAACACCTCGCCGACGCCGGTGGACTCGGTCGCGCCGATGATGATCAGCGCGTCACCCGTCTCGCCGGTGGGGAAGCTCACCTGCAGGGACTGATAGTCGCCTGCGGCCTTGGCGTAGAAGTCGTAGGGGGTCGTGGGGTCGCCCTTGCGCTTGGCGGTGCGCGCCCGGAAGTACGCCCCCGCCGTGCCGCGCACGTCCGCCGACAGCCGGTAGGTGGCGTTGGGCTTCAAGCGCAGGCCCTGCTGGGCAACGCAGTACCGCCCGGGCGAGTTGAAGTGGATGACCGCCGCGCCCTGGTCCTGCACCGACGAGAAGAACTGCGCGTCGGTCTCGCCGAAGCCCCACCCGACGACCTTCCCGTCCTGCTGCCGGGCGAAGTCCGCGTTCGTGAGTTGGTTGTCGCTGACAAAGAACAGCCGCCCATAGCCGCCACTGCCGCCATAGGAGGCCCCGGCCGGCCAGTTAACCAACTCCGGGCCCGTCTTCGTGTAGTCCTCCCGCCCCACGCCAAGCTGCACCATCACCCCCGGCGTCGGCGCGGGAATGCCCAGCACCGCGAAGGGAATGGCGACCTCGACCGTCCAGTGGTCCGCGCCGATGGCCGCCGCCGCCGGCCAGTCCGGCCGCCAGTCCGTGGCGTAGACGCCGTTGCGGCAGCGCTCGCTCTGCCGCGCCCCCGCGCAGTTGACGATGAACTGGTCGAAGTCCAGGCTGCTGTCGCCGGCCCGGATGAAGACCTCCAGGCAGTCGTCCTTCCACACGTCCCGCGAGCCGTCCGGCGCCGCGCGCTTGAGCAACTCGGGCTTCGGCTCCATGATCTTGAAGCCCAGATACAGCGCCTTGTCGTCATGGCACAGCCAGGCGCTGATCGCCTTGGGCGAGGGCGCGAACTGCGACGCCACCGCGAAGTGGGCGATCTGCGGCTGCGCCAGCCAGGCGGCGTCGCCGAGCTTGCCGTCAATCCGCGGAGCGGTCGCCGCAAGCGGGCTGACAGCCTGCACGTCCTGCGCCTGCGCCAGACCGACCGCGAGCATCAACAGAATAGCGAAGAGGGGAGTTCGCATGGTGGCCTCCTGGGGGGTCAGCGCCCCGCCCGGGCGCTGCCGCGCACCGTCACCTTGTGGCCGTCGCTCTGCACGGTGACGACGCCATTGACATCGGTGCGCCAGACCTGCAGCCCCAGTTCCTCAAAGGTCCGCAGTGTCCTTGGCGGAGGCCCGCGCCGCCCGCTCGCGCACGAGAGAATGATCGTCCGCGCGCCGACCGCCTGCAGGAAGCCCCGCGTACACGCGCCGCCGCTGCCGTGATGGGGCGCCAGCAGCACATCCGCCTGCAACTGCCCCGGCTGCGGGTAGGCCTGCACCAGCCGCGCCTCGCCCTCGGCCGCAAGGTCCGCCGGGAAGAGCATCACCCTCTGCCCGTGCCCCAGCCGCACCACCAGGCTGCCATTGTTGACCGGGTCCTCGCGGAACGTAGCGCCCCGGGGCGGCCCGATGACTTCCAGCCACGTGTGCGGCCCCAGGCGCAGCCGCCCCTCCAGGCCGAAGGGCATCATCTCCACGCCCTGCCCCCGCGCGGTTTGCAGCATCTGCAGCCAC
>CAZZDO010000779.1:0-1811 GCA_964653205.1 uncultured Armatimonadia bacterium | reverse complement strand
CTCGATCTGCGCCGAGGCCTATGTGGAGGTGCGCATCTGCCTCTTGGCCAGCGGCCGGCTGGACCAGATCCAGCGCGTCCTCTCCCACCCGCAGCCGCTGGCGCAATGCCGTCACTGGCTGCGCAAGCATCTGCCCGACGCCGAACTGGTGCCGGTGGCGAGCACCTCGGCGGCCGCCGCCGAGGCCGCCGCGGCCCAGGACCCCGCCGTCGCCGCGCTGGCGACCGCCGAGGCCGGCGATAAGCACGGCCTGAACACGCTGGCCGATGACGTCCAGGACTACCGCAACAACCGCACCCGGTTCTTCGTGATGGGCCGTTGCCACCCGGGGCCCACGGGCGCGGACAAGACCTCGGTGCTGTTCACAACCCTGCACAAGTCCGGCGCGCTCGCCGCCGCCCTCGTGCCGTTGAGCGCCCACCAGATCAACCTGACGCTGATCCAGTCCCGCCCCGCTCCCACCGGCCTGCAGGGCCCGTACTTCTTCTATGTGGACTTTGACGGCCACCAGGACGACCCGATGGTGCGCGCCGCTCTCCAGGGCCTCGCCGAGCACTGCCAGAAGGTCAAGATCCTCGGCAGCTACCCGGCCGCAACCGACTGAGCCCCGACGGACTCCCCGCACAAGCGCCGAGGGGATTCCGCGTCCTGAACTGCTCTCAGGGCAGGGAATCCCCTAGCTGACTACTCGTGCGCCGGCGTCAGACTCCGCCGGGAATGCCCGGCTCGTCGTCATCGGTCGCGATGTGCTCGATGCCGTCCGCGGCGCGCCTGGCGGCGCCGCCGAAGGCCGGGATCGCCACGCCCTGCAACTCCGCTGACTTGGCGATGGCTTCCTGCCCCTGCTTGGTCTGCGGGAACTCGGTCAACTGCTCGATGCGCTCGCGCAGCCCGGGCTGCGAACTCATGAATTGCCCGATGCGGAAGTGGCGCTCCATCTGCGCCGAGTCGGTCGCGATGTCGCCCTGACTGTCCAGGAACGTCTGGAGTTCCTCGGACGTGATGCCCGCGTTGGGGTCGGCCGCCACCGCGAACTTCACCAGCGCCGCGTTGATGACCGCCGGGCGCAGCATGATCAGCAGCGTGCCCCGGTCGGCCGTGAACTCAATCAGGTCCTTCCACGCCCGCGCAAAGAACATCATCAGCAGCACCGGGAACAGCCCGATCTTGATCCCGATGTTCGCGTGGCGGATGAACGTCATGGCCATGTCCACCCGCACATGCTTGCAGGCGATGTGCGCGACTTCATGGGCCATGAGCGCCTCAAACTCGTCGGGGAACAGCGCCTGGCGCAGCGCCTGACTGGCCACAATGATGCTCCGCCCGGCCGGCAGGCTGAAGATGATCGGCTGCTGGTCGTCCACCAGGTACATGTCCGGCGGGGTCTTCATTCCCAGCAGTGAAGCCTGGCGCGACAGCACCCGGTACAGGTCGGCGTGGTTGTTGTTCATCACCCGCGCCTGGCGCCCCACCTTCTTGAACTGCGCCTGCCGCGGCCGCGCCGCCAGGATGTTGGCGATCACTACCGCCAGCACCGGGTAGGCCAGGACCTCCAGCGGCACATACCACAGCCGCTGCCCGGCGGCGTTCTTGAGGAAGAAGAACCCCATCGCCGCCAACCAGACAAACACGATCGCTATCCCCGCTACGCCACCCCAGTAGCTGGCCTTCTCTCCCGGAAAGATGAAGTCGGCCGGCCGCAACCCTTTCGGCTTACTCGGCTCTTTGGTCTTGCGGACCTTGCTCTTGCGTGCCAACTACCCGTCACCGTCCTCCCTTGTCGCTACGACGATCCTGACCCGCCCCACATG
>CAZZDO010000778.1:0-1817 GCA_964653205.1 uncultured Armatimonadia bacterium | reverse complement strand
CTACAGCATGTACCGCGACAGGTCCACGTTCTCCACGACGTCCTTGAGCTTGTCGCGCACGTAGCCCACGTCAATGATGACCTGCTGCTCGCCGATGTCGGGCGCCTCGAACGACAGGTCCTCCAGCAGCCGCTCCATCAACGTGTACAGCCGCCGGGCGCCGATGTTCTCGGTCCGCTCGTTGACGACCTGCGCCAGCCGCGCGATCTCCGCCAGGCCCTCCTCGCGGAAGTCCGTCGTGATCCCCTCGGTCAACAGCAGCGCCGTGTACTGCTTGGTCAGCGAGTTCTGGGGCTCGATGAGGATGCGGCGGAAATCGGCTTCGCTCAGGCTCGACAGTTCCACCCGCAACGGGAAGCGGCCCTGCAATTCGGGGATCAGGTCCGACGGTTTGGACACGTGGAACGCCCCGGCGGCCACGAACAGGATGTGGTTGGTCTGCACCGGACCGTACTTGGTCATCACGGTGCTGCCCTCGATGATCGGCAGGATGTCGCGCTGGACGCCCTCGCGCGAGACATCCGGCCCGTGGCCGCCCTCGCGCCCGGCGACCTTGTCCATCTCGTCAATGAACACGATCCCGGTCTGCTCGACGCGCTCGACGGCCTCACGCGCCACCTCCTGCGCGTCCACGAGGTTCTCGGCTTCCTGGTAGGTGAGGATGCGCCGCGCCTCGCGCACGGTCGTCTTCTTCTTGCTCTTGCGGGCCGGGAAGATGTTGCCCAACATGTCCTGCATGTTGAAGCCCATCTCTTCCATGCCGGCGGAGGAGAAGATCTGCATGCTCTGCAGCGAGGGCTCTTCGACCTCGATCTCGACGGGCTCGTCCTCCAACTCGCCGGCTTCGAGGCGGGCGCGGGTGAACTCACGCACGCGGCTGGCGCGGCGGCGCTGGCGCTCGTCGGCCTCGGCCCGGGCCCGCTGCGCCTCGACATCGCCCTCGGCCGGTGTCAGCGCCGGCCCCACGAGCGGCGTGAGAGTCATCTGCGTGTGCTCGGGCACTTCGGGAGCCAGCATGTCCAGCAGCTTCTCCTCGGCGGCCCGTTCGGACTCCTCCCATACCTCGTCGAAGGCCTCATTCTCGACCATGCGGTAGGAGATCTCGACGAGGTCCCGGATCATGGACTCCACGTCGCGCCCCACGTAGCCGACCTCGGTGTACTTGGTGGCCTCGACCTTGATGAACGGGGCGCGCGACAGGTTCGCCAGCCGGCGGGCGATCTCGGTCTTGCCCACGCCGGTCGGTCCGATCATCAGGATGTTCTTGGGGATGATCTCATCGCGCAGGTCATCGGGGATGTGCTGCCGCCGCACGCGGTTGCGCAGGGCGATGGCCACGGCCCGCTTGGCCGCGTTCTGCCCGATGATGTACTTGTCCAGCTCCTCCACGATCTGGCGTGGGGTCAGCTCGTTCTCAATCACTCCAACACCTCCACGGTGACCCGGTCGTTGGTATAGATGCAGATGCCCGCGGCGATGCGCATCGCCTCGCGGGCAATCTCCTCGGCCGGCAGGTCCGTGTGTTTGAGCAGAGCTTCGGCGGCCGCCCGCGCATAACCTCCGCCGGAGCCGATGGCCACCAGGTCCTCATCGGGGGTCATCAGGTCGCCGGTGCCAGTCACCAGGAACATCCGGTCCTTGTCCACGACTAACAGGATGGCCTCCAACTGCCGCAGCACGCGGTCGGTGCGCCAGAGCTTCACCAACTCGACGCAGGCGCGCTCAAGGTTGCCCGAATACTCGTCGAGCTTCGCCTCGAGGCGCTCGAACAGCGCCAGGGCATCAGCGGCCGCCCCGGCGTACCCCGCCAGGATCTT
>CAZZDO010000777.1:0-1821 GCA_964653205.1 uncultured Armatimonadia bacterium | reverse complement strand
TGGATGGGGTGGATCTGGATGTCCACGCCGGCGAGGTGCTCGCGCTGGTGGGCGAAAACGGCGCCGGGAAGAGCACCCTCATGAAGGTGCTTTCCGGCGCGCACCGGCCGGATGCGGGGAGTCTCTGGCTGGACGGTCAGCCGTTCCAGCCGCGGAATCCGCACGAGGCCCGGCGTGCCGGCGTGGCCATGATCTACCAGGAACTGTCGCTGGCGCCGCATCTGACGGTGGCCGGGAATATCCTGCTCGGGATGGAGCCGGCGCGGTGCGGGTTCCTGCGCCGGGGCGAAATGCGCCGGCAGGCCGCGGAGGCCCTGAAGGAAATTGATCCCGGTCTGGCGCCCGAAACGCGGGTGGCCGACCTGCCCATCGCGGCCCGGCAGTTGGTCGAGATCGCCCGGGCCGTGGCGGTGGGCTGCCGTGTGCTGGTGCTGGACGAACCCACGAGCAGCCTGTCGGCCAAGGATGTCCAGCGGCTCTTCGCCCTGGTGCGGAGGTTGAAAGAGGGCGGGTGCGGCATCATCTATATTTCCCATGTGCTGGAGGAAGTGAAGGCCCTCTCCGACCGCTTCACCGTGCTGCGCGACGGTGCGACGGTGGGGGGCGGGGATACGGCGTCAACACCGCCGGAGCGGATCATTGCCCTGATGGTGGGGCGCGAGGTGCGGGATCTCTATCCCCGTTCGCCGCATGTCCGGGGCGAGGCGATCCTGGAAATCGAGTCACTGGCGGGCCAGTTCAGGCCCGAGGACGCTTCGGTCGCGCTCCACCGGGGCGAGGTTCTCGGGATCGCGGGGCTCGCGGGCGCGGGCCGGACGGAATTCCTGCGGGCCGTGTTCGGGCTCGATCCGGTGCGCCGCGGGCGGATCAGGGTCGGCGCGTATTCCGGACCCGCCTCCGCCCCGCGCCGCTGGGCGCAGGGAGTGGGCATGCTCAGCGAGGACCGCAAGAACGAGGGGCTCGCGACGGGACTGTCGGTGGCGGACAACCTGACGCTGACGAATCTGCGCCGACTGGGACCTGCGGGGCTGGTGTTGCCGGCCCGGCAGGCGGCTGCCGCCCGCCAATGGATCGAGGCGTTGCCGATCAAGTGCCGGGCGCCGCAGCAGGCGGCGGGCGACCTGTCGGGGGGCAACCAGCAGAAGGTGGCGCTTGCGCGGCTGCTGTATCACGATGTGGATGTGCTGCTGCTCGACGAGCCGACGCGGGGGATTGACGTGGGGTCCAAGGCCCAGATTTACCGGTTGATGGACGAACTGGCGTGCCGGGGCAAGGCGGTCCTGATGGTCAGCAGTTACCTGCCCGAGCTGCTGGGTGTTTGCGACCGCATTGCCGTGATGTGCCGGGGGCGGCTCACGGCGCCGCGGCCGGCGGCCGCACTGGACGCGCATTCGATCATGCAGGAGGCGACGGGAACGGTATGAAACGATGGCTCAGGCAACTTGGCCCGCTGCTCGGGCTGGTCTTCGTGGTTCTGCTCTTTGCGGTGTTGCGGTGGGAGAAGTTCAGCCGCGCCGACAACCTGCAGATCATGCTGCTGCAGACGACGGTGGTCGGCACGGCGGCGCTTGGCATGACGATCGTGATTGTCAGCGGTGGGATCGATCTTTCGGTCGGGTCGGTCATTGCGCTCAGCACGGTGACGATCGCCTTGCTGTTGAATCGCGGGGTTCCGCCTGTGGTTGCGGCGCTGGGGGGTGTGGCGACGGGGTCGCTGTGCGGGCTTGTCATCGGGACGCTGATCACGCGGCTGCGGTTGACGCCGTTCATCGTGACGCTCGGCATGTGGGGGGCGTTGCGGGGGGCGGCCAAGGGGCTGTC
>CAZZDO010000776.1:0-1823 GCA_964653205.1 uncultured Armatimonadia bacterium | reverse complement strand
GCACGGTCCGGATGACCTGGATGAGATTGGGGTAGGTGGCCTGGTCGTAGATACCTTTGCCCGACGGGAAGTCCTCGTGGCCAATCCGGTAGCCGTAGAAGGCGTCACCATACGATGGGTCGACCCACTTCGTCCGCAGGGCATCAGCCACCGCATCCAGATGCGATTGAGTGATCGGGCATGTGGTGCCCGCGAACCGCTCCAGAGTGTACCCAAGCAGCGAGTTCTGGTACTCCGGTTCATGGTGCACCATGAACCGCCCGAACCCCTTCCAGCGGTCAGCGATCGCCTCCTCGTAGTCTTGCGCGCGATCCGCCCACGGGAAGTCGATGTCCACGTCCGGTGTGCTGTCCGCCAGCAGGTCTATGCCCAGTGAGTCCAGGCACGCGGCGTCCGTGGCCAAAAACGAAGTGTCCGCCAGCACATGTCCACCCGGCTGCCAGACGCCGATCGTGAACTGGGCCTCGACGCTCTGGCGCAACCACAAGCCCACCATCAGCGCCGCCAGGACATGCCCCGCCAGTAGCCTTCTGCAACGCGAGCGAAGACGAGCACAACTGCCCCCTGTCCGGTCCATGGCCGCACTTCCTCACCGCAAGAGCGTGAGCTTGCGCACATCGGTTCCCGACGCCGCGGCCAACCGGCACAGGTACACTCCGGACCCCACAGCCATCCCCCTGGCATCCCGCCCATCCCAGTTCACCACGTGGGCGCCAGCGGTGAACTGGCCGGCGGCCAACGTCGTCACCCGCTGCCCCGTCGCGTTGCGCACCTCCAGCGACGCTTGCTGGGTCACCGGCAACGCGAAGCTGATCTGTGTCTGCTGATTGAAGGGATTGGGACGATTCTGCAGGAGCCCGAACGACTGCGGCAACGCAGGTCCCGGCTCGGCTCCCACCGCCGTGGGCAAATCCTCCCACGGCCACCGGATCAGACCAGGGGCGAGGGGCGACGTGAACCAGAGCCCACTGCCGCCGTAGGCGAGGACATGCGGACGGAACTGGTCCAAGGTGCCAGCAACGCCCGTCCAGCGGCCAGCTCGCAGAAAGCCGATGTACACCGTGCTCTCGTGGACCGCTCCGAACCAGCAGCGGCCCTGCCCATCTATCGTCAGCCCCGACACCCAGGAGAACTCGCGCCCAGCGTACCGACTCCAGATCCCTCGATCCCGGGCGAACAGCGACGTGGGCGTACTCACCCATACCCTGTTCTCGCCGTCGACGACGAGCCCGCACACATAGTCCTGGACATCCACCTTCGGCAGGTCGTACGCTGTCCAGCGCTGCCCGTCGAAGGACACCAACTCCTGGCGCTGGCCTGACGGGGCTACGCCTTGCGCCATCTTGCTCGCCCAGACGACACCGTCACGATCCACAGCGACCCAACCGAGCACACTAGTGCCACCCGGATGGTCTACACCGTCGCTGGAGTCGTACCGCCACCACTCCGAACCGTTGTACCGGTACAGCGCTCCGCGGCCGCCGAACCACACATCGCCACGGGCCCCCACGGCGATGGTACCGGCGTCCAGACAGTAGTGCGTCCAGCCCGTGCCATCTAGCCGGCTGACGCCATCAGCACCGGCAGTCGCCCATACGGTGCCCTGGTTGTCCACAGCTAGTCCGTGTACCACCCCCGAGGCGGCACCTCCCGCATCGGCTAACGAAGTCCAGCCATGTCCATCGAGTCGACACAAGCCGGCCCAAGTCCCCACCCACAGATTGCCGGCCCGATCCTCCGCCAGCGCCGTAACCGCATCACTCAGCAACCCCGGCAGTGGCTGCCCGCTCACACCCCCGCGGAACTCCACCTCCACGCCCTCC
>CAZZDO010000775.1:0-1827 GCA_964653205.1 uncultured Armatimonadia bacterium | reverse complement strand
CGACCACAGCGTGGACTCCCGCCCCGAGCGCGTCCGCGACGAAGCCGCGCTGGTCAGCGAGCTGTCGCTCAAGTACCCCAACATCACCGGGGCCTTCCACGACGACATGCTGGGCCTCGCGCGGCGCGACAACATGACGCCCGAGCTGTACGGCGAGGTCTACGCCGCGGTGAAGAGCGCCAACCCGGACCTGAAGCTGTGGGTCGTCGTCTACACGCACGAACTCGAAGCGCCCGAGTGGGCGGATTTCGCGCAGTTCATGGATGTCGTCAACCTGTGGGTCTGGAAGTCCGAGGAACTCGTGCAGCAGGACGAGGGGCTCGCGCGCTGCCGCGAAGTCTTCCCCGACAAGCCGATCATGATGGGGGCGTACCTGCGGGACTACACGATGCGCGCGCCGGTGCCGCTGGACCGCGTGCAGGTGCAGTGGGAGTCCATCGCGCGCAACGTCGCGGCGGGGACGCTGGACGGCTACTCGATCCTGTCGGGGAACCTGATTGACGGGCAACTCGAGCAGGCGACGTGGATCAAGGAGTTCATCGCGGCGCATTCGTGAGGGGGGAATCGCGGCGCCAATCGCAGAACCGAAGAACGGGGAACGGCGCCCGCCTGCCGGGTCGGGCCGTTCCCCGTTTTCCGTTTTCCGTCTTCCGTTCTCGCCGTTACTCCACTTTCACTTCCTTCCCCTTCTCGCCGCTCTTGTAGATCGCATCGAGGATGCGCTGCGTGATGAGCGCCTGCTCGCCGGGCACCGGCGATGGCTTGTCCTTGCGGATGGCCTCGATGAAGTCGCGGACCTCCGCGTGATGCCCGCCGGGTTCGGGGTACTTGTAGATCTCCGGCGTCACGCGGTCCAGCCGCCCGTGCCGCTCGGTGACCATCGCCAGCGGCTCGTACTGGCAGCCGCCCTTTTCGCCGCACACGGTCACGTTCATCGCCGGCTGCGGGATGTTCAGCGCCCAACTGCACTCCAGCGAGATCGTCGCGCCGTTGGCGAAGCGGATGAGGCTGAAGGACGAGTCATCGGGCACCGTGTACTGCTTGGGCGCGAAGGGGTTGAGCGGCGACTTCTTGCTGGCGAGCTTGTTGTAGACGCCCGCCGCGACGCTGACGGGTTCGGGGAAGTCCATCAGCCACAGGGCGAGGTCGAGCACGTGGACGCCGATGTCATAGATCGGCCCGCCCTGCGACAGCTCTTTGGAGACGAAGCCGAGGCGGCCGGGAATGCCGCGGTTGCGCAGGTACTGCGCCCGCGCCCAGTAGATGTCGCCGATGACGCCCTCGTTGACCCACTCCTTCATCATCGCGCCGGGCTTGAGGAAGCGCAGGGTCTGGCCGACCATGAAGAGCTTCTTGGCCTTGTGCCCGGCGGCGATCATGTCGCGCGCCTGCGCGGCGCTGATGGCGATGGGCTTTTCGCACAGCACGTGGCAGCCGGCGGCGAAGGCGTCAATGGTGGGCTGGCAGTGCCACGAGTTCGGCGTGCAGATGACGGCGACATCGAGCTTCGCCTTGCTGAGCATGTCGCCGTAGTTGCTGTAGCACTGGCCGGCGTCCAGGCCGGCGGCGGCGGCGAAGGTCTCGAGCACCGGCGCCGCGACATCGGCCGCGGCCACGACTTCGCACTCATCAGCGAGCGCCTGGAAAGCAGGGAGATGCGCGCCGCGGGCAATGCCGCCGGCGCCGACGAAACCGACCTTGAGCTTGGCCATGAAGAACCCTCCGAAGGCAGGAATGGGGGAGAGGTTCGGCGGCGGAGGGAGAGGACCTTCTGGGAGCGTGGGAGCGTGGGAGCGTGGGAGCGTGGGAGCGTGGGAGCGTGGGAGC
>CAZZDO010000774.1:0-1836 GCA_964653205.1 uncultured Armatimonadia bacterium | reverse complement strand
GTCTGCCCCGCAACCAGGTCTCGGGCTTGCCCGACCGCGCAGCCGCGAACCGTCAGGTCCGCCTCCGCCGCCTCGAGGGCGCAGACACTCCTCGGAGCGGGCCGCGCATGCTCCCGCCTTCAGGGCTCCGGCACTGCGTAGGCCGCGACGGCCGCTCGCACTCCCTTCGGCCCCTTGCCCGGAATGGTGATCCGCGCCCGGTAGGCTCCCGCCTTCGCCGGCACGAAGCGCAGCTTGCAGACTTCCCCTTCAGCCCAGTGCCCGCTCTGCTTCATCTCGGCCAGCACCGTCCCCTCGGCATCCTGGACCACGATCCGCCCATCAGCTCCAAAGGCCGCCACCAGCAGGTGCAGCGTATGCGGCTTGCCCGCCTGCGGCTCGGCGACCGTGATCGGCCACTCCACGCCTTGTTCCGGTCCCTCCTGGCTGTCGTTGACTCCCGCCTCAAGCACGTTGTACCGCGTCTTTGAGGGGTTCCAGTACTCCGGCAGCGTCATGCCGTACGCACCGATGCCACTACCAGTGACGATGTGCCCCTCGTACTCGCCCGCCAGTGTCCGCCTCTCCATGGTCCGCCTGGCCCGGCTGGCCAGATCGACCTGCCAGGAGCTCAGCAGTGCCATGGCCACCCGCTGATTGCGCGCTTCGTAGCGCTGGGCGAGTTGCTCGACCAGACCCTCTTTCGCCGTCAGCAGGATGAGGCCGCCCACGTCCGCGTGCGGCATCCGGACCGTGGGCCCGCTCCGTTCGAGTGGCGCGAGCCCGGCCTCCCCGACCGAGTAGGCTCTCCAGCCCCTGAGCCACGGCATCTCCGGCACCCGGATCACCACATCGCGCTGCGGGTTCACCCGCACCCTGAGCCGGTCTTGCACGTAGTCGTCATTCACCCATACGATCAGCGCCGCATCCTCACCGCACAGCAGCGTGCGCAGCCAGAGCTGCTCCCGGTCGCTGGTGCACAGCTTCGTCGGGTGCGCCAGGGCCAGCAGGGGGCTGACCAGCTCCAACTCACGGTAGACCGCTCCGATCTCGTTCCATACCTCCGGAAGCTCGCCGGTGCCTCGCGAGCAGCGCGTCTCTGTATACTCGCTGGAGTGGACGTAGTTGAACAGGCCTCGCGCCCCAGCGCCGATCGCGTAGAGCATCATGGCCCGTTCTTCCGCAGGGAACACCGCCCTCGGGAAGCGCATCTTCTCGAACGCCTGGGGATCACGCGGCCCCTCCATCGCTCCCTGGAAGGTGAAGGTCATCGGTCTGGGGCCCGTCGCCCGGCGGCACGTCTCCGCCACCTCGCGGACCAGAGAGGCCTCCGCGTCAATGACCAGCGGGTAGCAGTCCGCGTTCGTCACGTCTGCAATCGGCCCATAGATGTAGTAGTTCGCCGGCTTGTACGTCATGTCCACCGTGAGGAAGCTGGGGACCTTCGGGTTATGGCGGCGGACGTCAGCGGCGCGCTTCTCGATCTCCATCGCCATCTGTCCGATGCGCAACGGAACCGGCAGTTGGTCGAAGCCGTAGTCGCTGCAGTCCGGCTCGTCGTGCAGGTAGTGCGCATAGAGCCCCCGGTTGTCCACTTCCCACGGCTCGATGGAGCCCGCACCCAGCATGCTGGCCCCACGCAGCCCCAGTCGCGCCATGGCCTCCAGATCGCCCTGGTCGAGCTTGCCGAAACAGGCGTAGCTGTTCAGACCGTTGCGCGCGTACTCCTCGTATGTCTTGTAGCCATAAGACCCTAGCGGGACCCAGCCGTCCGTGGTGTGCAGACAGCACGAGGCCTGACTCCCGTCATCGCACGTCACCGTGTAGACGTGCGCGCTATCCAGGGGTAGGGGGCTC
>CAZZDO010000773.1:0-1838 GCA_964653205.1 uncultured Armatimonadia bacterium | reverse complement strand
TCATTCGCCGTGAGTGGGGGGATACCTCCAGGGGCACGACAATACCCCTTAGTGACACAGGTGTAGGAGCGCTCACCAGAGCGCGACCACGCGAACGGCAGTCGCGCTCTGGTGAGCGCTCCTACACCTACAGGCCAAGAGGGTCTTGGACTACGAGTCCCGCACCTTCGCCCCGGCCTCCGCCGCCACCCGCTCGCGGATGGCGGCCATGGCGGCATCCACCTCGTCGTCCGTCAGCGTCCGGTCCGCCGCGCGGAACTCCAGGCTGAAGGCCAGGCTCTTGACGCCCGCGCCCAGCCGCTGGGCATCTACGAACAGGTCGAACGGCTCGACCACGCGCAGCGTCTCCCCGCCGGCCGCGCGGATGATCTCTTCCAGGCGCGCCGCCGTGTGGGCGTCATCATCGGGCAGCACCAACGCCAGGTCGCGCCCGACGGCCGGGAAACGCGGCAACGGCGCGTACGGCTTGAAGTCGCACGCGGCGCTCAGCAGCGCCTCGAGGTCCAACTCGAAGGCATAGGCGCGGGTGGGCAGGTCGTACGCCTCCTGGACGCGCTCGGCGACTTCGCCGAGGACGCCGGCCTCCTGGCCGCCGATGACGAGCGTTGCGCACCGCCCGGGGTGGAACGCCGGGTGTTGCACCCGCGCGAAGCTCACGTCCGTCGCGCCGAGGCTCTCGCAGACTTGCTCGATGATGCCCTTGACGAGGAAGAAGTCGGGCTGGGTGAGCGTCTCGGGCGCGTTCCAGTCGGCGGTCAGGACCGAGCCCATGATGACGCCGGCGACGCGCTGCGGCTCCTGGGGCAGCGGCTCGCCCTCGACCGGCACGAAGACCTTGTTGATCTCGTACAGCGCCACGTTCGTGACGCGCTGGTGCACGTTGTTCTCGGCCGCCTCCAGCATCGCCGGCAAGAGCGTCGTGCGCATGTGCGACTGCGTGTCAATCATCGGGTTGGCCAGCGGCAGCATCGTGCGCTCGGGGGCGTCGGGGCCGAAGCCGAGACGATCCAGATCGGCCGGGCACGACACGGAGAAGCTCAGCGTCTCGTTCAGGCCGCACTGGCGCAGCACGTCGCCGACCTGCCGCGTGAGCTTCTGTCGCCGCGTGAACAGCCCGCTTTGCGACAGCCTCCCCGGCACGGTCATCGGCAGGTTGTCGTAGCCGTAGACGATGGCGACTTCCTCGATGAGATCAATCTCGCGCTCGATATCCCAGCGCAGGCGGGGGACGCCGACCTGGAGGGCCTCGGGGGTCGTCTCGACCTCGAAGTCAATCGCCCGCAGGCAGCGCGCCATGTCGTCGGCGCTCAGGCTCGTGCCCAGGATGGCGTTGCAGCGCTCGGGCCGCAGTGTGATGGGCCGGGGGGCGAAGTCCTCGGCGCGGGCGTCGAGGGCCCTGCCGATGATCTCCCCGCCGGCGGTCTGCTGGATGAGCTGCGTGACCCGCGCGAGGGCGCGCAGCGTCCCGTTGGGGTCCACGTGCCGCTCGAAGCGATAGCTGGCCTCGCTCGACAGGCCCAGGCGCAGGGAGGTCTTGCGGATGGTGGTGGGGTCGAAGTGCGCGCTTTCGAGCAGGACGGTCGTGGACTTCTCGTTGATCTCGGTGTCGGCCCCGCCCATGACGCCGGCGAGCGCAGCCGGCCCGGAGGGGTCGGTGATGAGCAGGTCCTCGGCCGTCAGCGTGCGCCACTGGCGGTCCAGCGTCAGGATCTTCTCGCCCTCGGTCGCCTTGCGGACGATGATGTGCCCGTGGCGCAGGAGCTTGAAGTCGAAGGCGTGCAGGGGCTGGCCCAGCTCCAGCATGACGTAGTTGGTGCAGTCCACGACATTGATGAGCG
>CAZZDO010000772.1:0-1840 GCA_964653205.1 uncultured Armatimonadia bacterium | reverse complement strand
CTGGCGCGTGAAGGCAGTGGATAACGACGGGGCGAGTTCCGCTTGGAGCACGACGCAGAAGTTCATGGTCAACAGTCTGGCGAACGCGCCGACGGCGCCGAACTCCGGATTCATCCCGGGGGACGGCGGCACGGTGGGCTCGGTGACCTCAATCACGCTGCGGTGGGACCCGGGGACGGACACTGAGGACGCGGCGACGGCGTTGCACTACGAGGTCGAACTGGCCGACAACGCGGCGCTGGCCACGGGACCGGGCTACTACGCCGGCGGCGCGACGGCCGATGGCGACAACTACTACGCGTTGCCGGTGGCGCCGCTGACGGTCGGGACGACGTACTACTGGCATGTGCGCACGGTGGACACGACCGGTCTGCGGTCGCCGTGGAGCGCGCTGCTGAACTTCACGGTGGGCGCCAACCGGGCGCCGAACAACGTGACGGCCGGCTTCTATCCGACCGGGACGCAGGAGATCACAGACCAGACGCCCGCCCTGCGGTGGAGTGCCGCGAGCCCGCCCGACCCGGACGCGGATGACATCGCGGAGACGATGGGCTACCTGGTTCAGGTGGACGACAACCCGGGCTTCGTGAACCCCGAGTTCTCGACCACGCTGCTGCCGCCCCATGCCGTGCCGACGACGCCGACGGTGACGGTCACGACCCCGCTGGTGGTGGGGACCCGGTACTACTGGCGGGTGCGGGCGATGGACCGGAAGGGCGCGCAGTCGGCCGCGTGGTCGGCGAGCCAGGACTTCCGCGTGGCGGTGAACCACGCGCCGTCGGCGCCGATCGGGGCCTTCACACCGCCGAACGACCTGGGGACGCCGAACCCGCTGAACACGGCGAACCCGACGCTGGCGTGGAACATGCCGGCGCCGCCCGACCCGGACACGAGCGACACCATTGATACGATCCGCTACGAGGTGCAGCTGCGCGATCAGACCGACCTCGCCAGCGGGCCGTACACCTACACGGTTGTGACGGCGCCGAACACGATGCAGACGGTCTGCACCACCAATCTGCTGGACAACAAGCAGTACTGGTGGCGCGTGCGCGCGATGGACGGGCAGGGCGCGACCTCGGACTGGAGCAGCACGCAGACCTTCTGGATCAACCTGAGCAACCAGGCGCCGCTGGCGCCGGACTCCGGCTTCGTACCGGCCAACGGCGTACAGGTGAGTGACAGCACGCCGGACATGTCGTGGAACCCCGCCTATGATGAGGATCCAGATGATCCGGCCACGACGCTCCACTACATCGTGGAGTTGTCCACGAGCAACACATTTGCCACCGTGTCCTACCAGTACACCACCGGCGACGGCGTGACCACGGTGACGCCGACGTCGGCCCTGACCGACCTGACCACGTGGTACTGGCGGGTGCGGACCGTAGACGACAGCGGCGCGCAATCGCCCTGGAGCAACGTGCAGAACTTCTACCTGGACGTAGGGAACCAGGCCCCGACGCTGGACAACGCGCAGGTCGTGCCGCTGTACGGTGCGCTGGGCACCTACTACCAGTTGTACGTGACCTACACCGACGCGGAGAACGACCTGCCGGAGTGGGTGCGCTGCACCTTCGACAACGGGGTCGGGCCGCGGGACATGCAGAAGGTCACCCCCGCCGACAACAACGCGACGAACGGGATCCAGTACGTAGTGGGCCTGCCCGGCACCGATCTGGGGCTGGGCGCTCACGGGCACCGCTTCACCGCGAAGTCGGGCATGGCGCAGGTGAGTCTGCCGGCCGCGGCGGGTGCGTATCTGCGCGGTCCGGTCATCGGCGTGCAGAGCACGGTGCGGTTCACCACTGCAGCGTGGGCCGACGCCACGGAGTACGAA
>CAZZDO010000771.1:0-1841 GCA_964653205.1 uncultured Armatimonadia bacterium | reverse complement strand
CGCACTTTGAGGCGCGCGGGACCGCGGCGGGTGTCGTGACGCTGCCGTTGCCCAAGACTGAGACGCCGCTACGCCTGTCGGTCAACGCCAGCGGTGCGGTCCGGGCCGAGGTGCTGGGGGCGGAGGGGCAGACGCTGCCGGGCTACGGGCTGGGGGACTGTGTCCCCGCAGTGGGGGACGGACTGGCGCTGCCGCTACGCTGGCGAGGGCATGAGGTGGTCGCGCCGCGCGGGGAAGGGGCGCGGCGGCTGCGGGTGGAACTGTCCGGTGACGCGCGTCTGTACGGAATCAACTGGCGCTGATCGAGGAGCCCGACCATGTCCAACGCACTGATCATTGACGCCCTGCGCACCCCCATCGGTCGCTTTGGCGGGGGCCTGCTGGAGCATTCGGCCACCGACCTGGCGACCATTGTGCTGAAGGCGCTCATCGAGCGCAACTTCGGGCCGGATGGAGGGGACGCGCTTCAGCCGGCCCCCAACGAGGGCGCGGGGCCGGCTGAAGCGCGGCCCCTCCACGACGTATCCGGGGTCTTCTTCGGGCAGGTCCTGCAAGGTGGGTCGGGAGTCAACCTGGCGCGCGTGGCCGCGATCCGGGCCGGGCTGCCCAACTCCGTGTGCGCCAGCACCATCAATATCGCGTGCGCGTCGGGGATGAAGGCCCTGGACATGGCGCGGCAGGGCATTCTGTTGGGGGAGGGCGACGTGTATCTGGCGGGCGGGGCCGAGAGCATGTCCAATGTCCCATACTACGTCCGCGAGATGCGGTGGGGGCACAAGCTCTTCAACACCGAGATGGTGGACGGGGTGATGGACGGGCTGACGTGTTCCGTGACCGGGATGGGCATGGGGCTGACGGCCGAGGAGATCGCCTCCCGCACGGGGATCACGCGCGAGGAGATGGACGCCTGGGCGCTGCGCAGCCAGGAGCGCGCCGCGGCGGCCATCGCGGCGGGGCGCTTCGCCGATGAGATCATCCCCGTGCCGCTGGAGGGGCCGCGCTTCAGCCGGCCCAAGGGGGGGCCGGCTGAAGCGCGGCCCCTCCTGACGACCGACGAGCATCCGCGAGAGACGTCCCTGGATGCCCTGGCGGGGTTGAGGCCTGCCTTCAAGCCCGACGGCTGCATCACCGCCGGGAACGCCTCGGGCATCAACGACGGCGCGGCCGCGTGTCTGATCGCCTCGCCGGAAGCGGCCGAGCGGCACGGCTGGACACCGCGCGCCGCCATCCTTGGCTCCGCCCTGGCCGGCATCGAGCCCGAGGTCATGGGCCTGGGGCCAATTGACGCCGTGCGGAAGCTCTGCGACAAGCTCGACCTGGGCGTGGACGACTTCGAGTTGGTCGAGCTGAACGAGGCATTCGCGGTGCAGGCCGTGGCGGTCATCCGCGAACTGGGGCTGGACGAGGAGCGGGTGAACGTCAACGGGAGCGGCATCGCCCTCGGCCACCCCATCGGCGCGACCGGTGCGCGCATCGTCTGCTCGCTGCTGTACGAGATGGAGCGCCGCGACCTGCACCTGGGCCTGGCCACGCTGTGCATCGGCGGTGGCATGGGCATGGCGATGGCGATTGAACGGCAAGGATGAAGGATGAAGGATGAAGGATGAAGGACGGCAAGGATGCAGGAGTGCAGGACCTGAAGGAGCGTACGCGACGCTTCGCGTTGCGCGTGCTGAAGCTCTATGGTGCGCTGCCGAAGACAGTTGAGGCACAGGTGCTCGGCAAGCAACTGCTGCGGAGCGGCACCTCGGTCGGGGCACACTACCGGGAGGCCGTGCGGGCGCGATCTACGCGGGAACTCATCAGCAAGTTTGAGGGCGCGCTGCAGGAACTCGAAGAGA
>CAZZDO010000770.1:0-1843 GCA_964653205.1 uncultured Armatimonadia bacterium | reverse complement strand
GCCGGTCGTCTGACAGGTCGGAAGGTCGTCGCCGATGCCCGTCGTCGGCTCGAGGGCCAGCAGGTACTCGCCGGCGAAGTGGCCGTCGCCGAGGGAATCGTGACCCTGGGCGGCCAGCAGGCCCAGGTGCGGGAGGGCGGCGGTGTCGAAGGTGAAGACCAGTCGCTCACCTCTGTCGGGGTACTCGACGGCGGCCCGCCCCTCCTGCAAGTGGTCGCTGAAGAGCTTCACGAAGGTCCGGCGGCACAGGGAGAACGGCCCCACCAGGTCCTGTTGCACCGTGCAGGGAAGGCCGAACCACGCCCCGTCGGACAGGCCGGAGTTGGGGGCTGACACGTAGCAGAACGCACGGGTCATCTCCGGCGGCAGGACGACGCGCGTGTGCTCATTGGCCGCCAGCAGGGGGTGGGCCGAGTAGACGAAGGGTACCGGGGCACGACCGAAGCTGCGGATGCGATAGTCCAGGCGCAGCGTATCCTCCGCCGGGAAGGAGCAGCGTCGGGAGAAGGTGCAGTTCACGTCCGAAGCCTCGCCGGTCATCTCGAGGGTGCTGCCCTCCTCGCGCACTTCCCAGGACTGCTGCCACAGCGACCCGTGGTCGGCGTAGTCGTACATCTCTCCGGCGGGAGTCCGCCCGCAGCAGGCCGCTACCGTGGGGAAGCACTCATCGTAGCCGCTGATGTCGTGGTAGCTGTAGCCCTGCGTCCCGTCGAAAGCAGGGCGCGTGTCCTGGTAGAAGTACTCGCAGCCGGTGCGCCGGGAAACCAGCGAACGCAGCTTGCCCCCGCAGGCTGGGTCGGCCTGGAGCCGGAGTGCGGACGATGAGAGGGCCACGAGGCTTCGTGTGGTGGTTGACTTATCTTCCGGGGACATAGCCCTGCCCCCACCGGAGATTGGTCGGCGTGTGGAAGTCGCCGGTGCAGGGCAGTACCGCCGACTGGCCGCCATCGCACAGAATCGTCTGCCCGATGATGTAGCGCGACTCCTCGCCGGCCAGGAAGATCGCCAGCCGGCCGATGTCGGCGGCCTCGCCGATGAATCCGCTGGGCAGGTCCAGACCGGCCGCTTGCTCATCGAACTCCGGCCCCAGCACCCGGCGCTGGTTCTCCACCAGCACCCATCCCGAAGCGATGCAGTTCACGCGCACGCCCTGCTGGATCAGTTCCACCGCCAGCGTGCGGGTGAAGCCCACGATCGCCGCCTTTGTGGCCGCGTAGGCGGCGTGTTCTACCAGCGCGCCGTAGGCGTGGACCGAACTGATGTTGACCACCGCGCCCTTCCCCTGGCGCACCATGATCTCGGCAGCCCCCTGGGCGGCAAAGAACATGCCCCGCAGGTTGACGTGCAGCAGCGTGTCGAACTCCTCGACCGTTGTCTTCAGGAACGGCTGGTTCATGGTGATCCCGGCGTTGTTGACCAGGACATCCAGCCCGCCCAGGCACTCGGCCGCCCGGCCGGGCAGCGCCCGTGCCTCCTGGGCGTCCCGCAGATCCGCCTGCAGGGCATAGGCCGTGCCTCCGGCCGCCTCGATCTCGGCCACGGCGGACTGCGCGCCCGCCTCGCTGTGCATGTAATGCAAGGCCACCGCGGCGCCTTCGCGGGCGAACTCCAGGGCCACGCCCCGCCCAATGCCCGTGCCGGCGCCAGTCACGAGCACACGCTTGTCCCTCATGCGTTTTTCCATAGCAATACTCTCCTGTACTGGCTCACCGAACCGGCCGCGCGTACAGCCACGCCTGGCCGGGAGTCAGGGCCATGTAACGGTCCTGCATCTCGTGCAGCATCAAATTCAGCCGCAGGGCCTGCGGCGGCATCTGGCCATCGGGAAACAGGTCGTAGTGGT
>CAZZDO010000769.1:0-1844 GCA_964653205.1 uncultured Armatimonadia bacterium | reverse complement strand
GTTTTGACCCCCGACGGCGAACGGCAACGGCTGCCGGCTGGAAGCCGGCGCTCCCAGGAACGACAACAGCCTCACACCCGCGCCGTCTCGAACACCACATCCACCATCCGCGGGTCCGCGTTGCTCGGCAGCGGGCTGCCGGTGCAGAGGATGAACGGGGCGTCCGGGCCGGACTGGGCGAACTGGTCGCGGACGGCCTGCTCGATGGCCGGGCGGCTGCCACGGAGGAGCAGCTCCTCCGAGTCGAGATTGCCGAAGAGGCAGCGGCTCGGGCCGAAGGCTTCGCGGACGGCGGCGAGCGTGACGGCATTGCCCTTGCGCGGCTGCTCGCAGGCGAAGGCGTCGCACTGCAGGGCCGCCTGGTGCGGCAGGATCGGGATGATGTCGCCCTCGTTCCAGAAGATGACCTTCAGGCCCGCGGCGTGGGCGGCGGCGATGATCTTGTGCTGGTACGGGAGGGCGAAGCGCTCGAACATCCCCGGGGAGATGATGTCGGCCGAGGCCCAGCCGTCCGCGATGTAGACGGCCTCGGCGCCCGCGGCGGCGAGGGCGGCCATGTATTGCTCCGCGCCGGCGGCGCAGCGGTCGCAGACGTAGGTGAACAGCTCCGGCTCGAAGGTCATCGCCATCATGGCCGCCTCGAAGCCGAAGGCGTAGCAGGCCTGGACGTAACCGGGCGAATGGTGGGGCAGCACGAGGCAGCGGTCGCCGAGGTCGGTGATGAGGCGCGTGAGGCCCTGCAGGTAGAGGTCGCCCGGAGAGTTCGCGAGGGGGATGAGGCGGTCGGCGTCGTCGGTCGAGGCGATGCGGCCGAGGGGGTCGCCGGGGCGGTGGCCCGTGCCGCGGGCGGCGAGGGTGAGGCTGTCCTTGCCCAGCTCAAACTCGGCGCCGGAGTTGCCGTCGCGGATGATCCAGTGCTCGCGGGTCTCGTCGAGGAGGACGGGGTCAGCCGGGCCGGAGCCGGCGCCGTCGTAGAAGATCAGGTCGGGCTGGTGGCGCTCAACGAGGGCGAGGTGGGCGCGGTGCCAGGTGTCGGAACTCCCGCAGGCGAGCTGCCAGGGCTGCAGGCCGGCGACCTTCCAGGTGTACTCAAAGCCCCAGGTGAAGAGGGCGACGGGGGAAGGAGAGGTGGGTTGGTTGGATAAGGCGGCGAGGGCGGTGAGGCGGGACATCGGTGACTCCTGCGGTGAACGGCGTGCCAGCTGGAAGCTGGCGCTCCTACGGCGACGGCTGCCGGCTGGAAGCCGGCGCTCCCAGGAACGGCTTCTTCCACCTGAGTGGGGCGCCGACCTGCGAAAAAAGCTCGGGACGCAGGGAGGATTGGGGCGTGGATGTGGTCAATACTCGCAGTCCTGAGCAAGCGACGTGGATACTCTGAGGAGGGTTGCCTCCATGGCCAAGCAACTTCGGGTCGCGTTGGTCGGTTACAACTTCATGGGCCGGGCGCATTCCAACGCCTGGCGGCAGGTCAAGTTCTACTTCCCCGAACTCAAGCTCGAACCCGTCATGGTCGCCCTGTGCGGGCGGAACAAGGCCAAGGTGGATGATGTGCGCGAGCGGTTCGGGTGGGCCGAGAGCGTCTATGACTATGACGAACTGCTCGCCCGCGATGACATTGATCTCGTGGATGTCACCCCGCCCAACAACCAGCATGTCGAGATGATCGTCAAGGCCGCCGCCGCCGGCAAGCACATCCTGTGCGAAAAGCCCCTGGCGACGAACCTCGCCGACGCCAAGACGGCCGTGGCGGCCGTCAAGAAGGCCGGCGTCATTCACATGCTGATGCACAACTACCGGCGCTGCCCGGCCATCTCGTTGGCCAAGGAGATGATCGCGGGCGGGGA
>CAZZDO010000768.1:0-1844 GCA_964653205.1 uncultured Armatimonadia bacterium | reverse complement strand
CCCCTCGGTCGGGACGCCGACGGGCGGCCGCTGGTGCTACAGGACGGGCAACCCGTGTGGTTCGGCCCGGGAGTGGTCCTGAGCGACTCCGCCGCCTTCACCTCCGTCTTCGCCAAGGCCGGCATTGACACCATCGTCCTGAACACCAACCTCGGCATGTACCACTCGCGCCGGGGATATGTCTCGCCCCTCAAGCACATGCGGGAGTTCTGGCGGGGTCCGCGGGAGTACGACCCCGCGCAGGTCGAGGCGGTGCTGGCGCCGCCGGTGCTGGCCAACCCGCAGGTCAAGATCATCCTGTGGCTGGGGATTGACGCCTACCCCGAGTTCGGCCAGGTCCACCCCGAAAGCATCATCCGCAATGACCGTGGCGACCGCCTCATCGCCACCACCCACTTCGAGCGCTTTGACCCCAACCCGCCCCCGGCCGGCAAGCCGGAGCATGAGGCGGTGTCGTTCTTCTCGCAGGCCTACCGCACCGAGGCGGCCGAGATGCTGGAGGCGTTCGTGCGGGCGGTGCAGACCTCCCCCTATGCCAGTCACGTCGTCGGCTACCTGATCGGCGGTGGCCTGGACGGCCAGCAGTATAGCTGGTCACCGCCCGACGGGTTCCTGCAAAGCACTCCGGAGAACTGGGGGGACTACTCGGGGGCGGCGAAGCAGGCCTTCGTGCCCTGGCTGCGGGTGCGCTATCACGATGACCTCACGGCGCTGAACAAGGCCTGGCAGGCCCATCTGGCGTCATTCGAGGAGGCCACGCCGCCGGCCGCGACGGAACTGTGCGGCACCCGCCCCTTCCATGACCCGCTCACGGAGCGCCGTGCTTATGACTTCAAGCGCTTCCTGGCCGAGGGGCGCGCCGACTTCATCATCCATCTCGCCCGCGCCCTGCGAAGCGCGGCCGGGCCGGACACGCTGATCGGCGCCAGCGGGGGCGATGGCGGCCACCGTCGGGACAACACCTCCATCTCCCGCCTGCTGCGTTCCGACAGCCTGGACTTCTTCCTGCATCAGGCCACCTACGGGACGCGCATCCCCCCCTCCACCGGCGGCATCAACGCGGTGCTCGACTCCTACGCCGCCAACGGCAAGCTCTTCCTGACCGACATGGACCACCGGCTGTTCACCTCGCCCAAACCTGCGGACACGAAGGTAGGCAGCGTCGTGAGCTTCAACGCGGAGACCGTCGGCTGGGCCGCGGACCTGGAGATGCAGCGAGCCATGTGGCGGCGCGAGTTCGCCCGCCTGTGGGTATCGGGAAACAACGGGGCCTGGTCGCTGGCCTTCGCCCGCCCCCAGGACTACGAAGACCCGGGGTTGCAGGAGGAGGTCCGCTTCCTGCGCGGCCACGGCGCCGAGGTGGTCGCCCGCCACGCCCGCCAATCACAGGGCCCGCCCGCCGCCGAAGTGGCGTTCATCTGCGATGAAGAGGCCGTGGACTGGGCTCGGGCGGCGCTGTCGGAGGTCCACTACGCGCCGTATGGCGTGCAGTGGCGGGAGGCTCACCTTTCCGGCGTGCCATGCCGCTTCTACTATGCGCAGGACCTGCGCGAAGGCAAGGTGCCGGCGGCGAAGCTGTATGTGCTCCAGAACCTGCTGAACATGGACGCCGCCGTGTGCCAGCGCGTCGAGGGGGCACTGGCGCAGGGAGCCACGGTGGTGGTGTTGCAGGGCACCGGTGTTGTGCAACTGGCTCGCGGCGAGGGTGACGGTCTGACCCAGGCGCTGGGCCTGAAGCTGCGCCGCGTGGCCCCGAACGAAACGGCGGCCGCCGCCGCTCCGTTGACCGCCGGGCATCCGCTGCTGCAGGCCGACCAGTGGCTGCCGGCCGTCCAGACGATCGC
>CAZZDO010000767.1:0-1855 GCA_964653205.1 uncultured Armatimonadia bacterium | reverse complement strand
GCTCAGTATACTGTAAGTTCCGATTCAGGCGTGGGCCTGTAGTTCGCGCTGCCGTCGGCCGAGGAGGAATTTAGTGAGACCTTTCCCGATTGAAGAGCTGGTGGATCGCGTCGGCAGCCGTTTCACGGTGGTCGTGGCCGCGGCCAAGCGCGCCAAGCAGATCAAGGACGGCGCCCCGCCGCTAATCAGCCTGCCGACGCGCAACGCGCTGACGATCGCGCTGCACGAGATCGCGGCCGGGCTGATCCAGATCGGCGATGCGCCGCCGGAGCCGGAGCCGGATGCCGCGACGCCCGTGGTCGAGGAGATCAGCGAACTGGCGGCGCCCGAGGTGGTTGAGGCCCTGTTGGCCCGCGCCGAGGACGTGGAGGACGAGGACATCGTCGAGGACACCGACGATGAGGACGAGGGGGACGAGGAGGAGGACCTCGGCGAGGACCTGGAGGAGGAAGAGGAGGAGTTGGAGGACGAGGAGTTCGATGACTCCGACGCGGATGAGGACCTTGAGGCCGGCGACGAAGAGTAGGTATCTGCCCCCGCGATGGCCGCCCCTGAGCGCCAGAGTCTGGCGCTCAGTCTGTGTCTCGTACCCCGTGGGCGGCTGAAGGGAAGCCGGACAGCGCCATGCCGAGAGACTATTACGAAGTCCTGGGAGTGTCGCGCGACGCTTCCGCCGACGACATCAAGCGCGCCTACCGGCGGCTGGCGCGCGAGCACCACCCCGACGTCAACGAGGACCCCGCGTCCGAAGAGCGCTTCAAGGAGTTGGGCGAGGCGTATGCGGTGCTCAACGACCCGGAGCGCCGCCAGCGCTACGATGTGTACGGGCACAACGGCGGGGACTTCGGCGTGCCGCAGGGCGTGGACCTGTTCGAGCTGTTCAACCAGGCGTTCGGGTTCGGGGCCGGTTTCGGGTTCGGCGGTGGGGGGCGCCGGGCGGCGCCGGGCCGGGACCTGCAGCACGAGCTGACCATCGAGCTGGAAGAGGTGCTGACCGGCGCCTCGCGCGAGATCGAGCTGACGCGCCGCGTGACCTGCGAGACGTGCGGCGGGTCAGGGGCGCGGCCGGGATCGGAGCCGGTCGTCTGCCCAACCTGCGCCGGCCAGGGCCGCGTGCGGCAGATGCAGCAGAGCTTCTTTGGGACGATGGCCACCGTGGTCACCTGCCCCCATTGCCACGGGCGCGGCGCGACCATCACCGACCCGTGCGAGACGTGCAACGGCAGCGGCATCGCCGGCCAGACCGAGACCTTCACCGTCGAGATCCCGCCGGGCATCGAGAACGGGCAGCACATCCAGTACTCCGGCGGCGGGGACATGGGTGAGAGCGGCCACGCGGGGGACCTGTTCGTGCGCATCGCCGTGGCCCCCCACCCGCGCTTCACGCGCGACGGCCCCACCATCCACTCCACCATCCTCATCACCTTCTGGCAGGCGGCGCTGGGCGACTGGCTAACCGTCCCGACGCTGGAGGGCGAGACCGAGATCCGTGTCGAGCCGGGCACCCAGAGCGGGACGGAGATCGTGCTGCCGGGCAAGGGCCTGCCCCAGCTCCGGCGCCGCGGCCGCGGGCGGCATGTCATCACGCTCAAGGTCGTGACCCCCGAGCACCTCACCCCCGAGCAGCGCGCGCTTTTCGAGCAGTTGGCCGAGGCCTTCGGCGACGAGCCGCCGTCCGCGGAGCACAAGGGCCTCTTCGACCGGATCAAGGACAGCCTGAAAGGCGACGCGTAGGCGGGTTCGTCCTCGAACCCGCAGCCCAAGTTGAGGGTTCGAGGACGAACCCGCAGCCCAGGTCGCGGGTTCGAGGACGAACCCGCAGCCCAAGTTGAGGGTTCGAGGACGAACCCGCAGC
>CAZZDO010000766.1:0-1865 GCA_964653205.1 uncultured Armatimonadia bacterium | reverse complement strand
CGAGGCCGTCGCGCAGTTCCTCAAGCGCCTCGCGGACGAGCCACTGCCCGACTAGCGGCGGTCGCATATCCCCTAGTTGCGGGGTGGCCGGCCCGGCCGCATCGGGCCGGACGGGGGCCCCGCAACACTCCTGGCCGGGGCGGCCCTTACCACTCCCCGATCGCCTCGAACGTCCCCGCCCCCGTGCCGCCGAACTTCGCTTGCCCCGCGCCCACGTCCTCGGGCTTGACCGCCAGCCCCCCGTATCCCAGCACCAGCGGCCGCGCCTTGAACGGCGGCGTGAAGCGCACCGTCTGGCCGGGCACGGCCGTCCCCGTCACCCGGCGCCCGGTGTCGCCCGACCGCGTGTCATACGCAAATAGCCCCAGCACCGCCACCGGCCCCTCCACCGCCTCGACCGTCACGTGATGCAGTCCATACCCCAGGTTCCGCAAGCCCTTGCGGTCCTCCATGAAGATCTCCTTGCCCCCCGCGTCCTTGTAGGGCACATTCGCGGCGATCGCCACCGGCGCCCCCTCATCCACCGTCACCTTCAGCTTCCCGCCCTGCGCCTCGTCCACATACGCCACCGCCAGGTCCGTCCCGGCGGCCCAGATCGAGAGCGTCTCTCCCGGCTGGAGCTTCACCTGCTTCCCGCCAAACGGCGCCCCCCACTGACTCGCGAACGCCTCCGGCTTCTTCGCCCCCAGCATCCACGCCGGGTCGTCCATCGGGTAGCTCCGCCGGTTCGGGCAGATCTTGCAGTCCGCCGCCGTCAGCTTCGCCCCCTCGCCCGTCAACTCCAGCACATGCCGGTCGCCCAGGCTCAGCTTCCCGTACGTGAACAGCGAGTTGCGAACGTTGCGCGTCGGGCCGGACCGTGGCGTCCGCCGGGCCTCGCCGTCCACCAGCGCCGTCGCCTTCTCCGGCACTGTCCCCCACGCGTTCACCGTCGTGTCGTCCAGGATCATCATGTTGCCCACCAGCCGCGGCGAAGGAGCGCTGTACGTCACGATCTCCCCCTCCCAGCCGTAGCTCGTCGGGTACAGCCGCTGGGGCAGGCGCTTCTGCGCAATGCCCGGCGCGATCGGGTCGGCGACCTCGAACGCTTCCTCGAGGCTCTTGAACCAGATGGTGTGCCCCGCCGCCTGCGGGTGGCCATCGGACGGGCACAGCGCGTAGCGGTTGGCATAGCCCATGAGCTGGTCAATCCGGTCGGCCATGTCCACGTACGGGATCTGGTAGTTGAGCGAAAGCTCCATCAGGTGCCCCGTGTTGGGCGTATAGCCGCGCATGTTCTGCCACATGCAGAAGATGAACTCGCAGTCCGGGTAGCGCTGCTGCAGAAAGCGGATGGAGGCCTCGAAGATCGCGCCCTCCTCGGGCATGTCGGTCTTCTCGTTGGCCCCGCTGCCGAAGAGCACGAGGTCCGGCCCCGGCCCCTGCGGCCGGTCGAACAGGCCGGGGTACATCTCCTGCCAGGTTTTGCCGGCGGCTTGGCCGTTGGTCTCGGGGTTCGGCGGCAGGCTCAGCGAAGCATACTCTGCCAGCCCTGACGTCGCCTCCGAGATGCACGAGCCGTCGCACGCCATGTAGTTCAGCAGCAGCTTCTCGGGCGTGTAGTTGAACTTGCGGAGCAGCTCCGTCCGCAGCCGCCCGCCCCACGCGTAGTAGTGCTGCCACCGCCCCACGGTGTCGGTCAGGTCCGGCCGCCCGATCAGCTCTCCGTTGAAGATGTCCTGGGCGACCGGCTGCTTGAACTTCGGCGACGCGGGGTCCTCGTCATAGGCATACATCGGCGGATTGGCGCTGCCGCGGTCAATCGAGGAGCCCATGAGCAGGATATGGATCGGCTCCCCGCGCCACAGCTTGCGGATCGTCCGCGG
>CAZZDO010000765.1:0-1870 GCA_964653205.1 uncultured Armatimonadia bacterium | reverse complement strand
AAGGGACCATGCCGACTCAGGCGGAGGTATCCTCATGAAGACCGAGCGACCTGTCATGCTCCTTGCGCTCCCAATGGTGGTGTTCGGATTCATGTCCAACACACTCTCCTCCGCGGCGTCCACGGACCTCGGCAACGGCTTCATGGACCACGGGGTCTGCACCCCGCTCTCGAATCACCGCGGGATCGTCGCCACGAAGGACGGCAACGGGAAGGACATTGTGCTGGCGTGGTTGATGGACCACCGCGGCTGCTATGAGCTGCTGCTGGTGGAGGCCGAGACCGGGAAGAGCGAGGAGTTTCGGATTCCGGCCGAGACCGGCGGGGACGCCCCGTTCGCCTCGATCCTGTCGAGCGGAGGCAAGTACTACACCCATTTCGGCAGCCACTTCTACGAGTTCGATCCGGCCCAGCGCAAGTTCAGCTTCGTCCATGAGACCGCACCGCAGATGGCGATGGGCATGACGGAGGACGATAGCGGCGTGATCTGGTCGGTGAGCTACCCCCAGAGCGGCGTGGTGTCGTATGACCCGAAGACCGGGGAGTTCACCGACTACGGGCACGTCTACAAGCAGGACTGGCCGCAGTACCAGCGGTATGTGGCCGCCGATGATGCCGGGTGGATCTACTTCGGCGTCGGCAACACCGCGACCCAGATCATCGCCTTCGATCCCGCCACGCGGAGGGCTACGCCGCTGCTCACGGAGGCGGAGCGACTGCCGGCCGCCAGCGGGGTGGCGATCCGCGACGTGAACGGCAAGGTCTACGGGAGCAACGGCGGCGGACCGAGCAAGTGGATGGAGTTGTACAAGGGACAGCGCACCGATCTGGCGCAGGCGCCGGCGATCAACAAGAAGCCGATCATCACGTCTTCGCAGGGGCTGTTCTACCAGCAGTTCCCGGACGGCAAGGTGCTCAAGGAGTTCGATACCGTCGAGCGCCGGATGGTGATCGAGGATCCCGCGACCAAGCAGACGACAGAGCTGAGCTTCAGCTACGAGAGCGAGGGGGCGCATATCATGGCGATGTGCGCGGCCCCCGATGGCACGATGTGCGGCGGCAGCGCTTTCCCCTTCCGGTTCTTCTCGTACAACCCGAAGACGGATGAGTGGGTCCGGCACAACGCGTTCCTGCAGTTCAACACGGTGGTCCGGCAGGGCGACCGGTGGTACACGGGAGGGTACGGGGAGGGCTTTCTGCTGGAATGGGACCCGACCCAGCCGTGGGTGGATACGGTCAAGGACAAGCCGGGCTGCAACCCGCTCTTCCTGGCGGAGGCCAATCCGGACATCAACCGCCCGCACGATCTGCTCGCGCATCCCGACGGGAAGACGCTGGTCCTGGCGGGCACCCCGGGCTACGGTCGTACCGGCGGGGGGCTGATGTTCTGGGACCGCGAGAAGCGGGAAGCGCAGGTCATCAAGCATACAGAGTTGATCCCCGAGCAGGCCCCGATGAGCCTGGTGGCCCTGCCGGAGGGCCAGCTGCTCGTGGGCACGACCATCGAACCGGGCACGGGCGGGGCGGTCAAGGCCAAGGTGGCGGAGCTGTTCATCATGGACATGGCCAGCAAGCAGGTGGAGTGGCACGAACCGATTCTGCCGGAGGTGCGGAGCTACACCGACATGTGCATGGGGCCGAACGGCCTCGTGTTCGGCTTCGCAGACTGCCGGCGGTTCTTCGTCTTCGACCCGAAGACCCGCACGATCGTGACGGAGCGGGACATCACGGGTGAACTCGGACCCACCAACAGCAGCCAGCAGACTCGCACCTTCGTGACGGCGCCGGATGGCACGATCTACGTGCTGCTGCGCAAGGGGATCGCCCGGCTGGACCCACAGAGCTTCGCGATCACGCTGCCGGCCGAGTCG
>CAZZDO010000764.1:0-1873 GCA_964653205.1 uncultured Armatimonadia bacterium | reverse complement strand
TTTCGGCCGGTGACTCATCGCCCCGGAGCCGCGAGCGCAGGTCGCCCGTCATGTCGAAAACACGCCGGTCCGCTAGGGCGGCGAGGTACCGGGCGCTCTCCCCCTCCGGATCGAACACGGTGGGCCCGCGCTCCTCCTCGGAAAGCTCCGACCGCATCGCGGCGAACGTCCGCTCGTGCTCGTCCTCGAAGTCGGCGAGCTGGCGCAGCAGCGCCTTGGTCCGCTCGTCGTCCGCGCGGTCGGCGGCATGACGGTAGAATGCGGCACCATTGCGCTCGATCTGTTCGGCGATCCGTAGAACCTCTTCGGCATTGAAAGCCATCGACATCGGCGTTCTCCCGAATTTCCCTGGGCTCTTGCTTGGCACTCTACGGCGCCGCACCGCGATTGTCAACCGGCAATCGCCTGGAGTCTCCCCCCAATCGAGTGGAGCGCGCGGCGAGATGGGGCAACGCCGACGTTGCCAAGTGCGGGTATGCCGACCGGAGCAAGGGGACGCGGGGCGATGAGAGGACAACTCCAACCGGCGATTTCCGGCGATGGCTCACCAGCCGCCGGCGTCCGCCCAGTCCGCCGGGTTTTTCTCGTCAGGCATTGACGGCGAGCGTGGGCGGGCCTTCCCGTCGGGCGACGTCCAGGATGCCGTGGCTGAGGCGGTAGGTCGGGATCAGGAAGGGCTTGTCCCAGTACACCAGCCGGTTTTCCAGGGTGTGGGCCAGCTCGGGTTCGTTCTCTTGGAGGCGGGCGAGAAAGCCGCCGGCCGCCACCACGCAGGTGAGCAGGCGCTGCTGGGCCAGGAACGAGCGGACCCCGAAGCGTTCCACGTGCCAGAGTTGGCCGAGGAACCGCTTGCCGTCTTCCGCCCGCCACCGGCCGGCGTAGTCGTAGCGGACCTGCCGGGGCCCGGTGTGCTGGCCAATCAGGCCGCGGGTCAGCAGGACCCAGCGTTCGCCGGAGCCGAAGCGGTAGGTAGGAACCACCAGATGCAGCCGGACCGGCGGCCCTTCCTGGGCCACGTCCTGGCGTGGCAGGTAGACCGCCAGCGTGACCGCCCGGCCCAGCGGCGGCCGATGGGTCAGGGCCCAATCCGCCCACGCCCCGGCGGAGCGGACCTGCCCGTCCGGGCCCTCCAGGGCCCGGTCCTCCCGCAGGCGGATGATCCAGCGCCGCCGCAGACGCAGCCACACGGACAGCACCTCCGGACGGTCCGCCCCCCGGTCCGAGAGCCAGATGCCCTTCTCGCCCATGACCTGATGAAGCTCCCAGGCCAAACGCCCCCACGTGGCGTTCTCGCTGCGAAAGGCGGGTTGCTCCGTCGAGTAGGGCCGCAGCGCGAGCGCCCGCAGCACCGACGTGTCGGGGTTCCAGCGGTACGCGCCCCAGCACCAGTAGCCCGGGACCAGGGGTTCGTGCGGGCGGCTGGCGTCCCGCACCGTGCACTGGTACTGCATCTTGCGGGCGTAGGGCTTGGCCAGCTCCGTGGCGTCCACGGGCACCAGCTCGTCCTCGCCGAGGTCCCGCACCTGTTCCGCGACGATCGCCCGCATCCAGGCCCGGTGGTTCCAGCGCGGGTTGGCCAGATGCTCCCCCAGCCGCTTGACCGTCTGCGCCAATTGACCCGGCGTCTCCGCCGTCAGCCGCGCCGCGTTCGTAAGCTGCACCGACCCCGTCAGCACGATCCCCCGCACGAGCTGCCCCATCGCCCGCAGCGGCCCCGCCGTCGCCTCCATCCCGAAAAGCTCAAGGTACTCCGCCAGACGTGCCGATACTTCCCGATAGACAATTCCAACCGACATGGGAATCTCCTTATGCAATGTGCCCAACACTGCATCGGAGGTTCCCCATGCGCCGCTTCAATGGGGGGAGACTCCAG
>CAZZDO010000763.1:0-1873 GCA_964653205.1 uncultured Armatimonadia bacterium | reverse complement strand
GTGCTGATGCCGCCCCAGAAGCTCAGCTTGTCCCCGTGCAGGCGCTTCATCTCGTACGGGTCCATGACCTCGGGCTGGAACGGGTTGAAGCAGTCCAGCCCGATCTCGATGAGCTGCGGGAACAGCTCCTGCACCATCCCGCACGAGTGGATCGTGACGAACTTCCCCGGATCTCCTGCGGAGCTCTGGCGCTTGCCCGCCCCGTACATGCGCGCCAGGCGGGGCTTGAGGAACCGCTCCCACAGCCGCGGGCCCATGAGCAGGCCGCGTTGGCTGCCCCAGTCGTCGCCAAAGTGGATCGCGTCAATGTCGTACGTGACCGCCTGCTCCACGAGCGCCACGTTGTAGTCACAGATGGCGTCGAGGAGCTCGTCCACGAAGTCGGGGGCCTCGACCATGTCCATGAACAGGTTCTCCATGCCGCGCATGGTCCAGGCGCGCTCGAACAGCGAGAAGCCGATGCCGAACTGCACGAAGCGCCCGGCGGCGCGGCCGGCGGCGCAGGCCTCGGCCATGCCCACGAACTTGTCCGGCGCGGTGGGGTCGGGCATCTCCAGGCCCTCGAGGTTCCGCTCGGGGATGACGCAGTTGCACACATTGCCGATGTCCCGGTCAATGCTGCGATCCCATTGCACGCCGAACTCGTCCTGCCACAGCGTGTCGGAGAGCCACGTGTCCTTGGGGCCGGCCTTGGCGGCGACACCGTGGACGGCGTTGTCAATCAGCCCGTAGAAGCTGTCACCGTAGCGGGCCGTCATGGCGGCGGCGGCCTTCTGGGTGAAGCCGATGGCGTACGGGGTGCGGTCGGGCTGCTGGTGGTTGAAGGAGGCGATGACGCGTTCCTGGTTGGTCATGGGGGTCTCCGTCGGTCAGTGTTGATCGGCGCCGGCGCCTTCGCCGCGAGCTATGGATTCTCCTGTCAGGACCGAAATACGGCAGGAACGAAGCAAGGAATGCCGAAGGTATGAGGAAGATCTATGCTGTGGCTCAAACTCGTCAGTGAGGAAGGGTGAGCAAGCCATGCGCAAGGGATTCACGTTGATCGAGTTGCTGGTGGTGATCGCCATCATCGCGATCCTGGCGGCGATCCTGTTTCCGGTCTTCGCCAAGGCCCGCGAGAAGGCGCGCTCGACGACCTGCTTGAGCAACCTCAAGCAA
This sequence comes from uncultured Armatimonadia bacterium, assembly GCA_964653205.1. Classification (GTDB taxonomy): domain Bacteria; phylum Armatimonadota; class Zipacnadia; order Zipacnadales; family UBA11051; genus JAJFUB01. The sequence goes on along the minus strand of CAZZDO010000763.1, from coordinate 715 downwards.
ATCGGCACCGCGATGGCGATGTACCGGGGGGACTACGACGAAACGAATGTGCGGCACCAGACCGGCCCGTGCCTGGGCGGATCGGGCGGCTGCGCCGGGCCGGTTGGCCTTGTGGATTCGCTCCCCCCGGGGTTGCCGGGGCCGTCAGGCAACATGAGCTGGCGCACCTCGCTGCTGCCCTACTGCAAGAACTGGCAGCTTTTCGTGTGCCCCAGCGCCAGGACTCTCAACGGGAGCGCTCGCGTCGCTTCCAGCAGCAACTGCCAACCCCCGAATCTCGGCTACTGGCTGGTGGGCGGCAATGACGGCATTACGGGGTTCTGGGGCGGGCGCGACGACAGCTACATTGCTGACCCGATGACGGTCATCGCGGCCGACTCCCCGACCGGGTCGCTGAACACCTGTCCCATTCACCACTGTGGCGGGAGCTGCACGGACACCACCGAGCCCAACGACCCGGACTACGGGATCCGCGTCACGCAGTTCGGAGCCGCGCGCCACAACGACGGCTGCAACGTCCTGTACTATGACGGCCACAGCAAGTGGGCCAAGACGATCAAGCGGCGGGAACTGACCTGCACGGAGGACTGACCGCCTCCGGCCGCAGGCAGGAGAACGCAACTGGCTCCCGTGTCGTTGCCGACAGCGGGAGCCAGGGGGGATTCGGTGGTGGTGGCTGGGGCCAGATTTGAACTGGCGACACACGGATTTTCAG
>CAZZDO010000762.1:0-1874 GCA_964653205.1 uncultured Armatimonadia bacterium | reverse complement strand
TCCCGATTCCCGATTCCCGCCCCCTACACCACCTGCCACGGCTCGCCCGAGTGGAGGCACTCCACGGCAATGCTGTCTGGCAGGCGCTCGCGGAGCATCTCTGCCATGCCCACCATCCCCGGGTGCTCCGACTGGCAGTGGCCCAGCTCGATGGCGGCCAGGCCGACCTCGACGCAGTAGTGGATCGTGTATTCGAGCATCTCGCCGAAGAGCGCCAGGTCGGCCCCGTGGTCCGCGGCGAGTTCGGGGAAGGTGAACATCTGGCCGAAGCCGCCCTGGCAGATGGCCAGACGGCTGACGGTACGGTTCTGGTCGCCGACCACGCGGACGGGACCGAGGCTGAAGGCCTCGCGCGCCCGGGCCAGGATCTCCCGGACGGTCTCGGGGATGATCTCGTAGATGGGGCACTCGCGGACGCCGTCCACGGCGTCGCCCAGGCCCAGGATTGAGGCCAGCGTGTCCACCTGGCCGTACTGCTCGGCCCAGTCCCAGTTGGAGTGGTAGCGGTACACCGCCAGCCCATGAGCGAAGCAGAACGCCAGCCGCTGCTGGTTGGGGACCTTGGCGCTGACGTGGCGCTCGTCGTACCACTTCAGGCCCGCCTCCGGGTCGGTACCGCAGATCGGCCAGAGCAGCGGCTCGTGGGCCAGGACGAGGTTCGCGCCCCGGTCGGCGGCCTGCCGCAACACCGCTAGCGTGGGCGCCCAGCAGGTGACGACGCCCGTCACCTCGGCCTCGGGGTCACCCACTAACAGGCCTAACTGATCGCCGGCGAGGCCGCTGGACAGCGGCGCGTGTTGCTCGATGATGGCGGCGACTTCCTGGTTCTGCATCGGTGTCTCCTAACTTCCCGCGGCCAGGCCCATCGGCTCCTCGCGGAAGATGCGGGCGTCCATTGTCTTGAGGTCGTCAGCGACGTCCGGCGCGAAATCCATCAGGTCGAGGACCTGCGTCTGCAGGTCAATGCCCGGCGCGATCTCGATCAGCACCAGCTTGCACTCGCGCAGTTCGAACACCGCGCGCTCGGTGACATACAGCACCCGCTGGCCCTTCTCGGTCGCGTACTCACCCGAGAACGTGACATGCTCGACCTGCGGGACGAACTTGCGGTGCTGCCCCTCCTTCACGATGCGCAGCTTGCCGTCCTCCACGGCAACCGTGAGGCCGCCGGCGGTGAACGTGCCGCAGAAGACGACCTTGCTGGCAGTCTGGGTGATGTTGATGAAGCCACCACATCCGGCGATCCGCGGCCCGAACTTGCTCACGTTGACGTTGCCGCGCTCGTCGGCCTGCGCCATGCCCAGGAAGGCGTCGTCGAGGCCGCCGCCGTCGTAGAAGTCGAACTGCGCGGGCTGGTCCACGATGGCCTCGGGGTTGGCCGCCGCCCCGAACGACAGGCCACTGGCCGGCACGCCGCCGATGGGCCCGGCCTCGACGGTCTGCGTCATGTCCTTGATGAGGCCCTCTTCATTGGCCACGGCCGCGATACCCTCGGGCATGCCGATGCCCAGGTTGATGATGGCGCCCCGAGTCAGTTCCAGCGCGGCGCGGCGGGCAATGAGCTTGCGCTCATCCATGGGGAGCGCGGGGATGCTCCCGAGCGGCACTTTGACTTCACCCGAGTATGACGGGTCGTAGTGGCAGGCGAAGGTCTGCTCATGCTCTGCGGGCGCGGCGACGATGACCGCGTCCACGAGCATGCCGGGCACACGCACCTGCTGCGGGTGGAGCGTGCCGGCGGCCGCGACACGCTCGACTTGCGCCAGGACGAGGCCGCCGCTGTTGCGGGCCGCCTGGGCGAGCGAGAGCATGTCCCCGAACAGCGCCTCGTGCTCCATGGTGATGTTGCCGCGCTCGTCGGCGGTGGTGCCGCG
>CAZZDO010000761.1:0-1880 GCA_964653205.1 uncultured Armatimonadia bacterium | reverse complement strand
GTCGGGGGCGAACCATCGGGCGTCGATGACGGTTCGGCGCAGGGACTCGGCGAACCGGCGCAGGAAGTTGCGGAGGGAGCCGCAGGTGCGGGCGAACTCGCCCAAGAGGCGTCCGTGGATCAGGAGTTGGTTGATCGCGTGGGCGAGCTGCAGGAGGAAGTAGAAGTTTTTGACGGCCCAGGGGTGCCGGGCGTAGGCGTGCTCCAATGCGTATCCGTGGTTTTTCTGGACGTTGAAGCCTTCGTTTTCAATGCGCCATCGTTGGCGTCCTCCTTGGTTGGCGATGGTGACGACGGAATGGCATCCGACGGGCAGGCTGGTGATCCAGGCGAAGTAGCGTTCGCCCTGCGGTCCGCGTTCGCGGCAGTCGAGGGCCTGGAGGCGATGGCCCTGATGGTCCAGGTCGCTGACCCAGGCGAAGGACTGGACGCGATCGCCGTCGCGGTGTTCGGTGCGGTTCCGGGGAGAGAGGCCCTTGAGCGTTTCGAACTCGGCGAAGAGGCCGGGCAGGCTTCCTTCCTTAAAGGTGAAGATGTAGTCCCAACCGTTCTCCCGGCAAGTGGTCAGCACGGGACCGCTGGCGTAGAGGGAGTCGCCCAGCAGGCAGATCGGCAGTTGGGGGAAGCGGCCCTGGAGGGTCTGGGCCAGCCGGGAGAAGGCCTTGCGTTCGCAGTCCTGCTTGTCGGCCCCGGGCTCGGCGTTCTCGATGAAGGCGCTGGCGAGGGAGAAGGCCAATCCCGCGGGCGTGACCAGCTTGGCCTCCAGGACGTGGTGAAAGTACAGGATCTGGCCGCTGGGGCCCCGTTGGGTCAGGCAGTGCGCGCAGTGGCGATCCCGGAAAAAGAGCTGGCCGGTGCCGTCCAGGGCGACCAGGAACCGCCCGCAGAGGCGGGCATGATCCAAGGCCTTCATGCGGATAAGCCGCCGGACCAGGTCGGCCGGCAGCGTCTCCAGGTGCCGGGGCTCCAGACGCTCCAGGTAGTAGGCGATCGTATCGTCGTGGGGGGCCGTCTCGACCGCGGAACCGGCCAGTCGGTTGAGGTTGGCCACGAAGGGGCCGCTATTCGACTCGAAGCGAAACTGCCGCCGGGAGCGCAGGCCCAACAGGAAGATCAGCATCGCCGACCAGATCAGCGCGGCCTTCGGGTAGTACAGCCGGTCCGGGTCCCGCACCTCCGGCAGCCGCTCCAGGCGAGGGGGAAAAATCCGGCCACACGTGCCGGACCGTCCGGACCAGCGCCGTCCCTAGCTCCGGGACTTGCGTCGGCTGCCGCCGCCGGCCCGGCTTGCCCGCACGTGGCGGTGGATGATCGCCAGGGAGTTGCGGGAAATCGCCGCCAGCAGCCGCTTGACCCGTCGGTGTTCCGCCACCCATGCCCGGACCTCCGTGACCATCGCCTGGGGTACGTGGACCGTCTGCGTCTTGCCGCGGACCTTGAAGCTCAGGGCGTACGCCCAGTGCGGCTCGCCCCGGGCGCAGCGGCAGCCGGGATTCCCGCACCGGCGCTTCACCCGGCACAGCGAGCCCGCCACCAGCGGTCCCGCCTCCGCCAGCTCCCGCAGCTTCGCCGCCCGACGGACTTCGAACCGTGACATCCAAGGCCTCCCGATATATTATAAGTATATATACATATAATATTATACCCCACAAACGGCGCCCGCGAAGAAAAAAATGGGAATTTTCAATTCTCCGAACCCGCTTGCACCCCTCACCGCCTACCGAGAAGCCCCCTGCCCGCCCGTTCCGTCAGCGGTCACAGGTGCGAAAAAAATGCGATTCCGCAGCCCTGCTTCCCATGCCCGACAAAACCCGATGGTTCGCCGACTGCCGCTGGGGCGTCTTCTGCCACTACCTCGCCGCCCCCGCCAGCACCCCCGGC
>CAZZDO010000760.1:0-1880 GCA_964653205.1 uncultured Armatimonadia bacterium | reverse complement strand
TTCCTTGATCCCGATCTGGCCGTCGGGCTTGATCGCGCGGGTCGTCAGGGGCACACTCACGCCGTCCGACGTGTCCTCGGGCCGCAGCAGCAATGCCTGCCAGAAATCCGGCCGCAGGCCCACCGGCGGGCGCGACGCGTTCGCCCAGGAGCTGCGGTTGTCCGGCCAGATGACCGACTCGGGGTCGTTGCTGCGCGCCATGCCGACCGCGCCGCCGTGGGTGAGGTTCTGCAGACGCGCCATGAAGCGAAGTTGCTCGGGAACGGCTCCTTCCGCTGGCGCCAGCGGCACCGCGAACTCGTAGACGGCAAACGTCCAGGCGCCGTCGCCGCGGCCGGTCACGGCGCCGCGCCAGTTCGGCGTCTCGCCCTTGGCCAGCGGCTCGGGCGTCCACTGACCGTTGGTCAGAGCGAAGGACTGCAGTTCCGGGCGCTGTTCGCGGTCGGCGCGCAGGCGCAGCAGTCGCGCCCCGCGCTTGCCTGCCTCGTCGGGGGCGAGGTACAGCTCGGCGACCTGCCCCTCCCGCACCGTCAACGTTGATGGGGAAGCAATGCAGATGTAGAGCGTGTCGGCGGTGTGCTGGGCGTAGATGACCCACGCCTCGCCCAGATCCAGCGGCTCGACGGCCTGGGCCGCGCCGGACCATTCGTCCCAGCCGAGCATCCCGTCCACCAGCGGGCGGTCGGCAACCAGCGGCGCGATCAGCTCGACGGTCGCTGTCTCCACCGGGGCCGGGCCGTCGAGGCTGCCGCCCAGACGCAGAAGGCCCCACGTGCTCGGGTTTTCGGGCCGAGCCGTCAGGGGCGGTTGGCCGGGCCCGCGCCAGTAGGGGCCGGGCCAGACCGCGAACTCCTGGCGGAAACGCCAGCCCAGTTCATGGCTGCCCAGGTCCAGCGACCAGCGGGCAGGGAGTGGCGCGGCTGCGACCCCGGCCGCCCCTGCCAACAGCAGCAAGAGGCACGACTGGCGGGTGAACATGCCGGGGGTATTCGACAAGGTCCGGGGGAACACCTGCCGGAAACGAGGAACAGGGAACGGCCGCCCGATGGAGTCGCGGGACGCCCCAAGCGCATGGGGGTAGAGCGGGCGTCTCGCCCGCCCCGGCCAGCCGTCCCAGGAACGGCGCCCGGGTGGGCGGGACGCCCGCGCTACGGGCTGGTTTGAGGCTCTGGCGGTTTGACATGTCCGGCGGGCGGTTGTCCACCTTCTCCACCTGCCCGACCGCGTCACAGCTGTAGTAGGTGGCGCAGCCATTGCCCAGCACGCGCTTGGTCAGCCGCCCACCGGGGGAGTACTCGTAGGTCGTGGTGTCGCCGGCGGGGCTCTTGACCGAAGTCATCCGGTGGTCATCATCGTGGGTGCAGTACGTCAGCCCGTCGTCCGGGGCCAGCACGCACCGCAGGTTGCTCCGGTCGTCGTAGTAGAAGGCCGTGCGGTAGCTCACTCCCCGTCCTCCTCGCTCATCGTCAGGTTCTGCTTCGTAGAGCGCGGCGGTGAGCCAGGGATCCCGGCAGCTCCTACCTGAAGGTGCCGTACCCAATAGCTCGTGACAGGACGATCTTCTCCCCCAACCCAGCTTGCATCTCCTCGTTCGATATCGCCTTGATGTGAGGGAGATGCCCGTCCTTGGTGATCTCCAGGGCGAGCGCGCGATTGGTCTGAGTCGCGGATACGTGGGTGCAGTCCAGATTGTGCTATCTGTTGCCGACGGTGTGGTATAATGTACATGGAGAGTGGGTCGGGCGACCGCGTGGCGGCTCCGGCAGGAGTCGCACCGAGGAAAGTCCGAACTCCAAGTGCGGTGTGTCGCGATGCGGCCGCCGCCGGGCAGGACGCCGGCTAACAGCCGGGAGGGGCGACCCTACGGAAAGTGGCACAGA
>CAZZDO010000759.1:0-1885 GCA_964653205.1 uncultured Armatimonadia bacterium | reverse complement strand
CCTCACCGGCGACCGCGAGGCCCTGGACCTGGCCGAGCGCCTGGCCCGCTTCTGCATGAAACCGATGTTCTGGGGCGGCGTGCCCGACCCCGATCGCGAACGCGCCAAAGCGCTGAAGCTGCCCGGCTTCGTGGCGGCCAGCCTGCCTGATCCCGCCTGCACCGCCGGGGCGGAACTCGGCCACTGGTTCAGCCACTTCCATGCCCGCGCCCTCACGCTGCGCGCGATCCTCGAGTTCGGCCGCGCGACCGGTGACGAGCGCGCCCTGGAGTTCGTTCAGCGCGCCTACGAGTTCACGTTGAGCCAGGGCATTGCGCGCATGGGCTGGGTCAACTGCTACCCCGTAGCCTTCGACAAGTGCGAGGGCTGCTCCCTCGGCGACCTCGTGGCGATGGGCATCCGCTTGTCGGATGCCGGCCTCGGCGACTACTGGGACAACGTGGATGCCGTAGTCCGCAACCAGCTCATGGAAGGTCAGTTGATCCGGGCCGACCTGCTGGAGAAGATCGCGGCGGCGTCGCCCGAAACGAGCCATACCCTCGGCGGGTACACGCTGGCGACGCTCCATCCGGGGCAGGGCTGTTCGGACAACGTGATCGCCCGCAGCCTGGGCGTCTTCGCCGGCATGTCCAGGCCGGACTGCATCCCCGCGCCGTGGGTGATGCACTGCTGCACCGGGAATGCCACCCGCGGGCTCTACTACGCCTGGGAGGGTGCTGTGCGCGAGTCGGGCGACACGGCGCAGGTCAACCTCCTTCTCAACCGCGCGTCGAAGCTGCTGGACGTGGACAGCCACCTGCCGCACGAGGGCAAGATCGTTCTGCGCAACAAGGCGGCGCGGCGGATCGCGGTGCGGATTCCGTCCTGGGCCGACCGCAAAGCGTTGCGGGCCGACGTCTCCGGCAAGGAAGCGGCCCTGGACTGGATCGGCAACCGCGTGGTGTTCGCCAGACTGAAGCCCGCGGACGTGATCACCCTGCGCTTCCCGGTCAGGGAGACCACGGCCCGCTACACCGTGAGCGCCCAGACCGCTCAGCAGCAGACCTACACCTGCGCGTTCCGCGGCTCAACGCTGGTGGACATCAGCCCGCGCGACACGTCGCCGACGAGCTACCCGCTCTACCTGCGCGAGCACATGAAGGCAGATGCGGCGCCGATGAAGACCGTGGAGCGGTTCGTGCCGGAGCGGATCCTCACGGGGTGGTAGGAGGCAGGGGATAGGGGTCAGGGGCCAGGAGTTAGGGCGTGAATACTCACCACCCAACACGGAATACCCAACGTCCAAGGGGGAAGCAATGCGGGGTCAAGCCCGCTTCTTCCAGCACGTCTACTGTGACCGCGAGCTTTCACACTTGTCAGCAGAGCGGACGTGGGGGCCATTATGCCCCCGACCCCCTCAATGGAGACTGGCATGACCCGGGTGAGAAATCACGCGAGCGGACGTGGTCCAAGCAGTGTCCGCCTCTTCAAAGAACGACTGCTGCCGGCTTCGCGCCAGGGCGGCTTCCGTTTGGACGGCTATTGGATCTGGTGCGGCTCCGTCACCACCGGTGACGATGGGCTCTTTCACATGTTCGCCTCGCGCATTTCCAAGTCGCTGCATTTCGGCATGCACTGGCTCACCCCTTCCGAGATCGTTCACGCCGTCTCACCCACGCCGGAAGGTCCGTACACCTTTTCCGACGTCGCCCTGCCGGCGCGCGATCCCGCGTTCTGGGACGGCCGCATGACGCACAACCCGGCCATTGTCCGGCACGGCGGACGCTACCTGGTCTACTACACCGCCACCACCTTCGCCGCCGCCCCGCCGACGCCGGAAGCGCCCCTGCAATTCAGCTCGCCGCTGTTCTTCGAAGCGCTGGTCCACCAGTACATCGGCCTGGCC
>CAZZDO010000758.1:0-1885 GCA_964653205.1 uncultured Armatimonadia bacterium | reverse complement strand
GGCGGCGGCGGCCAGGCCCCGGGAGACGGCAGAGGCGGCGGGACGGTCTTCGGGAGGAGCTGCGTTCATGGCTGCGGCGATGTCTCCGACTTGCGGCATGAATCGGCGGAATCGCTTGCATTTCGCCGTGCGGGCATGTTATACTTACGGCTCATTGAATGCAAGAGCCGCCTGCGCTGCTGCGCATGGGCGGCCTTTTTGTCTGGAGGATGTTCCGGCCATGCCACAAATCCGTGCGATGAAGAAGTCCCTGCGCCAGAGCCAGAAGCGCGCCGAGCGCAATCGGGCCTGGAAGGTCCGCGGCAAGCAGACGCGCCGCGCCGTGCTGGACAACCTCGGCCAAGTGTCGGCCGAAGAGACGACCGCGAGCCTCCGCGAGGCCCAGAAGGTCCTCGACAAGATGGCCAAGCGCGGGATCATCCATCCCAACACCGCGGCCCGGCGCAAGGCCGCGCTGGCCGCGAAGGCCGCCGCGCAGTAGGGTCGCGACTCATCGCGCCCGGCACGGTGAGCGTGATCCATCACGCAACTACTGGCAGCGCCCCTCTGCGGGCGCTGCCTTTTTGCGTGTCCGCGTTCGGGAGGTCTCGGGCCGAGACGGGCGAAGCTCCTCTGCCCCTACACCGCGCGGAGGCATGGCCATGTCACGGGTCGCAATCGTCGGCGCAACGTTGATAGACGGGACCGGGGCTTGCCCGGCGCCCGATAGCACGCTTGTCATCGAGGACGGCCACATCGTGGCCGTCGGCATCCCGGACCTCCCCACCGACGCCACCGTCATTGAGGCCGCCGGCCTGACCCTCATGCCCGGCCTGATTGACTGCCACCAGCACGTCGGCCATCGCTACCACGCACTCCAGAAACTGCAGATGAACCTGCGGCGCGGCGCCACGACCGTCGCCGGCGTCACCGCCGGCATCCCGGGCGTCGAGCTGCGCCAGGCCATCGAGGCGGGCACGGTGCGCGGCTGCCCGCGGTTCTGGGTCGGCGGCGTGGTCGGCGCCACGGAGGGGCATCTGCGCTGGACCGACCAAAACCCGTCGGGCTTCTATGCCGACGGCCCGTGGGAGATCCGCCGGGGGGTGCGGCGGCTGTCGGCAGCGCAGGTGGACTTCATCAAGACCTGCGCCTCGGGCGGCTTCCAGTTCGCCGATGAGGGCGTCACGAACGAGGATTACACCGTCACGGAATTGACGGCGCTGGTCGAGGAGGCCCACGCCCGCCAGAAGCGTGTCATCGTCCACGCCCACGCCCAGCCGGGGCTCAACCACGCCATCGCCGCCGGCTGCGACCTCATCCACCACGGCGCGCTGATTGACGACGATGCCCTCGAGGGCATCAAGCAGCGCGGCCTGTACTACACGCCGACCCTTCACATCACCAGCGAGCCGGTCTGGACCAACCCCAACCTCCCCGAGCACATGCGCGAGCGGATGAGCCACGCCCACCCGCTCCACCGCGAAGGCGTTCGCAAGGCTCAGGCCATGGGCCTGCATATCAGTGTGGGCACCGACGGCGGGCCCGGCGACGCGGCGCATGAGCTGATGGAGCTGTGCACGTGCGGGCTGTCGCCGATGGAGGCCATCGTCTGCGGCACGCGCAACTCCGCCGAGGCGCTCGGAATAGCCGACGTCACCGGCACGCTCGTGCCCGGCAAGGAAGCCGACCTGATGCTGCTGGCGGGGGACCCGCTGCAGGACGTCTCCTGCGTGTACGAAGGGGCCAACATCCGCCTGGTCATGCGTCGGGGAGTTGTGGAATATGCCGCGGGGGACTACCACCGCTTCTGGCAGCCGTGAGGCCGCGCTCCATGTCTACGCCAGGGCCGTGCCTCCGAAGGCCTCGCGCACGGCGGGATGGATGATCTCCCCCGCCCGGATGTTGA
>CAZZDO010000757.1:0-1885 GCA_964653205.1 uncultured Armatimonadia bacterium | reverse complement strand
TCGGCCAGTTCCGCAGCGGCACGCTGGACTGCGACGACATCGAGATCGCGCCCGTGGACGGCGGCACCGGCGCCTCCATCCTCGAGTGGGCCAACGGTGCGAAGCCGGTCGTCCTTGCGGACATGGGCAAGTGTACGCCCGCCGCGGCATTGACCACGGCCTCGCGCCTCAAGCAGTGGCGCGTCCTCCCCTACGAAGCCGGCAACATCGCGGGCAAGATGATCTGGGCGACGGAAGAGAGCCAGGCGCCGGAGTTGACACTGCCGCTGACCGCGCAGGGCTGGCACGCCATCTACGTGGGCCTGGCCGACCCCGCGCACGTGGGCTGCCAGGCGCTGCTGCGGCTGTCCAATGATCCCGCCCCGGTGCCCCGCGCCCGCGCCGCCGGCCAGCTTGAGGAGGCCTTCTTCAAGGTCGCCGACCTCACCGGCCAGAGCCTCCACCTCAGCCGCCACCCGAACGGCCCCGGCTGCGGCGTGGCCTACGTCAAGCTCGTGCCCCTCACGCCCGCCGAAGTCGCGGCCCAGCAGGCCCGTTGGAACGACCCCGCCCGCCGTCGCCTCGTCACGACGATTGACGGCTTCAGCTTCATCTACTCCCGCGGATGCGTCACGCGCGAGGACCTGCAGCGCGAGGTCGAAGTCTACCGCCACACGGACTTCGGCACACTGATCCTGCAGCCCGGCGGCGCGGACTTCACCAACTACCCGTCGCAGGTCGGCCAGATGCTCGGCCAGGGCGTCGAGGTCTTCGCCCGCGCGGGCGACCGGCGCTACGCCGAGGCGATCCGCGAGTTGGCCAAGCGCAAGATCAACCCCACGCAGGTGATGATCGAGGGCGCCCATGATGTCGGCATGAAGGTCCACATCGCCGTCCGCCCCGCCGCCTGGGAGCACAGCCCGCCGCTGGACGACTTCTTCTCCAGCCGCTTCTACCGCGAGCACCCGCAGTGGCGCTGCGTGGATCGCGACGGCACGCCCGTGTCGCGCCTGAGCTACGCCGTGCCCGAGGTCCGCGCCCATCTCGTGGACGTGCTGCGCGAGGCCATTGGCTTCGGGGCCGACGGGGCCTGCGTGCTCTACGTGCGTGGCGCGCCGTATGTGCTCTTCGAGAAGCCCTTCGCCGATCTCTTCAAGGCCCGCCACAACGCGGACGTGCAGTCGGTAGACGAGAACGACCCGAAGGTCCTCGCCCTGCGCGCGGAGATCATGACGACCTTCATGCGCGAGATCCGCACGATGCTCGACGAAGAGGGGCGCAAGCGCGGCACCAAGCTGCAACTGAGCGCGATGGTCCTGGCCAACGAGGCGGACAACCTGAAGTACGGTCTCGACCTGCGACAGTGGGTCAAGGCCGGCCTCGTTGATCTCGTGATGCCCTACCTGCACGCCGGCGGCGGGACGGCCAAGGAGTACGACGTGGCCTTCTTCAAGGAGGCCTGCGGCCCGGCCAAGGTCCCCGTCAAGCCGGTCTTCATCGGCTGGGACACGCCCGACGTTTCCAGTGTGTTGCGGAAGGCCGTCAGCCTGTACGACCAGGGCGCCGACGGCCTGACCTTCTGGGACGGCAACTGCGGGGAAGACAACACCAGCCGTTGGTGCACACTCACGCGCCTGGGCAGCGCGGACGACGCCCGGCAGATGAGCGAGGACGGCCCGCCCGCGCCGGTGTGGCTGCGCGTCCATCGCCTCGGCGAGGTCATCGTGGACAGCAGGTACCATCCGAACTGGGGGTATTGATCGCCATGAGGGGCCTCTGTAGGGCGGGGGCTTGTACCCCGCCCCGCGTGGCACGAAGCGAACGGCTGGGCGGGGTACAAGCCCTCGCCCTACAGAGCTTCCGCATCGCAGTCGCGAGCGCGCTGGTACTGTGCATGTCCTGTCTC
>CAZZDO010000756.1:0-1889 GCA_964653205.1 uncultured Armatimonadia bacterium | reverse complement strand
TCATCCCCCCAGCTCCAACATCCTCTTGCGGAAGTGCAGGTAGTTCTCGTACGGCGTCTCTTCCGGCGTGCCGTGGTCTATCGTCGGGATGTAGCCGCCGCGCTCGCGCATCGTCGGGATGATGCGCTCCACCATCGCGTCAATGTCGGCCTTGGTACGCGCCAGCACGCGCTTGTCCAGCCCGCCCAACATGATGAGGTCGGGGTACTCCTGCGCCGTCCGCACGACGTCACAACCCGAGGCGACCTCGAACGGGCTCATCATGTCCAGTCCGTGGGCGGCGCGGTAGATGGGGATCACGGGGTCGCAGAAGCCGTCAGTGTCCACCTGCACGAACACGCGGCGGGACTGGTCAAGGTTGCGGCGCTTGACGTTGGTGATGAGTTGCTGGTAGTAGGGCAGCAGGAACTCGCGCATCATGTCCGGGCTGATCAGCGATCCGTGGTTGTAGCAGATGTCCTCGGCAAGGAAGACCTCCTCGACCGTCACGTGCTCCTGGTGCCGCGCGGCGACGGCGTCGGCCAACGTGAGCCACGCCTCCATGCACGCATGCACGAGCGCGGGGTTGTCGTGGACCATGTAGAGCAGCTCGGTCGGCCCGATGAGCGAACGCAGGTACATGTAGCCGCCGATGAGGTTCTGGGTCATCAGCAGGCCCTGCCCGGCGGCGGCGATGGCATTGGCAAGATGCTGGTCGAAGCCCGCCCAGCGCTCGGGTGTAGCCGGGTCCAGCCGCCAGAGCACATCCTCCTCCCACGTGCGCTGGTCCTTGACCGGGTGGGCGACATATTCGGGCATGAAGCCCACGCGGCGGTTCTTAAAGAAGAGGACGTGGCGCCCGGCGTAGTCCTGGGCGATCTCGTGGTCGCCGCGGTCCTCGATGACCTTCTCCTCGAACGCGGGCACGAAGGCGGCCTCGCACCAGCCCAGCCGCCCCAACCCGAACACCGCCCCGCCGTCAAAGCCGAACAACTCGTGGAGCGGGACGTCCTGGGGCATGCCCTCGGTCTTCCAGCGGTCCAGGGCGCCGGGCATGAGCCAGAATTCCTTGCGGTACAGCGGGGCGCCGGGGACCATGTTGTAGGCGTCGCGCAAGCGCCCGACGCTGTCGTTCATGGCCTCGCGGGGGACGGGGGCGTGGATGCCGTCGGCGGGAGTCATCGGCTTCTCCTTGAGCCACACAGGGGTGGAAATCGTGCAGAAAGGTGCGAATGAACGGCCCGAAATAGTTCACGTTCGCTATCACAACGGGCCTATTGCTTATAAAATACAATATTACAGAAGTCTACGGCATCTCGGAAAGCCATAGGGGTGCATCGGCAGCAGCGGCCCCGGGTCGCCCTCGAGGCGCGTGCCCTGCCGATCGGGCGCCTCGTAGCCCGTCAGCCAGGCCTCGACCGTCACGGCATCGGCCTCCGGGCCGATGATCTCGACCGTCAGGCCGGTGTAGCCGCCGTCGGGCACGGCCATGACGTAATCGTCGCGGTCGCGGGGGCCCAGCGGGGGCAGGACTCGCTGCCCGCCGTGGCCCCGCGTGCCGCGGAAGAGGCGCGTGACGGGGCTGAAGTCGCGGCTTATGTCGCCGCGGTAGCGCGAGGTGCCGGCGTGGAACTGCAGGCCGTCCAGCACCGCCTCCGGCCCGCGTAGCGTCACGAGCAGCTCGGCGCGCTCCATGCGGTGCGGGACGCCGACGAACCACTGCAGCCGCCGCCCGCCCTCCATCTCCTTCTCCGGGATGGCCTCGGCCCACAGTTCGGGGAGTTGCATGTCCGGGTGGACCGTCGGGCGGAGCGACCCCGGCACGTGGGCGACCAGGCCGGCGTCGGTGCGCGTCAGCATGTACTCCGTGCCGGGGATGGGGGAGAGATCGGGCAGGGGGCTGTCTCTTA
>CAZZDO010000755.1:0-1891 GCA_964653205.1 uncultured Armatimonadia bacterium | reverse complement strand
GAGCATGGTCGTGGCGTTGGGAGGCGCCCCCATGCTCGGCACTGGCCGGGGTCCGCCAGGCATGTACGGCGGCTGTCCGCCCGGAGGCGGAACCGGCGGCCCCGCAGGAGGAGGAGGTGGCGGCGGGGTAACGGAGGCCAGCACGTAGTACGCTGCACCCGCCGCGAGGATGCACTTCAACACAGTGAGGAAAACCATTCAGTCACCACCTTGCTCAGGGTGTCGATGGACGCGAAGCTCACGGCTCCTGGCGAGTCTCGCGCCACGGCAACGCAACGGGCACTTCGCGGCGCAGACGACCCTCTCCTCCTTCGTCTGCCGCTCGCCAGAAAAAAAGGCCGGCCGTCTTCCGGAGTTCGCCGGACGGCCCGCGGGCCTGCCGCCGTAGGCCGCCGCGCCTCTACCGATCGCTCTCGAAGAGCCGTTCCACCTTGTCGCCGCGAGCAACCACGACCGCCAGCGCGCTTCGCGTCTCGACCGGCCCAAGCGTAAGCGGCAACCGACGCGGATTGTGCGCGACGTAATGCAGACTCGCGTCCGGCCACCGGAGCGCCACGGCCAGTGCGCCCTCCGTCGTCGGAACAGGCTCTACAGTCAGGAGAGGGCACTCCCCCCTGAAGGGCACCAGCGCATACGCCATCACGCGCTCGCCCGCAGCCTCAACGTGGTAGATGGGTGTCGGGATGGGGCGCAGCTCGTTGTGACGCCCCGTCGGCATCCAGCCCTGAACGACAGGCTCCGTCTGCCCCTTGACCGTCTGCGCGCTCATGCCGTCGCGCCACAAGGGGATGATGGCCAGGCCCGCCTCACCGCTCAGGCCGACGGTGACGAGCGTCGCCGGGTCGGTCTCGGCCGACTCCACGTCCAGATGAAACGGCGCGTCATAGGCATGCGGCTTCCCGTCGGTCGGCGAGAGCACGTCAATGACAATCCAGTAACTCGGCTTGACGAAGAGCACCTTGCGCGTATGAGTGACGGTCCGGTCGCCCTCAGGGCCGTAGCCATCGGCATACGTGCCCTCCGCGTAGTCCAAATCCTCGCCGGTCACCCACGGATTGGTCGTCGGCTCCTTGGCGACCCACGCATCGCGGGCGCGTGCGCGGTTCTGCTCCAGGCCATCCACGAGCACCGTGTTGTGCGCCCGGGTCGAGAGCACATACCGCCGCCATGCCGACGCATCGTACGAGTAAGTCCCCGGCTCCGTGAGGAGCGTCTTCCCGTTCGCATGGAGGATGATGTGCAGCTTGTCCTCATGCTGATGGCCCGCCCCGTAGGGGCCGGCGTCCAATAGCATGTAACTGTCCTGCGGGCCCCACCCGGTTCGCATCACCGCCCACCCGGCATAGGGCATCATGCAGGACGTGTACGTGGGCGGCCGGCCCTCCTTGCCGCCCGTAGCGAGGTACAGGAAGTCGCCGCGCGCGGGAAACAACTCGTGCCCCTGCTGCAGCCAGCGCTGGACGCCGTCGGCGCCGGAGTCGTTCAGCGCGGGTGTGCGCAGGTCGGGCAGCGCGATCCGCACGTAGTACTCGAACATCCTCTCCAGGCCGGCCTCGAAGCCCTCCGGCATCGCGAAGCCCACGCGCCGCGCAAGCCTCAGCGCGCCCAGCATGTTCCCGAGCGTCACGCCGTGGTAGCCCGGCGTCAGCTCGATCTGCGCGCCGTCGGGGTACACCTGCGCCGTGAGCTGGCTCGTCAGCCGCTTTGCAGCTGTACCGCGCCACGTCGGCGCCTCCCGGAACTCCGGCAGCATCAGCCCCAAGTGCAGCAGGCCGTTCGCCTCCATCGTGCCCCAGTTCGAGGTCTCGTGGTAGTTCGCCTCATCCATCAGGTAGAGCGCGTGATCGTAGAGTGACGCGAGCATCGCGAGCTGCACGTCCACCCCGAACGA
>CAZZDO010000754.1:0-1895 GCA_964653205.1 uncultured Armatimonadia bacterium | reverse complement strand
TGCCGAGTTCGTCGAGGATGTTGGCGTCCGTCATGGACTTGTGCAGGTTGGCCGCGCGCATGCGCTTCTCGAGTTCGGCACGCAGCACGAGCGTGGCGAAGCCGAGGAGGAAGCGGCCTTGGACGCTCTCGTCGCTGGCCGTGCGCAGGCGGTACTGGCCGTGTTCGGTCTTGAAGGCGTCGAAGAGTTTCTCCGCCATGTCCCTCGCCCGGTAGTCCCGCAGCACCGCCTCGGCGGCCTCTTCGGCCTCCGCGCGGCCCCGCGTGAGGACCAGCGTGTACCCGGCGCGCGCCGTGGCGGAGGCGATCCGGTTGGGCTTGGCGGCGACGCGGGGCTCGCCGGCTTGCGCTTCGACGCGCAGGCAGGCGGCCCGTCCCCCGGCGTTCTCCGCGATCCAGTCCCGCGCCTCGCGCCAGGTGCGGAAGCGTTCCCGCGCGGCTTTCTCCACGAGGCCGAAGACGTGCTTCTCCAGGCGGATCGCGGACTCCGCGTGGCGGCCGGGATCGAAGAACAGGTGCGCCGCGAGCACGGCCTCGTCCTGCCGCCACTCGTCGGCGACGTGCCGGACGGGCGTGCCGGCGTACAGGAACGCATGGCGCGGGGACGCCAGCCTCGAGCGGTGGCGCTTGAAGAGCGTGCGCGCCTGGGCGACCGACCAGGGCGCCCCGATCACCAGCGGGCATCGCAGCGCCACCAGCTCGCGCAGGTTCGCGGCGCTGTAGAAGCCGCGGTCCAGCGACAGCCCGAGCCGCTCCAGCCCGTAGTCGCGGGCGATCGCGAGCGTCGCGGCGACGGTGCGCACGTCGGGGATGCTGCCGGGAAGAACGCGGTAGAACAGCGGCATGCCTTCCGGCGTGGCCGCGAGCGAGAAATTCACCTGCGGCAGGGCCTCGTCGTCGCGGTTGTAGCCCCACTCGGCCAGCTCGAGCGACGGCGAATGGCTCGACACCGAGGTCGTGTCGTAGACCACCGCCGCGCCGCCCTTGTGCCGCGCCGCCCAGCGCTCCAGGAACTCCTCCCGGCGCCCGGCGTCCGCGCCGACGCGCGCGACGAACCCGTGCACGGCGGACTCCGAGGCGAGCGGCCCCCGCCACGCCTCCGGGAGCTCGCGCTGCGAGAGCCACGCCTCCGCCCGGTACAGCGCGTGCCCCGTGGCGAACTGGTGCGCGGCCAGCCCCGCGAGGGCGCCGCCCTCGACGGGACCGAACACCCGCCGAAGCTCCTCCTCCAGCCCGGCCGCCGCCGCCAGGTGGCGCACCAGCCAGGCGTCGCCCGCGATGTCGACCCGCGCCACGCCGTCCGTCGACCCGGGGCCTCCGGCCAGCCCCCGCAGCCACGCCTCGAAGCCCGCGCGCTCCGCCGCGCGGGCGCGCAACTCCTCCAACCCGACGCGGACCTCGCCGCCGCCGGTGAAACGCTTGTTGAGCAGGACTTCCTCCCCGTCCGGGGCCATGCGGCCCACGTAGAAGCGCCGTTGGACCGAGCGTTTCCTCTTCGGATCCCACTCGTTCCAGGCGAGATTCACGTACTTTGCGCCCTTTGCGTTCGACTTTCCGCCCGGTTGGACCTGTACATAGCTCATGAAGTGCCCTCCTATGGCCTTGGAAGGCTAGTATATGATAGCCATGCCTGAGTGCAAGGAAAATCGAAGGAAAATGCAGAAGGAGGGGTGCCGGGAAGACCAAACCGCCTACATAGCTATCATGAGGGCGGGGAGTTTAGGTTACTATTAGAATAACGTTTGTTTTGTCAGCAGGTGGGTTGATTCTCCTCGCTGTGATTGCCGATCCACTGATCACTTTGCTTCTTACGGAAAAGTGGGCGTCATCAACAGCCTTTTTGAGAATATTCGCGATTGGCGGTGTTTTGTTACCTTTGAATGCGATCTACATGAT
>CAZZDO010000753.1:0-1916 GCA_964653205.1 uncultured Armatimonadia bacterium | reverse complement strand
GTTGACAGTCTCTATGCGGGAGAGATCCCGCCCATTCACGGCGATACGGACTTCAACAAGTTGCTCCAAGCAGCGAGCATTCCACCGAAGGACGTCCTTGAAGCAAAACTGCTGAGTAAGCGCCCTCGGACATTTATCCTTATGTGACGAAACATGGACAACATTCCGCCTGCCGTCAGATCGCGCGTCATGGCACAAGTGCGGTCGAAAGGCAACCGTACAACGGAGATCGCTATGGCGCAGGCACTGCGTCGCCACGGCATCTCAGGGTGGCGACGTGGTTATCCATTGCCTGGCAAGCCGGATTTTGTTTTTCCGCGCTCTCGTCTAGCGGTTTTCGTTGACGGATGTTTCTGGCATGGGTGTGCTAAGCACTGCCGGATGCCAGCTTCGCGGAGATCATACTGGCTACGGAAAATTCTGCGCAACAAAGCGCGAAACCGCGATGTCAACAAGGCGCTTAGGACACGGGGTTGGCGTGTGGTCCGTTTCTGGGAGCACGAGATATCTGGACGAACAGAGTCCTATAAATTGCGCAAGTTACAGAAGATCGTCCAATCGGCTCCCTGTGACTGACGGAGGACTGCCCTGCCAGCCGCGATTCCACACCGTCCGTCGCAAGGGGTGGACGCCGCGTCTGCGCCTTCCCCTGCCCCACCGCGTCATTCGCCGCGCAGGGCCTCCATCAGCCGCATGCGCGAGGCGGCCAGCACCGCCGCGACCGTCCCCAGCAGGCCGGCCGTGACCATGGCAGCGATGAGCGCCGCCATGGCGCCAAACGGCATCTCCTGCCCCAGCCCCCGCATGGCCGGCTGAACGGCAACCAGCGCAGGCGCCGCGCCCGCCGCCAGGCCCGACAGCAGAATGAACACATGCTCGGCCAGGAGATAGGACAGCACGGTTCGCGCCGGCAGCCCCACCGCGCGCAACACCGCCAGTTCGCCGCGCCGCGCCACCGCGTTGCGCAAGACCACCAGCCCGACGCCCGCCGCCCCGAGCACCACACCCAGCCCCCCGAGGACAAGGAACATGTCGAGATAGGTCGCTTCGACCGCGCCCAGCAGGCGCAGGCGATCGCGGACCGGCGTCACCATGCCGCCGCTCCGCCCGAGCGCGGCCCGCAGCCGGGCGGCGGCCACGGGATCCGGCAGGTCGCTGCGCACGAGCCACATGCCGTAACCGGGGGCGGAGGGGAACATCCGCGTGAACGCCGCTTCGTCGGTCAGCAGACTGCCCTGCAGGATGCCGGTGCGCACAGGCAGCGCGCCCACCAGCCGCAGCCGCCACACCCGGCCATCCTCGCCGCGGTATTCGTAGACGCTGCCGTTCTCCGCGCCGGTCCTGCCGTGCAGCCCGTACTGGACGGTGGTCCTGTCGCCGGCCAGCACGGGGATGGCGCCGTCCGGCAGGGGCCCCCGCAGCGCCGCCCACACCGAGGGGGCGGCGGCGCCTGCGTTCTTTTCGAACGCCCGCAGCGCGGCGGCGGCCTCCGGCGGCACGCCCAGCAGGCGCGGCTGGAGTGCGCGGCTGAGATTGAGACACCCGGCTTCGTCGCCGTCGCGCACCCGCAGCGGGAGCACGGACGCCCCAGCCCCGAGCGCGGCGCGTATCGCCTCGCCGCCCCGGTCTCCCGGCAGGGGCAGGGAGACCTCGGCCATGACGGAGAACCCGCCGCCGCCCGATCCGGGCCGCAGCGCATCCGCCGCCGGATCCTGTTTCATGGCCAGGATGCCGACCGTGAGGAAACAGCCGGTCGCCAGCAGAACCATTACCAGCAGGCTGCGGCCGGGGTGCCGTCCCACGTTGAGCACGCCGGCGCGCGCGGGGCCGGCCGCCGGCCGCCGGCAACAGGCCATGCCTGGAACGCGCGCCGCAAGCAGGGCGCCGCAGAGCAGCCCGGCCATCAGCAGCAGCCC
>CAZZDO010000752.1:0-1923 GCA_964653205.1 uncultured Armatimonadia bacterium | reverse complement strand
CACGCGGCCGGCCAGCTTCGTCGCGCATATCCTGAAGACAGGCAAGCGCGTGGCCTGATCCCAGGCCGCCGCAGGAACCGTGGAATCCCGAGTCAGGCAGTAAGGAGAGCGCCCGGCAGGTGGAGACCGGGCCGGGCGCTCTCTTCGGCAAGCCGTCCCGTGCGGCCTGACCGAGCCTGGAGAGGTCTCGGTCGGCTGGAGAGCCGTGGGCCGCGACAGCAGGACGGCAAAGAAGTCCGACGGGCCCGTCGGCGTAGTTCCCTGGGGAGCCCCCGGAGCCTCCAGGAAGGAGTGGCAGGATGGAAAAGTCAGCACTACAAGGGGGTGATGATGTGGCAGCTCAGCCTTTGCGTGCTGCCCGCGGCTTTGCCCGCGACGGTTGCCACCCAGTGCTGCCCCCCTATTGGCCCGGGTCTAGAGTCGCAGGCTAACGCACGACCGTGTGCGGTCGGCACCCCGCGTTAGCCGGCGGCTCGGCCTCAGTTCGCCCGGACGAGGGACGCGCGTGGGACGCGCAGGCCCCGGCCGGGCGCCCGAAGGGAATCCGGTCATCCCGAATAGCTGAGGTGAGCCCGGCATGTATGCTCCCGACTACGACGAGTTCGCCCGCCTTGCCGAGCGCGGGAATCTGGTACCCGTGTACCGCGAGATCATGGCCGATCTGGATACCCCCGTGTCGGCCTTCCTGAAGCTCCGCCGCGGGGGTAACGGCTATGCCTGTCTGCTGGAGAGCGTGACGGGCGGGGAGAACGTGGCGCGTTTCTCCTATCTGGCCGTGGATCCCCCGCTGGTGATGACCTCGCGCGGCCGCGACGTCACCCTGAGCCGCAACGGCGTCATCGAGCGCTCGGAGCTGCCCGACGGGCGCGATCCCCTGCACGTCCTCAAGGACCAGCTCGCGCCCTATCAGTATGTCTCTCTGCCGGGCTGGAGGCGTTTCCCCGGCGGCATGGTGGGCTACATGTCCTACGACCTGGTGCGGTTCTTCGAGGAGCTGCCGGACGAGAACCCCGACGACCTGCAGCTCCCCGACGCCCAGTTCATGCTGGCCGACACGCTGGTCGTCTTCGACCACGTCCTCAACCGGGTGCGGGTGCTGGCCAACGCGCACATCACGGGCGATCCGCAGCAGGCCTACTGGGACGCCATCGGCCGCATCGAGCGCACCATTGACTTGCTGAGCCGGCCGCTGCAGCGCCCGGCGCCCAACTCTCCGCGCCCGGTGCGGGTGCCCCAGGACGCTTCGGCGCTGCCCAGCACGATGACGCGCGCCCAGCACCGCCAGGCCGTCCTCGCCGCCAAGGAGTACATCGCCGCCGGCGACCTGATCCAGGTCGTCCTCTCTCACCGGATGGCCGTGCAGGTGGACTGCGACCCCTTCGATCTCTATCGGGCGCTGCGGGCCATCAACCCGTCGCCCTACATGTTCTACCTGAGCTTCGGGGACCTGAAGCTCATCGGCGCGTCGCCTGAGATCCTCGTGACGGCGGACGCGGGCGAAGTGGTGACGAGGCCGATCGCCGGCACGCGCCGGCGAGGCAGCGACGAGGAGGAGGACGCGCGGCTGGCCGAGGAGCTGTTGGCGGACGAGAAGGAGCGGGCGGAGCACATCATGCTCGTGGACCTGCATCGCAATGACGTCGGTCGCGTCTGCGAGCCCGGTTCGGTGACGGTGGACGAGTTGATGATCGTCGAGCGCTACAGCCACGTCATGCACATCGTGACCAACGTACGCGGACGCCTGCGCGAGGACAAGGACCAGTTCGACCTGCTGAGAGCCACTTTCCCGGCCGGGACGGTGTCGGGGGCCCCCAAGATCCGCGCGATGGAGGTCATAGACGAGCTGGAGCCGGTCCGCCGCGGCCCCTACGCCGGCGCGGTGGGCTACTTCGGCTTCTCGGGCGCCATGGACACCTGTATAAC
>CAZZDO010000751.1:0-1924 GCA_964653205.1 uncultured Armatimonadia bacterium | reverse complement strand
GGGGGGACTTCTTCCCCATCCATTCCTGAACGAAGGAGCCTCGCGGCTCTATGTGGCTGACACAGTTCGCGATTAACCGCCGCGTGACGATCTCGATGTTCATCCTGGGCCTGATCATCATGGGCCTGGTGGGGTTGTCGCGCATGCCCTGGGACCTGAACCCCAAGGTGGACTTGCCGATGGTGTCGGTGACGGTGCCGTACCCGGGCGCCGACCCCCAGGAGATCGAGCAGCGCATCGTGCGTCCGCTCGAGGACCAGGTCAGCGTCATCAACGGTGTGGATGAGGTCACGTCCGAGTGCCAGGAGAACCTGGGGTCGGTCGGGATCCGCTTCCGGTACGGCACGGACATCGACGTGGCGGCGGCGGATGTGCGCGACGCGCTGGACCGGGCCAGGGCCGTGTTCCCCGATGACGTCGAGGCGCCCTCGATCTACAAGCTGGACTTCGGGGCGATGCCGGTGATCACGGTGGGGATCGTCGGCCGGCGGGCGCCGCGCGACCTGCGCAAGCTGGTCGAGGACGACATCAAGCCGGTGCTGGGGCAGGTGCCGGGGGTGGCGGCGGTCAGCGTGTCGGGCGGCGAGGTGCGGGAGATCCAGGTGCTGGCCGACCGCGAGCGGCTCGACGCGGTGCGCCTCTCCATCTCCGACCTGGCCGGGCAGTTGCGCCTGCAGAACCTCGACGTGCCGGCCGGGAACATCAAGGAGGGTGTGCGCGACTACGCGGTGCGGGCGGTGGGGCAGTTCCGCAGCATGGACGAGATCCGCAACCTGCGCATTGACACGCCGATGGGCCAGATGCCGCTGTGCGAGCTGGCGGAGGTGCTGGACACGGTGGCCGAAGCCTCCGTGCTGGCCCGCACGAACGGCGAGCCGTCGGTGGCCCTGAGCGTGCTGCGGCAGTCGGACGCCAACACGGTGAACGTGTGCGACGGGGTCAAGCGGAAGTTGGCGCAACTGCTGGGGACCGAGCAGAAGCCGGGGAGCATGCCCCGGGACCTGAAGGCGATCATCTCGTACGACGAGTCCCGGCGGGTGAAGGAAGCAATCTACGATGTGCGGGACGCGCTGCTGTGGGGCGCGCTGCTGGCGGCGCTGGTGGTCTTCCTGTTTCTGCACAACTTCCGCAGCACGATCATCGTGGCCATGGCCATTCCGACGTGCATCATGATGACGTTCCTGCCCATCGGGATGGGCTTCGGCTTCACGCTGAACATGACGGTGATGCTGGGGCTGGCCCTGTCGGTGGGCATCCTGGTGGACGACTCCATCGTGGTGCTCGAGAACATTGACCGCCACTTGCAGATGGGGGAGCAGCCGGCGACGGCCGCGTTCAACGGGCGAACGGAGATCGGGGCGGCGGCCATCGCGCTGACGGCCGTGGACGTGGTCGTATACATCCCGGTGGCGATGATGGGCGGCATTGTCGGGCAGTTCTTCTATGCCTTCGGGATCACGGTGTTCATCTGCACGCTGTTCTCGCTGCTGATCGCCTTCACGCTCACACCGATGCTGGCGTCGTGGTGGTACCAGCGCACGGACCGGCGGAAGGGGCACCGGCTGGGGCTGTTTGCGCGGTTCTTCGCGGTGTTCGACCGCGGCTACCAGGCCCTCGAGCGCGCGTACCTGCGCCTGCTCAAGCCCGCCATCCGGCACCCGTTCATCACCGTCGGTCTGGGCTATCTGATCCTCATTGCCATCATGGCGCTCATCGGCGGCAAGCTGATGGGCGGGATGGAGTTCTTCCCGCGCAGCGACGAGGGGATGGTGTCTGTCAGCCTCGAGACGGCGGTCGGGACGCGGCTGGAGGAGACCGACCGCATCACACGGCAGATCGAGGCGGAGCTGCGGCAGCAGGAGCAGTACCCGGAGATCACGTACGTGCAGTCGCAGGTGGGGGCGGGGGCCGGGGCCATGTTGGA
>CAZZDO010000750.1:0-1933 GCA_964653205.1 uncultured Armatimonadia bacterium | reverse complement strand
GCTCGACAGGCTCGCCCCCCGGCACGCCACCAGCAGGTTGTCGAACTCCCGCGGCTGCAGGCATCGCAGCGGCACCCCCACCGGCCCGTTCTCGGCCTCGATGCACCCGCCGTCGGGCGAGTGCCGGTCCATCGCGTGGTCCGTCCACGCCACGCAATCCGGGTGGTGCGCCCCGCGGTTCCCGGCGCGGAAATCATCCTCCGTCAGGACGTAGCGCCCGACCAGCCGCGGGCCCTCACGCACGCCCACCCGCGCCGCCAGCCGCGTGATGCCATGGCCCTCCAGCCCATACGCCGCCCGCACCTTCGGCCACCGCCGCGCCACGTTGGCCAGCAGCAACTCCCGCGCCTGCTCCGGCCCCAGCCGCCACCCCGCCTCGCCCGAGAGTTGATACACCATGTTGACATTGAAGCCCCCGCCGGGCAGCTCGCTGATGTGCGCCCACGGGCTGTCATGCCCGAACCCCTCCTCCGGCAGCGCCACCCGGTCCGGCCCCGGCTGGCACTCGAAGCACAGCGTCCACCCGTTCAGCTTGAACTCATGCTCCGCCGGCGCCAGCGACTCCCCGTGCATCTCCCGGCTCTCCCGCCCCCACACCGTCGCGCACCCGGCGCTCCGCGCCACTGCCAGGTCCCCCGTCGCGTCAATGACCCATCCCGCCTCCACCCGCTCCGGCGTCCCGCCGCGCTCGACGGTCAGCCCCGTCACCCGCCGCATCCCGTCCCCGCTCGCCTCCGTGTGCGCCTGCAAGCACACCGTCTCCGTCCGCGCCTCGAGGCTCGGCAGCGCCGCTGCCAGCTCCGCCAGCAGCGCGCTCATCGCCTCCGGCTGATACACAACGGCCGGCGCGGTCAGGCGGCGCTCGAAATCATCCCACCGCCGCAGCGTATCATCATACGTCGCCCCCTCAACGCGCCGGTACAACGGCCGTCCCGTCGGCGTGCTGACATCCGGCCCCACGTAGTGCGCCTGCCCGCGCGCGACGAGAGCCTCGGCCAGCTCCCGCGCCAACCGCCCCTCACTGACGGCCGGCTGCCACGCGTTCACGAGCGCATGCACACCGGTCCCCCCGAGCGTCCGCTCCTTCTCCAGCCACAACGTGCGCAACCCCATCCGCCCGGCGGTCAACGCGGCCCCGGTCCCGCCCGCGCCACCGCCGACAACGATCAGGTCATATTGTGTCATCTAGTTGCTCCGGTGCGCGAGCCCCCACACCAGCCCTCACCCCCGGCCCCTCTCCCAGGGGGAGAGGGGAGCAAGGCCTTGTGGCGGTAGTCGTTCACCCCTCTCCCCCTGGGAGATGGGCCGGGGGTGAGGGAACGCTCGCCCTCAGAACGGCACAATCTCCTGCACGAGCGGCAGGACCATCAGCGTCGGCATCACCAGGTGCGCCGGCAACTCACACACTTGCGCCACGATCTCCCCCAGTTCCTCCGGCTGCGTCATCCGCCGCCGCACGTCCTCGGGCTTCGGCTCCCAGCCCAGCGCCGCCGTGAAATCCGTATCGCCCCACGACGGCGTCAGGCACGTCACCCGCACGCCGAACTCCCGCAGCTCCACATGCAGGTGGTTGGAGAACGACAGCAGCCCCGCCTTGGCCGCACCGTAGATGCTGAACCCCGGCCACGCCTGCTGGTCGCAGATGCTCGAGATGTTGATGATGGTCCCCGCCGCCTGCTCTTTCAGCAACGGCGCGACCCGCCGGCAGCCGTACATCACGCCGGTCAAGTTCGTCGCCACGCAGGCCTCGATGTCCTCATCGCTCAGCTCCACCAGCGGCGCAATGTGGATCCCCGCCCCGGCGTTGTTGATGAGCACGTCCACCCGCCCCGCATCGTCGAGCACGCTCTGCACGACCCGGTTCCAATCCCCCGGCACCGTCACATCGGCCACCACAGCCTGCACCCCAAGCTCCTCCGCCGCGGCCTCAAGC
>CAZZDO010000749.1:0-1936 GCA_964653205.1 uncultured Armatimonadia bacterium | reverse complement strand
CCGCGCCGAGGGCGGCGCGGACCTGTCCGGCGGCCGCCGCCGTTTCTTCGGCCGACAGCCCCTCGTCCCAGTGCTTGAGCAGGAGCTTATAGTAGCGGCTCCCGGCTTCGAGAAGCTGCCGCGCCGCTTCGGGCTGCTGCTCGAGGGGCGTGTTCCAGTTCACGCCCGGATCGAACGGGATGCCCGCCTCGAAGGCGCCGAGATCGTCGCGCAGCGCGGCCAGCGTCCGCTCGGCCCGGCCGTACGGATTGTCCCCGGCCCGTAGCTCACCGAACGCCTTCTGCGCCGCCTCGAGCCGCTCCATTTTTTTCACGGGCGGCAGATCCCCGTCGGCGAACGACAGGTCCGGCAACTGGTCCTTGGCCAGGTAGCGCGCCGCCACCGCAATATCGTCCCGCAAGATGCGCAGGTTCCAGTCCAGGCGCTCGGCGAGCACCTCGTCGCGCACCGCCGGCCAGTCCCCGGCCCGGCCGATCCACAATACCTTGCCCGCGCCGGGCGCGAACGCGAGCTCGAGGGGCTGCCCGCGGTAGTCCTTCTCCAGCACCTCGAGGGCGAGCAGATCGGCAACCTGCGCCGGCCCCGCCTCGGCGCCGCCGGGCGCGGCCTCGAAGCGCGCGGCGAACCGGGTCTCGCCGTCCGCCTGGAGATTGACGCAGACCGCCGCGTGCCCGCGGCCGCCCTCGAGCCGGTAGAGCCCGATCTTCGCCTGAGGATGAGTCTCGACCGTCTCCCGGCCCGGCCAGGCGGTCTCGAAGGTCGGGATATCGGCCGTCACGACCGGCGCCGCCTCCTCGAGGTACTCGCTCCGCGCCAGCAGCTCGCCCACGCCGCGCAGTCCGGCCGCAACCCGGCTCAGGCGCTCGAGCGAAGCCGCCACCCCCGGCTCGTGCCGCGGATTCATGAAGCTGTCCACCAGATTGATCTCCTGGAATGCCCAGGTGGGCATTTGGTGATACATGTAGAAATAGAGGCCGGTGACCCGCGTGGCCAGCGCGGCGAAGACCTGCCCCTCCATCTCGGCGGGCGTGGGCATGCGGCGGGAACCCCGGCGGTTGTCATAGGCCTGCAGATAGCTCCATTGACGCTGTTGCTCCGTCAGCCCGCGGCGCTGGGCATCCCAAATCCGGACCATCTCCGGCAGGCCCTCGACCTGCCACGGATCGCGCTGGAACGGATAGGCCGGCCCGGCCATGACGACAGGGACAAAGCCGCTCCCGCCCACCCCGGCGCTGATGACCCCGGGGGTTTCCTTATCGTATTCATAGAGGATTTGCAGCGCCTTGAGCAGCGGGATCGTCATCCACTCCTTGGGCTCGTCGCAGATCGAGTAGGCGACGTGCCGGGGATGGCCGGCGGCCACCGCCGCATGCGCCCGGAACTGCTCCCGCACATGGTTCCAATTGATGCGCGCGAAGCTCTCCGGCGTCGCGTAGCGATCGTCGAGGGGCCGCACCGAGCCGCCGGCATAGACCCAGAGGCCGTAGCGTTCGGCCAGGTCCACGTACTCCCGCAACCCTTCTGGCGAACGGATCATGCAGTGCGTGAAAGCGTTGAACCCGCGCCGCCGGGCGCTCTCGAGCACCACCCGCATCTGGTCGTAGTGGGACATCCCCCACCAGGCGCAGGTGGCCTGCAAGCCGCCCGGACCGAAAAACATGCCGAATTGAAAGAGACGCTCGACCCTCGGAAAGCGCGGCGCCTGGTATTCCGCCAGGAAGCGCCGCTTCTCGGCTTCCTCCTCGGCGATGGCCGCGTAGGCCGCGCGCACCGCCTCGTCCGCGCCCACCGGCACGGCCCAGAAGCGCTTGACCCGCAGGGCGGGCTTGTCCTTGCCAATCAACTCGCGCGGGTGGAGATCGGCGAAGAAATACCCGTTCTTGTCATCGAGCCGCACCCGCGCCACCTTCGCCGTCTGCCAGGCGTCCGGCGTCAG
>CAZZDO010000748.1:0-1940 GCA_964653205.1 uncultured Armatimonadia bacterium | reverse complement strand
CTGTAGGGAGGGGGCAGGGGGTGGGACGCCGTTCCCCCGCAACACCTCACACCACTCCTCCCACGAGTTGTCGCCCCCAAAGTTCGTGGACAGCACCGCGCCGATCGCGGGGCCCCTTGCGGGGCCCCCGCCGGCTGCGTCGGCACCCCGCAACTGGACCGAGGCATCCCCCAACGCTTCCCGCGCTGCCTGCAACAGGAACTGCGTCGCCAAGTCGGGCGTTTTCGCCAGGCCGAAGCTATCAGCGTCGAACTGCCAGTCGCTGATCTCCCCCGCCGTCTCATTGCGAAGACCCTTCGGGTCGAAGCGGCTGATGCGGTCCAGCCCGCGCTCGCCCGCGCACAGGCGCTGCCAGAAGCCGGGCACGTTCTGTCCCAGCGGCGTCACCGCACCCAGTCCTGTCACAACCACGCGTTTCATGTCCATACCCTATGAGAACAGAAAAGCCGGCAATTTGTTCGCCGGCTCTTGCGGCTACAGGTGAGAACTCACATCCGTAGCCCGCCGTCTATCCCGAGCACCTGCCCGGTGACGTACGCCGCCGCATCCGAGCACAAGAACGCGACCAGCGCCGCCACTTCCCCGGGCTGGCCGAAGCGCCTCAGGGGGATCATCTCCAGCAGGCCCTCGCGCCGCGGGCCGGGCATGTCGGCGGTCAGATCGGTCTCGATGATCCCCGGGGCCACGGCATTGGCCGTGATCCCTTGCGCGGCCAACTCGCGGGCCAGCGTCTTGGTCAACCCGATCATCCCCGCCTTGGCCGCCGCGTAGTTCGCCCGCTGCATGTCGCCCATCAGCCCCGCATCGGACGAGATGTTGATGATCCGCCCCCACTTGCCCTTCATCATCGGGCGGATCGCGGCCCTGCTGCAATAAAACGCACCGGTCAGGCACACATCAAGCACGCGGCGGAATTGCTCGGCGCTCATGAAAGCCGCGTACTGATCCTGCACGAGCCCGGCGTTGTTGACGAGGATGTCCAGCCCCCCGAGCGCCGCCACCGTCTGCGCCACGAGCTGCTTCACTGCGGCCTCGTCAGCCACATCGGCCTGCACGGCCACGCTCGTACGCCCCAGGGCCTCGATGGTGGCCACCACCTCTTGCGCCGCGGCCTCGTTGCTCACATAGTTGACGGCCACGTCGGCGCCGCATTCCGCCAGTTGCAGCGCGATGGCCCGGCCCAGGCCGCGCGAGGCTCCCGTCACGAGCGCCCGGCGGCCGCTCAGATCAATCATGCTTGCCCTCTTGCGCGGGCGGCTCGGCCAGGCGCGCCTTGCGGCGCCACAACCATCCGGCCAGGATGCTGCCGGCCACGAGCCAGATCATGACCAGCGGCTCGGTCAGGCACCCCACCAGACAGCCGGCACGCCGCTTCAGGCGCTGCCCACGCGGCTCAACCGGATTGTCTTCCGGCTCGCTCATGATCGCTCCTGCAGATAGCGACGGACGTCGCTCTCCTCGACCGGCCGGTCCTCACCCAGCGCCGTCGCCACGTCCTCCAGCGCCACGCCGCCCTCCCGGGCCACTCGCCGCGCCGCCGGTGTGGCCCGCACCCGTCGTCCCTGCAACGCCTGCGCCAGCCTCGCCTTCAGCGCCTCATCGGTCCGCGCGGCAGCCTGGTGCCCGGCCAACAGCCGGGCATTCTCCGCCTCTACGCCCTCCGGCAAAGCCTCCCCGGCCTCGCCCACGAACGCGATGGCGTACCCGACCGGGATCACGCTCTTGTCGGTGGCGTAGGCACGCCGCAGCGTTCCCGCCACCTCCATCTCGTACTCGAAGGTCGCCTTATCGGTGATGATCTCGCACAGCGAATCGCCGACTTCCAGCACGTCCCCCTCATGCTTGAGCCAGCGGTTCAGCGTGACCTCATCCAGATTCTCGGCCCATTTCTCAACGCGCAGTAGATGCCCCATGACAGTCTGGCGAGTATACCATAGAGG
>CAZZDO010000747.1:0-1941 GCA_964653205.1 uncultured Armatimonadia bacterium | reverse complement strand
TGCGGGCAAACCTGCTTCGGAAATGGGGGTTTTTCAGCAGTCACATCATCGCCATCCTGGCAGCAATCCTCTTCCCGGTCTTCGCCAAGGCGCGGGAAAAGGCGCGGCAGTCGAGCTGTAGCAGCAACCTGAAGCAGATCGGCCTGGGCTTCCTGCAGTACGCGCAGGACTACGACGAGAAGCTGTTCGGCGCCCGCGTGCCCCGCGAGGGCTGGACCGGGGCGATCATGCCCTACATCAAGAACTCCCAGATATTCGGCTGCCCCTCGTGGACGGGCAATCTGGCCAGCATCACCCGCGGCAGCGGCTGCGGCGGCTGCGGCCCGTGGGTGAGCGTGCTCTGGGGCGGTTACACCTACGCCAACCAGAACTCGAACATCACCACCTCAGGGGCCTCGATGTGCCTGAGCCAGAGCGCCTCCATCAGCCTCGGCACGTACGACTCACCGGCGACCACGCAGTTGGCGTACGACGGCACGTGCCCGCACGGGACGCCCTCGTCCACGGCGCGCCCGCAGCCGGTCGCCAACTTCCATGTGCACTTCAACCGTCACAACGAGGGCGCGAACTTCGTCTTCCTCGACGGCCACGCCAAATGGAACAAGACGTGGCAGTAGCCGCGCCCTAGCCTGAGCAGCGGGGGCCTCCGTCCGGCCAGGCCGAGCGGAGGCCCCTTTCACTTCTCCTGATTCCCCGACAGGCCCTCGAACAGCGCCACGAGCCTCGCGATGTGCGCCGCGATGGTGAACTCGCGCAAGGCCCGCTCCCGGCCCTGCCGTGCCAGGGCCTCCCGCAACGCCGGATCCCCGCGTAACGTTGCCAGCCGTTCCGCCAGCGCGGCCGCATCGTTCTCGGGGAAGATCAGCCCCGCCGCGCCGATGACTTCCGGGATGGCCCCGCTGCTCGACCCGACCACCGGCGTGCCGCAGAGCATGGCCTCGACCAGCACCGCGCCCCACTGCTCCTGCCAGGAGGGGATGCTGCGGGAGGGCAGGACGAGGGCGTCGAAGGCGGAGAGGTGCTGGGGCAGGGCGTCGTGGGCGACGCGGCCGAGCCACTGCACGCGGTCGGCGACGTTGAGTTCGGCGGCCAGGGCTCGGAGTTCCGGCTCGGACCGGCCCGCGCCGATGAGCGCGAGGCGGCAGCCCGCCGGCAGGCGCGCAAGCGCGCGCAGGAGCACATCCACGCCCTTCTCGGGCACCAGCCGGCCCACGTAACCGATCAGGAAGCCGTCGGGGGGGCAGAGCCGGGCGCGCAGGGCCGCGTCGGGACGGGGGGCGAAGACCTCCGGGTCGCTGCCCGCGTAGACGACGCGGATGCGGGCGGGGTCCACGCCGGAGCGGGCCAGCGCCGCCGCGGCCGTCTCGGTGCAGGCCGCGAACAGGTCCACCCGCGGCAGGACGAAGCGTTCCGCGCGGCCACGGAGAACCTTCGGGAAGCCCGGCCACCGGCGCGTCACGTTCTCGAAGGAGAAGAGGACGATCTTCGCGCGGGGGCAGACGCGACGGGCGGTGCGGACGAGCTGGGCCGTGCTCAACTCCGACGGCTCGCCGATGTGGTAGATGATGTCCGGCGCCAGGCGCGTGAGCAGGGCCGCGAGGCCGTGGGTGTAGCGGCTGTACGGGTAGGGCCGCAGGGGGAAGACGGGCAGCGTGTGCAGGGCGTAGGGCGCGTCGGGGCGTGGCTCCGCCGTCGAGAAGCCGAAGTCGCCAAGGTCCACCCGCGCGGCGTGGAGGGCCGACACGGTGAGGCCGGGCCGGGCCGCCAGAGCGGCGGGCAGCCAGGCGGCGGCGTTGAGTGAAGAGACGAGCACATGCATGGGCGGCCCCCTTCGCCGGGCACGGGGGGAATGCCTGCCGCGGCCCCGGCAGGTCGGCGTCCGGAGTCCGGGGAAGCTGCCGGGACACATGCCGGCAACTGACCGCCTGGAGGCCTGAGTTG
>CAZZDO010000746.1:0-1955 GCA_964653205.1 uncultured Armatimonadia bacterium | reverse complement strand
AGTAGGCGCCGGGGGTGAGTCGCTCGGCCCGGCCCTGGAGACATGCCATGACTGAACTCCCGGCGCCAACGCCAGTCCCGCCACGCCGGTCGGCAGATTGCTGGTTTGTGTGGGCGGTCGTGCTGGTCGCGCTGGTGACCACCACGGTGCCGTACGCGATCGTGGCCCACAACACGCCGCCGGGGCAGTACTTCGGGGGCGTGATCTTCAATGTCCAGGATCAGAACCAGTACTACATGTGGATGCGGCAGGCGGCCGAGGGGCAGGTGTTGCTCAGCAACCAGATGATGCCTGAGCCGCACCAGCCGTTCTTCCCCAACTCGTTCTGGTGGGCGCTGGGGGTGCTGTCGCGCGTGGCGGACCCGGCGGCGGTGGTCCAAGGAGCGCGGCTACTGCTGGTCGTGGCGTTCGTTCTGGTGCTCTGGTGGTTCCTGGGGCTGGTGTTGGCGGACGCGCGACAGCGGCGGGCATGTCTGCTCCTAGTCGTCTTCGGCGGCGGGTTCATCCCCATCTTCTCTCTGTTGAAGATCAGTTGGGACGGCGGGCCGCCCGCCGGGACCAGCGCGCTGAACGTGCTCGAGTTGCTCGCCTGGCCCTCCCTGGCCGTGTACCCGCACTTCGTCGCGGCCCTGGTGTTGCTGCTCGGGATGATCGGTCTGTGCCTGCAGGCGTTCACCGCCGCCACCCGACGGCATGTCCATGCGTGCAGTGCCGGCTTGCTGGGCGCGGTGGTAGCCAGCTTCCATCTCTTCGACATCGCCACCGCCGTCGCGGTGGTTGGCGGCTATGCCCTGGTGTCCAAACGCGCGGGCTGCGCGCCGCGTGGCGTGCCGGCGCTGCTGGCGATGGTCCTGGGGCCGGGGGTCATCGTCACCGGGTTGGTCGCCCACTCGATCGCGGCGTCACCGGTGGGCCACCAGTGGTCGGCCAACAACGTCATGGTCTCCCCCTCGCCCTTCGCGGTGGCGGTGGCGCTCGGGCTGCCACTGCTGCTGGCGCTGTCCGACCATCGCCGCATCCTGCACTGGCATGAGCAAAGCCTGCGCAGCTTGCTGGCTCCCACGTGGCTGCTGGCGAACGTCCTGGTGGCCTACACCGATGCCGTGATCCCCTTCGAGCGCCGTCTCCTGATGGGGCTGCAAGTCCCGGTCGCAATCCTGGCAGTGCAGGTCTGGGGCGAGCGGGTCGTTCCCGCCTGGGAACGCTGGCGGGCGAGCCAGGGCCCGACGGCGGCGTTGCCGGCTGCCGTCGCTTGGGGGGTGCTGGTGGTGCTGGTGCTGCCGCAGACCTTCGCCACGGGCACCATGCTGGCCGGGCGCGGGCGGCTGCAGCCGGAGTACGTCAGCCAGAACCTGGTGAGCCTGTGCCAGGAACTGCCCGCGACCCCGGCGGGGCCGATCCTGTGCGAGGAATCCATCGGTAGTTGGCTGCCGCGGTTCACCGGGCGCGCGGTCTACGTGGGCCACTTGTTCCTGACCCCGCACTACCAGCAGCGGCTCAAGCAGATGCAGGCGTTCTTCGACCCGGCCACTCGTGATGACGACCGGCTGGCGACACTGCGACAGTCCCACTGTTCGCTCCTCCTGGCCGAGCGGTCGCAACGACCGGCCCTCGAGGCCCTGTTGCGCCAAGGTGTACTCGTGCCGCTGATCGGCAACGCGGAATACGAGACGTTCGCGATCAACCTGCGCCCCACCGGCGCCGGGTAGCGGCCAGCCCGTACTGCCTCCAGGTTTCAGTCGGAGGCTTCCGTGACTGCTCTGACGCGGGCCCCCACGTCGCTGGCTCTGGCCGTTCGGTGCGGGCTCCTCGCACTCCTGCGGCACCTGGTGCCTCGTCGGGTAAGTCCCGCTAGCTTTGCCCGGCGTGGCGAAGCGCCGCCGCGGCAGCGGTGGGCGCGGGAGCAGTGCCAAGCCCGAAGAGAAGGACGACGGGCAAGCTCTGGTCGCGCCGTC
>CAZZDO010000745.1:0-1969 GCA_964653205.1 uncultured Armatimonadia bacterium | reverse complement strand
AGCATCAGCGAGGTCGCCCTCTTCGGGCGCGAGAACCGCCCCGAGCGCCACCTCATGTGCTGGTCGAGCAGCATCCAGCGCGACTTCCTGGACAAGCTCGACTACTTCCAGCACGATCTGGGCGTCACTGACCTGTGGCTCGACTACCTCGAAACCGCCTTCCCGCAGACCAACAACAACGCCGGCTTCGCGGCCTGGGTCGAGAGCGGCGCCCTGAACCAGCTCCGCGCCCGGGGGATCCGCTACTGGCTCGCCGAACATGAGGCCTTCACCTTCATGGTCTCCCGCCCCGAGGACCTGCGGGATGACCGGCGCTGGGAGACGACCCTGCGCCAGGCGCGGACGCTCTACGCCCGGGCGAAGGAGTTGGGCTTCCGCGGGCTGGTCTTCGACGCGGAGGACTACAACGGCGTGACGGATGAGGCCAAACAGCGCTACGCCGAGTCCGCCGACTACGTGGACGCCTGGTGCTTCGCCGACGAGTTCGGCCCCGGGGGGATGTACTACCTGCGGGGCCGACAGTTCGGCCAGGTGCTGGCGGAAGTCTGGGGCGCGCCGCTGCTGCAGGTGTACGAGGCGCGGGTCTACGCCGGGAAGGGTGACTGCCGGGCCGGGAACTACTGGTGGCTGCGCGGCATCCACGACGCCGGCATCGAGATCTGGATCGCCACGGAGAAGACCTACGGGGCGGGACAGGGAGAGATCGAGACGGACGCACCCGCGTGGTTGCGCACCTGGTTCGTCCAGATGCCCGAGTACATGAGCACGATCCACGACGCCTACCCCTTCGCCGCGCGCATCCTGCCGGGCTTCCACCCGTGGAACACCCGCACGCGCCAGCCCAACTACCTGCCGCGCTACCTGGGTGAGCAACTGGACATCGCGGCGAACTGGGCCCCGGCGTGCTGGATCTACACGGAAGGCACGCCCCAGGGGGGCGATCCCCGGCAGGTCCTTGACCCGGAGTTTCTCAAGGCTCGAGGCCTGACCGCGGAGCAGTACCTGGAGGTCTTCCGGAGCCGGCCGTCAGCCCGCTGAAGCTGAGCTTTGCACTTCGGTGCAAGGCAATACCCATGAGGAGACACAGCATGACTCCGGCCCGAGCATCAAGATTCCTGAGCGCAAGCGCCGTCGCGATCGTGGCGGTGCTCGCGATGTGGGCGGCGCGCTCTGCTCCAGCCGCGGCGGAGGCCGACCTCGACCTCTCCCACTACCGCGCCTTGCCCGAGTGTGCCCGGCCGGTCGCGATCCCCAACGGTGACTTCTCCCAGGGGCTCGACGGCTGGAACGCCGGGGAAGGCTGGAAGCTGGACCCGGCTGGCGGCCGGAACGGTTCGGCCGGGCTGCTCAATGAGCGCACGGACCGGAGCAGCTACATCCTGTGCCGCCGCGACCTGGCGCTGGAGCCCGGGGCGACCTACCGGTTCAGCGCGTGGGTCAGGACGGAGGGCATCGCCCCGGGGGAGGAGGGGGGCGCCACGATCTGCATGGAGGGCTACGCGCCTCACTACCTGGGCGGCGGCTATCCGCAAGGGCTCACTGGTACCAGGGACTGGAGCCGGGTGACCGGTACCTTCACTATGCCGCGGGTGGCTGGCGCGACCGGCCAGCTATCTCTGTACCTGCGGCGGACCGCGACGGGCCGGGCCTGGTTTGATGATGTCAGTCTGGAGCAGGTCAACCCGGAGTGGAGCATCTACCTGATCTCGCCCGCGCCGGACTACCTGCCTCCCGCCGGCGGACCGCTCAGCTTCGGCTGCTTCCCCGACGGCGTCTTCCTGACGCCCGAGGGCCCCGTGCAAGTCAAGGACCTCGTCTGCCGTCTCGGTGTGTCGCAGAGAGGCAAGGAGGTGTTGGTCACCTCGACTGCGCCCCAGTCCCGGCGCCTGCGCTTCCGCATGCCCCGTCTGCCGGCCGGGCCGGCGAAGCTGAGCCTCACCCTCCTCGACCCGCGCGGCCGCTGGCGCCT
>CAZZDO010000744.1:0-1976 GCA_964653205.1 uncultured Armatimonadia bacterium | reverse complement strand
GCATGGCGCGGCGTTTGGCAAGAGGGAATTAGCACTCTGCGGCGTCGAGTGCTAATCGCTGGCGCTCGGCGCCCCGCCGCTCGCGCCGGGGGCGATTGCCCCGGCAGGGAAGGTGTGCCTGCCCGGGAGGTTGAAACCATGCCCCCTCATGCGACCGTTGGCGCTCGCCGCGCTCATGGACCTGGCCCTCGGCCTGAGTCTCGGCCTGTACTACACGATCACGTACTACGGGCGGGCACTCACGCCACTGCCGGGCCTGGTGGCGCTGGGCGCGCCTTTCATGTATTATGTGGCCGTTGACGAGCGCTTCTCGACCGTGTACCAGGCCTGGCTGTGGATGCTCTGCTTCCCGGTCGCGGGAGTGCTGTGGCGGCTCGCACTCGCGCAGGCGCCGCGGCTGTTCGGGCGCGCACCGTTGCGCTTGTGTGAGGTGACGGCGCGCCTGTGGCATGTCAGTTGGCCGCTGCTCGTCCCGATCCCGCTGACGGCATGGCTCGTGTCGCGGGGAGGGTTCGTCGCAGTCTGCCTGCGGCAACACAACGTGGACTCGCCGGCGTGGCTGCCGCCGGTGCTCATGCCACTGGCGGTCGTGGCGCTGGCGCTGGAGTTGCGGGCGGTGTGGCGGTTGCTGGAGGGGCTGCTGCCGTATCGGCGCCTCATCGCCCTCGCAGCGGCGCTGGTGGCGTTCGTGCTTGTCGTGTGCCTTGTCGGGTTCGCTATCGCGGCTGCACAGGCCGCCTTGTTTGGAGGAAGCTGATGCCCAAGTACAACATCCCCGGCCCCAAGTCCGCCGAATTCCTGCAGATGTCCGAGGAGTTCGAGAAGGGCTGCACCTCGGGCCAATCCCCGATCATCTGGGACAGCGCCCAGGGCTGCGTCGTGCGCGACGTGGACGGCAATGAGTACATAGACTGGACCTCGGGCGTGCTCGTGACCAATGTGGGCCACTGCCACCCCCGGCACGTCAAGGCGATCCAGGATCAGGTCGCCAAGCTCATGTGCCCGTACGACTACCGCACGCCGGAGCGCTCGCTGCTGGCGAAACGGCTGGTCGAGTCCATGCCCGCCAGCGCGAAGAACCTCGACAGCGCGTTCTTGCTGACGACCGGCTCGGAGGCGACCGAGGCGGCCATGCGCGTGGCCAAGCGCCACACGGGCCGCCATGAGATGATCTCCTTCTGGGGCGGGTTCCACGGCCGCACCTGGGGCGCGATGAGCCTGGCCGGCAAGCAGGGCACCAAGAGGCAGTGGGGCCCGCTCATGCCCGGGACGCTCTATTCGCCCTATCCGTACTGCTACCGTTGCCCGTTCGGCATGACCTGCGACACGTGCGACTTCTTCTGCGCGAGTTGGCTCGACAACATCGTCGCCACCGAGTCCATCGGCGATGTCGCCGCGCTCATTCTCGAGCCGTACCAGGGCGGCGCGGGGTTCATCTTCCCGCCGAAGGGCTGGCTCACGCGCGTGCAGGAATGGTGCCAGTCCGAGGGCATCCTCTTCATCGTGGACGAAGTCCAGGCGTCGTTCGGCCGCACGGGCAAGCTGTACTGCTTCGAGCACGAGAACCTGACCCCGAACATGCTGTGCCTGGGCAAGGGCATCGGCAGCGGCATCCCGACGGCGGCGACGATGTTCGAGAGCGGGATGCTGGAGGGCGTCGGCGAGATGTCGTCCACCAGCGGCGGCAACCCGGTCTCGTGCGCGGCGGCGCTGGCGGTCTTCGACATCATCGAGGAAGAGAAGCTCTTGGAGAACGCGCAGACGGTCGGCGCGTACATGCTCGGGCGGCTCCAGGGCATGGTCGAGAAGTTCGAAGTCTGCGGCGACGCCCGCGGGATGGGCCTCGTGATGGGGCTGGAGTTCATCACGGACAAGCAGAGCAAGGAGCCGGCGGGCGACCTGTGCAAGCACCTCTGCGACAGCCTCGTGGCGAACGGCGTCGTGTGCGGGCGAGTAGGCTGGACCGGCCAAGTCAT
>CAZZDO010000743.1:0-1983 GCA_964653205.1 uncultured Armatimonadia bacterium | reverse complement strand
GACACTCACGGCAAGGCCCATGCCCGCAGAGGGCCTTCAGAGGCCCGGAGCGCGGTTTTGGCCGGGAATCGGCCCAAGATGTAGTGCCAACAGAATCGTCTATATCCAGTGAAAACGCTTGACAACGGCTTTGTTTTCCACCTATGCTGAGTGCCAGCACAGGCAGGAGGACCGGCCATGTTTTTGCGCCAGCACGTCGTCCGCCGTGGCGAGCGCTCCTATGTCTCCTACCGCTTGTGTCGCACCGTCCGCGAAGGCGGCAGCGTCCGCCAGGAGATTGTCGCCAATCTCGGCAAGCTCTCCGATGAAGAGGCCGCCCGCATCGGCCGGCAGCTTCTGCAGATCGCCGGCAAAGCCCCGCCCGCAGACCCCCAGGACGCCGAGCAGGGCCCCGCATGTCTCTACGGCGGCCCGCTCCTCGTCCAGACGCTCATGGAACTGGCGAACCTCCCTGCTCTGCTGAGGCCTCTGGGGGAGACCCGCCGCCGGCTGGACTTCGATCGCACGGTCCTCGTTGCCCTCTGCGCCCAGTTGCTCGCCCCTGGCTCCGATCTCAAGACCGCCCACTGGCAACGCAAGCTCCTGTTCACCCAGCCGCCCTACGAGATCCCCTATCACCATTTCCTGCGCACGCTGGATGTTCTCGCCGATCACCACGACCAGATCGAAGACGGCCTGTTCGCCCGCGTCAAGCACCTGTTCAACCAGCGCGTGGATGTCGTCTTCTACGACTTGACCTCCAGCTACTTCGAAGGCGACGGGCCGCTGGCGCTTGCCAAGCGCGGCTACTCCCGAGATGGACGCCCCGACTGCGTGCAGATCGTGCTCGGCCTCGCCGTCACCAAAGACGGTTTCCCCATCGCCTACCGCGTTCACCCCGGCAATACGGTAGATGCCAAGACGGTGCACCAGATCGCCCAGGACTTCCGGGAGCGCTTCGAGGTGGACCAGTGTCTGGTGGTGGGCGATAGCGGCCTTCTGAGCAAAGACAATGCTGCGGCGCTGGACAAGCTCGGGTTGGGATACCTCATGGGCATGCGAAGCGCCACGACCCAGGCGGCCCAAGATGCTATCGCCGCCAGCCGCGACACCGCGCCGGTCGGTCAACTCGGCAACGTCACCTACTGGTCGCCGCAGATCGCCGCCGACCGCGCATACATCGTCTTGCACTCGCCCGGCCGCCACAAAAAGACCCTCGCCATCGCCGAACGCAAGCTGGCGGCGGTGCGGCCACAACTGCAGCAGCTCGAGCGCGACGTGGCCGCTGGCAAGGTGCGCAGCCCCCGCACCATCACCGAGCGTGCCACACGCATCCTTGTCAGCGCACGGGCCACCCCCTGGGTGCAGTGGGAGCTGGCCGACGGCGGCAGCTTTCGTTGGCGCGAGAACGACCAGCGCCTGGCGGCCGTGCGCGAAGAAGGTGGCAAGTACGTCCTGCAGACCAACTGCCTGGAGCTCGCCGCCCAGGATGCTGCAGTGGCCTATCGCCAACTGGAAGCCGTCGAAGACTGCTTCCGCCACCTCAAAGATACGCTCCGTCTGCGCCCCATCTACCACCGCCACCCGCACCGCGTCATGGGTCACATCGGCCTGTGCGTCATCGCCCTGTTCCTGTTGCGCCTGCTCGATGACCGCCTGCTGAAAGCTGGCCTCTGCGACCCGGCCGACGACGCCCTGACCGCCGTGAACGAACTCCAGGCGGTGCCCGTCATCCTCGGCGACCACGAGCTGTGGCCGACGCCTCACATCACGGCGAAAGCCGCGGCCATCTTCCGCGCCCTGGGCGTCTCCGACATCAAACCCCGCTTCCTCGCCGACCTGCACAGCCTCGGCAAACTCAGCTCCTGACGGGTCCCCCCGCTCACACTTGCATCAGCACCCTCGCCCAATCCTCCCGCGGCGTGTAGTGCCAACTCCCTCACAAACTCCCTCTGGAAGGGCCTCTAAGCGCCAATGGCGAAACGAGTGTCAAAGATGGGCTAG
>CAZZDO010000742.1:0-1989 GCA_964653205.1 uncultured Armatimonadia bacterium | reverse complement strand
GGCGCGCCGAACTGTGCCTGACACACCGCGAAAGGGTGGTCTGGCCATGCGCGCTTCTCTCCCCTATCTTCTTCTCACCTTGCTTCTGTTGGCGGCGCCGGCCATGGCCGCTGAGGTCTTCGTTGCGCCCGGAGGCGATGACGCCAACCCCGGGACGCTCGAGCAGCCCTTCCGCACCATCGCCAAGGCTGCCGGTTCCCTGCAGGAGGGGGATACGTGCTGGCTGCGGGCGGGGACGTACCGGGAGACGGTGCGGCCGGCGAACTCCGGCGCGGAGGGGAAGCCGATCCGCTTCGCGGCGTACCAGGACGAGGCTGTCACCGTGTCCGGGGCGGACTTGCTGACCGGCCCGTGGACGCGGCACCAGGGGGACATCTTCAAGCTCGCGACGCCCCTCAAGTTCATCCAGGTGTTCATGGACGGGAAGATGCTGCCCGAGGCGCGCTGGCCGAACGCGACCAGCGATGACCTGATGGCGTTCCCGCGCGCGCAGGCGGGCGAGGGGACCGACAAGTTCGTGCTCGCCGACCCCAACCTCCCCCCCGGCGACTGGAACAACGCCCTCATCCTGATCTGGCCGGGCGACCGGTGGACCAGCGCCATGCGCCGCGTCACCGAATACCAGCCCGGCAAGAGCTTCCGCTTCGCCGAGGACTTCGTGCGCGAGAAGGCCGACCCCTACCACCAGCACGACCCGTATGCGCCGCGCCGCGGCAACCCCTATCTGCTGTACGGAGCGCTGGCGGGCGTGGATTGCCCCGGCGAGTGGTTTCTCGATGAGGCCAGCGGGACGGTGTATCTGCAGATGGCGCCGGGGGACACGCCCGACAAGCACCGCATCGAGGCCAAGCAGCGGGACTTCGCGTTCGACTTGAGCAAGCTGTCTTGCATCGAGGTGCGGGGGCTGGACATCACGGCAGCAGCGATCGGCATGGCCGAGGCGCAGGGCTGCGTGATCGAGAACTGCCGGGTGCGGCATGTGCAGCATGTGCGGGAATGGGGCAAGAAGCTGCGGCCGCCCACGGTCAGCCTGATGACCGGAAAGGGCAACACCTGGCGTCGCTGCCTGATCGCGTACGCAGCGATGGCGGGGCTGCAGGTCGGGGGCGAGGGCAACCGCGTCGAGAACTGCATCATCCATGACACGGACTACTGCGGCGCCGGGGCGGGGGCTCTGAACGCCGGGCGGTCGGTGGGGGCCGTCATCAGCCACTGCAGCATCTTCCGCACCGGGCGGGACATCATCCCCCACCATGGCAGCAAGCGCATTCTGATCGAGTACAACGACCTGTACCACGCCAACCTCCTCAACAACGACTCCGGGGCGATCTACTGCTGGGGGACGGACGGGGAGGGCGGAGTCATCGCGCACAACTGGGCGCATGACCTCCTGGGCGACTGGACCTCCGGCATCTATCTGGACAACTTCAGCAAGAACTTCATCGTGCACCACAATGTCGTGTGGAATGTGACCTCCAGCGGCATCCACATCAACTGTGACGCGCTCAATCATCTCGTCGCCAACAACACCGTGGCCCTGACGAGCAAGCCCTTCGGGACGTTCACCTACGCGGCGTATACGCCGACGATGAAGGGGACGCGCATCCTGAACAATCTCGTGAACGCACCGCTGCGGCCGGAGGACCCGAGCACGTTCGTGCAAGGAGAGTTGGGGCCGGAGTTGAAGTGCAACATCTTCGGGGCGGTGGACCAGGACGGCGTGCCGACGAAGGGGTCCGACGCCATTGACGCCGGGGTGGAGATCGTCGGGATCACCGACGGCTTCGTGGGCAGGGCGCCGGATGTGGGGGCGTATGAGTTGGGCGGGACGCGGTGGGTGGCCGGGGCGGATTGGCGCGACCCGCAGGCTCCGCCGCCGCCGGCGCGCGACCTGACCTTCACCCCGCGCACGACCATCACCGAGCAGACGATGATCCGCGACGGGCTGCTCTTGTGGCTGGACGCGGCGGATGCGAGCACGATCACGAC
>CAZZDO010000741.1:0-1996 GCA_964653205.1 uncultured Armatimonadia bacterium | reverse complement strand
GCCCCCTCCCTGAAGGGAGGGGGAAAGGCCCCCGCCCTACGGTTGCCCGCCGTCGTTGCCTGCTCGGGGCATGGGCACGGCAAGGACGACCTTGTCGGCCTGGACGCCCTGGGGCAGCCGCGCCAGGAGGCGAGCTATCAGAATGACTTCGCCCTCCAGATGGTGCGGCGCGGGTTCGTCGTGATCGCGCCGGAGCATCTCGGCTTCGGCGAGCGGCGCGACCCCTGGGACATCGCGAAGGGCGCGGGTGGGTCGTGTCAGCAACACTCGATGGCCGCCCTGCTCTTCGGGCGCACGAACAGCGGCCTGCGCGTGTACGACGTCATGCGCGCGATTGATCTGCTGCAGGCGCGGCCGGACGTGGACCCGGGGCGCATCGGCTGCCTGGGCATCTCCGGCGGCGGGTTGGTGACGCTGTTCTCGGCGGCGCTGGATGAGCGCATCCAGGCGTGCCTGGTCAGCGGGTACTTCAACCTGTTCCGCGACTGCATCATCCCCATCGGGCACTGCGTGGACAACTACATCCCGAACCTCCTGCGCTATGCCGAGATGAGCGATGTGGCCTCGCTGGTCGCGCCGCGCGCGTTCTTTTCCGAGAGCGGGACGAAGGACACCATCTTCCCGATCAAGGCCACACGCGAGGCCTTCGGGCGGCTGCAGAAGGTCTACGAGTTGCTCGGCGTGCCGGAGAAGTGCGGGCTGCATGTGTTCAACGGCGCGCACTCGTTCAACGGGAAGAGGGGGATACCGTTCCTGGAGAAATGGCTGTGAGGCGAACGGCGAAGAACCGGAGAACAGAAAGACGGAACGACAGGAACGGCGGTGATTGATGATGCGTGAGGTGGCTTTCCCGGTTGAGGGGTACCTGCCCGAAGGCACTGGAGCGACGCTGCGGGAGGCGGCGCGGGAGGTGCCTGTCATTGCCGACGTGGATGTGTGCGTGCTGGGCGGCGGGACGACGGGCGTGTGCGCGGCCGTGGCCGCCGCGCGGGCGGGGGCGTCGGTGCTGCTCGTCGAGCATTACGGCTTCCTCGGCGGCATGGCGACCTCGTCCATGGTGCTCATCTGGCACAGCTTCTACGGCATGGACCAGCAGACGAAAGTCATCGGCGGGCTGCCCGACGAGATCGTCGCGCGCCTGCGGGCCATGGACGGCATCTACAACGCGAAGGAAGACGACACGAGCCACTGGGTCATTGACGCCGACAAGACGCGCTTCGTGCTGGATGACTTCGTGCTGGCCGATGGCGTGAAGCTGCTCCTGCACAGCAAGGCCGTCGGGGCGATCCGCGACGGGCGGCGCATCGTGGCGGCGCTGGTGGAGACCAAGAGCGGGCGCGGGGCCATCCGCGCCAAGACGTTCATCGAGGCGACGGGCGATGGCGACCTGATCCGCTTCGCCGGCGGGCAGACCGAGGTGGGGGACAGCGAAGGCGGCTGCCAGGCCCCCTCGCTGTGCTTCCGCATCCGCAACGTGGACCAGTCGCAGACCGGCCTGGACCAGGTCCAGGCGGAGCTGTACGCGCTGACGATGGACTACAACGGGGGCAAGTACCCGCCGCTGCTCTGGGGCGCGCGCTGGCCGGGGACGGACGACTGCATGCTCGCGGGGACGCGCGTGCTGGATGTGAACTCGGCCGACGCGCTGAGCCTCACCCGCGCGGAAGTCGAGGGGCGCTACCAGTTGCGCTGGTTCCTGCGCGAGGCGCGGAAGCTGCCGGGGTGGGAGCAGGCGGAGCTAGTCGCCCTGGGCGTGCAGATCGGCCTGCGCGAAAGCCACCGCATCCTCGCCGAGCACCAACTGACGCGCGAGGAGGTGCTGGCGGGCGTGCGCTTCCCCGACGCCATCGGGCAGGGGACGTACCCCGTGGACATCCACAACCCGCGCGGGCCCGGCATCGTGTTCGAGCAGCTCGACGGCATCCGGCGCGAGATCAAGGGCGACCGCAGGATGATCCAGGACCGCTGGGATGGCGCCGCGCCCGACGCGCCAACG
>CAZZDO010000740.1:0-2003 GCA_964653205.1 uncultured Armatimonadia bacterium | reverse complement strand
TTCGCAATCGGCGTGTTCGGGACCTGCAGCCCATCGAGCCGGAGCGGCGTCAGGTCGTAGATGCGGTGGCACAGGAAGCTGACCCATTCGGGGTGCTCGGCCAGCGACTGCGCGACCGGCAGCTCTCCGAACGTGACCGGCACCCCGAGCACCTCGGCGATGATCTCGTAGTAGTGGTACGAGGTGAGGATGTCCGGGCCGACCGAGCAGTAGATCTGGCGGTGGGTGAGCGGGTTGCCGAGGGCGCTGAGAGCGAGCCGCGCCAGGTCGCGCACGTCAATGGGCTGCTGCAGGAAGTGCCCGCCGCCGACCAGCCGCACGGGCTCGCCCCGCTTCAGCTTGACGATCAGCTCCGGGTCGCGCGCCGCGTCGGGGAGGCACCCGAGTTGCGACGGCGCACCGTAGATGTGGCACGGACGGAAGACCGTCCAGTGCCAGCCGGTGTCCTCGGCGAGCAGCACCTCCTCACAGCGCCGCTTCTTGGCCCCGTAGCTCTCGTCCTGCAGGAAGTACGGGTTGTCAAACGGTTGCGGGAAGCGCCGCTTGGGCGGGTCGAACACGAAGTCGGTGGAGATGAAGACGAACTGCTTCGCCCGGCCGCGCAGGAGTTCCACGTCCTGCCGGGCGTCCTCGACCTCGTAGCCGATGCAGTCCACGGCGAGGTCGAAGGTCTCGTCGCCGAGCACGTCGCGCACGGCCGCGGTGTCCTTGCGGTCAGCCACGAGCGCGCGGACGCCCTCAGGGACAGGCCTCTGCCCGCGCGTGATGATCGTCACATCGAAGCCATCGGCGACGCCTTGCCG
The DNA here is from genome assembly GCA_964653205.1 of uncultured Armatimonadia bacterium. GTDB lineage: Bacteria > Armatimonadota > Zipacnadia > Zipacnadales > UBA11051 > JAJFUB01. The sequence goes on along the minus strand of CAZZDO010000740.1, from coordinate 1,200 downwards.
CGCGACCGCGCCGCTGACATGGCCGCTGCCGCCGATGACGAGCAGGCGCTTGGGGTTCATGGGTCGTTCCTCCGATACGTGTTGGCCCGGCGCGGGGCCCGCCGCACAAGTCACGGACCACAAAGCGCACACCGCGTAGGCGGGTTCGTCCCCGAACCCGCAAGTCGTGTGGGTTCGAGGACGAACCCACCTACGCGTATTCCGGTGTGTATTTTGCGGCCCGTCACTCACGACGCGGCGCCCACGCCTACTGAGTGCGCTCGACCCGCAGGTCGTCAATCTCCAACCGTCCCCGCCTGGTCTGGCCGGCCGTCGCGACGACGTAGACCGACTGCCAGGTGAGCGGGGGTTTGAGCCCATCAGGCAGGCGCACCTGCACGCGCCGCCACTTGTGCCCCCAGTTCACCCTATCCGCCAGCGTGAACGTCTGCCGCGTGCGGTTGCCGTCCACGACCGCGACGCGCAGCCACGGCGCGTCGCCCGTGGCGCGCGCCTGCAGCGACAGCCGCAGCGCCGAGCCCAGCGGTCGGTCGAGGTTCACGTAGGCCGCGCGGGTGCCCGTGGGCTGGCCGAGGTCGTAGTCCAGGCGGCAGTAACGCCGCCCCTGCGCGCCTCCGCCGATGTGCAACCCCACCTTGCCCGTGACGACGTCGCCCCCGGGCGCCGTGTCGAACGTCGGGTGGAAACCGCCCTCGAAGTCCTCGAACCCGACTTCACTCGCAACACGGACCGTGGCCTTCCCCTCGGCGTTCCCGAGCGTGGCTCGCAACACACCCACAGCGCCGGCCTCCCGCGCCCGGAGCAGGCCCTCAGCCAGCGTCAGCCCCGCGCCCTCGACTCCCCACGTGACCGCCCCGTCCGGCAACGCCACCGGCTCCCCCGCGGCGGTCAGCCCTTCGACAGCAACGCGCGCCGACTCACCGGCACACAGCTCAATCGGGTCGGGCGTGATCTTCAGCCGATCGCAAGCGGCAACGAGCTGCACGGGCACTTCCGCCAGCGCCTTGTCCGCGCCCTTGAGGCCGAGGCGCACTGTGGCAGTTCCCGGTCGCCCGTGCAGCCGCAGGCCCGCGTCGCTCAGGCGAGCCGCCACCGCGCCTCCCTGCGGGCTCACCGTGACCCTCAGGTCGCCCTGCTTGACGGCAACGGGGTTGTACCACTCGTCCACGCCGGTCAACGTCAGCGGCACGCACGCATCCG
>CAZZDO010000739.1:0-2009 GCA_964653205.1 uncultured Armatimonadia bacterium | reverse complement strand
CGGGGGGAAGGGCGCCGGGTGGCCCTTGGTCTTCGAGACCGGCAACTCCCAAACGCTCCACGCGACCTGCTTGATGAAGTCCCCCGGCAGCGGCTCGCAGGCCGGCGGGTCGAACTCCCCCTCCCGCTGGAAGATCAGGATCGTCTCGTGCTGGATGTTCAGGTTCGCCTGGCACGGGTAGGGCTTGGACTTGAGGAACTGCGTCGTGCCGCGCTGCCACAGGCCCTGCGTGCCCTTGGGCTTGACCCAGATGATCTCTTTCTTGAAGCGGAAGCCGAGGGGCTCGAAGAGGCGGACGCAATCGCCGGGGATGTCCTTCATGTCGCCATCGGACACGCGCGTGCCGACGACCCAGCACATGAAGCGCCCGGGCTGCAACACCCGGCGGCACTCGCGGCCCACGTCGCCAAGGGCCTGCAGATACTCCTCGTAGGATTGCCCCAGGCCCATCTGCCGCCTGGTGCGGTAGTTCTTGATGTCCCAGTACGGCGGGCTGGTGACGATGAGTGCGACCGACTCGTCGGCCACCACGCTCATGTCGCGCGCATCGCCGTGGATCAGACGGACGCCGTTCTCGTCGTAGATGACCCGGTCAGACACGCAGGTATTGTGGGCAGGCGGTGGGAAAATGTCAAAGACCAAATCGCCCCCTCGAAAGGAACTGCTCACCATGCGAGTCGCCCTCAACACCATCACCCTCGGACGCGAGGTGGACCCCCTGGCGGCGTTGCGCGCCACCGCCGACGCCGGCTTTGACAGCGTGGGCGTGTGGTTCGACGCCCTCAGCAGCCTGCAGGAACGCGAGGGCTCGCTGGAGAGCGTGATGGACCTGCCGCTGCGCCCCGAGGAGATGTGCTACCTGGGGGGGTGGATGTGGGCCACCGGCGAGGCGCGCGACAACGCCCTGCAGGCCGCCGAAGACCGCGCCTCCCTCGCCGCCGAGATCGGCTGCCCCGTCGTCATCGCCTGCGCGTCGGGCGGGACGGGCGATGCCGCCCAGGCCGCCGAGGACTTCCGCGCCATCGCCGACATCGGCGAGAAGTACGGCGTCGTCATGGCGCTGGAATACATCGGCGCCTTTGAGCAGTATCATGACATCAAGTCCGGGCTCGAACTGGTCCGCGCCACGAACCACCCCAGCGCGAAGCTGCTGATTGACATCTTCCACAGCTTCCGCGGCGGCACGGTGGTCGAGGACTTCAAGCTCCCGCGCGGCGACGAGGTCGGCTGCGTGCACCTCAACGACGTTCCCGCCGGCGACATCATGCAGATGGACGACAGCCACCGCGTCCTGCCCGGCAAGGGCGTGTTGCCTCTGCGCGAGGCCCTCGGCTACCTGGGCGACAACGGCTACGACGGCGCGTTGTCGATCGAGATCTTCAACCGCGAGCTGTGGGCCATGCCCGCGGCCGAAGTCGCCGCCATGGCGAAGGCCGCGGCGGACGAACTGATGGGGTGACCCGAATGGGACTTCTCGGCCGCCGACTCCTGCCGCTGCTGGGAGTGATGTTGATGAGCACCGCATGGGCGAACGCCCAGGTCGTCAACGGCGGCTTCGAGGACGTGGCCGCCGATGGCGTGCCTGCCGGGTGGACCGTCGTGAGTGGCTTCCAGGCGGCGGCCGTGACCGGCGAGCAGCCGCATTCCGGGCAGCGCTCCGCCCAGATTGTCGGGGACGGCTCGATCCGCGCCTGGCGGCAGGAGATCGGCACGTTGCCCACGCGCGTCTACCGCGCTACGGGGTGGTTCCGCGCCAAAGACGTCACCTTCGGCAAGGGCGATGAGAAGGACTGCGCCCGCTTCTACTTCCACATCCACTACCAGGGCCGCCCGTACGCCGACACGAGTCAGGTCTATGCCGACGTGCCCGCCGGCACCTACGACTGGCGGCGCGTTGCCGTGCGCCTGGTGCCGCAGGTGCAGTGGCCCATCGAGAAGATCTGGGTCACCGTTGTCGGCCAGTTCCGCAGCGGCACGCTGGACTGCGACGACATCGAGATCGCGCCCGT
>CAZZDO010000738.1:0-2019 GCA_964653205.1 uncultured Armatimonadia bacterium | reverse complement strand
TGAGAACGCGCCATGGTTTCACGCTCATCGAACTGCTGGTCGTCATCGCCATCATCGCGATCCTGGCGGCCATTCTCTTCCCGGTCTTCGCCAAGGCCCGGGAGAAGGCGCGCCAGACGAGTTGCCTGGCGAATGTCAAGCAGTTCAACCTGGCCATCCTGAGCTACGCCCAGGACTATGACGAGACGCTGCCGATGAGCACGACGCTCACCAGTGTCGGGGCCATGACTCTGGCCGACCTCGTGCAGCCGTACTGCAAGGACCAGCAGATCATCTTCTGCCCCAGCGACAAGACGGGGTCGGTGGACATCGCGAATGTCTTCGGCCTCGCCGGCATCCCCATGGCCCCCGGGGCAGTTGTACGCATGGGCTACACGGTCAACTACAACCTGTTGCCCGACATGATCAACCCCGCGGCACCGAAATATGTCTGGTCGTTAGGTGAGGTCGCGTATCCTAGCGAGTGCGACATGCTGTTCGACGGCATCTACAACGTCCCCATGGCGCTCGCAGGCCGCTGGTCAGAGCCGCACAGCCGCCACAACCAGGGCGTGAATCTGGGCTACGTGGACGGTCACGCCAAGTGGATGGGCAACAAGCCGCTATCCTATTTCTGCCGCCCACCTGCGACGTAGGCTCCGGCGGCGCCCGCGCCGGCCGGCCACCGGTTCGTGATGATTGACAGGCTGCTCTCCCGAGCAGCCTGTTGTTTGGTGCGTGTACGGCAAGCCCTGTACGAGCGGCTTCCAGCCGCGAGGACCTCGCGGCTGGAAGCCGCTCCCACAACACAAAGAGCACCCCATGCGTCCCGCTCACCTGCAGATTGACCTCTCGGCTGTTCGGCACAACCTCGGTGAGGTGCGCCGGATGGTCGGCCCCCAAGTCGCCATCATCGCCGTCGTCAAGGCCGATGCCTACGGCCACGGCGCTGTGCCCGTCAGCCGCGCGGCGCTCGCCGCCGGGGCGGAGCTGCTGGCGGTGGCCCTGCTCGAAGAGGGCATTGAGCTCCGCCAGGCCGGCCTGCTCGCGCCCATTCTCGTCATGGGCGCCATGCTCCCCGAGCAGGCCGAAGACCTCGTCGCCTGGAACCTGTCCCCGACCGTAATGAACCTGGAGTTGGCGACGGCGCTGTCGCAAGCCGCCTCCGCTGGTGGACGTGTGGTCAACTGCCACCTGAAGGTGGACACCGGCATGTGCCGGCTCGGAACGCGCGATGACAGCCTGCCGGGCGTGCTGCCGCAACTGGCCGCGCTGCCGGCCATGCGCTGGGATGGCATCTTCTCCCACCTGGCGGACCCGACCGACGACGATGAGGGGACGCAGGCGCAGATCGCGCGCTTCACCGGTGCCATTGAGCAGGCCACGGCGGCCCTGGGCCCTCTGCCCTATCGCCATATCAGCGGCAGCGGCGGCATCTGCCTGCATCCCAGCGGCCACTTCACGGCCGTGCGCCCCGGTGAGATGATGTACGGCCTCGTCGCCGGCGTGCCCGAGACGCTGCAGCACGGCCTGCGCGAGGCCATGTCCCTCCACACTCGGATCGCCTTCGTCAAGCCGGTGCGCGCGGGCGAGCGCGTGAGCTACGGCGGCACCTGGCAGGCGCCGCGCGACACGACGCTGGCCGTCATCCCGATCGGCTATGCCGACGGCTACCCGCGGTCGCTCAGCGGCGTGGCCGAGGTGCTAATCGGTGGGAAGCGCCGCCCCCTCGTCGGGCGCGTCTGCATGGACTGCGTCCTGGCCGATGTTGGCCCGGAGCCGGATTGCTCCCTCGGTGACGAGGTCGTCGTCTTCGGCGTGCAGGGCGAGGCCGAAGTGCGCATCTCGGAGATTAGCCGGCTGGGGCAGACCATCAATCAGGAAATCGTCGCGCGGATGGGCGGCCGCCTCCCGCGCGTGTATACGGCGTAGGCGGGTTCGTCCTCGAACCCGCGCGGGTTCGGGGACGAACCCGCCTACGCGCATCACGAGGCTACCATGGATTCGGTCATCGTGCAGGCTCCCGCCACCACCGCCAAC
>CAZZDO010000737.1:0-2025 GCA_964653205.1 uncultured Armatimonadia bacterium | reverse complement strand
CTGCGCAAGAAGATCCGCGTGCGCGAGGCGCACTACTGCGAAGTGAAGAAGCTGCCGCCGGGGTTCGAGCTGCTGGCGACGTCGCCGGAGTGCCGGATCGAGATGATGAAGCACACGGAGCGGCCGCTGTATGGCGCGCAGTTCCACGCGGAGAGCTGGCAGGAGCCGTACCTGGACGGGCAGAAGGTCATGGCGAACTTCTTCAAGATCGCGGGATTGATGAAGTAGCGGTGGGGCAGGCACTCTTGCCTGCCCCTGGGCGCAGACAGGAGTGTCTGCGCCACCGAACAGGAGCCTTCCCCTTGTCCTCCAACCACCAGGCCGAGCAGCCCCCTCGTCGCGAAGCGACCGCGAGCCAGTCGGGCGGCACCCAGATCGCCCTCCTCTGCGGCTCCTTCTTCTTCCTCTTCATGGGCGTCGCCGCCGTGCAGCAGTTCCTCGTGCCGATTCTGGCCGAGCGCGCGGCCATCCCCAAGACCGCCGCCTCCTCGATCTTCGCCCTCGTGTACTTCAGCGGCCCGCTGTGGCTGGCGCTGTACGCGTACTACTTCAGCGTCCTGCGCGAGAAGTGGTCCATCGTGCTCGCCGGCTGCACGTACACGCTGTTCGGGGTGCTGATCTACTTCACGCACGACTATCGTCTCGCCATCCTGGCCGCGTTGGTATGGGGCTGGGGCGGGGAGACGCTGTGGGCGACCGGCCCGGCGCAGGTGCTCAACGTCACCGACCCGAAGCGGCGAGGGAGCATCTCCGGCCTGTTCCAGAGCGCGACATATTCGGGGCAGATGCTCGGGGTGATTTTGCTGGGGTGGATCATGAGCCGCGTGGGCGGGTCCGTCCTCGGACCCGCGGGTTCGGGGACGAACCCGCCTACGCATGGCCATGACGTCATGTTGCTGACGGCCATCGGCATCAGCCTCATCGGCAACGTCCTCTCGTTCTTCCTGCGTGTGAAGCCGAAGGAGGCCGTGACGCCACGGCTGGGCGATGCGCTGATGGCGCTCAAGCGCACGGCCGGGCGGTATCTCGTGCTGCTGTCGGTGGCGAACTACCTCGGCTGGGGGCTGGTGCTGACGAGCTTCACGATCCTGATCGTGGACCAGCACAACCTCGACAAGCTGAGCTGGATCGTGCTGCCGTACTATGTCGGGCGGCTGGCCGTGGCGTGGATCGCGGGGCACACGTCGGACAAGGTCGGGCGGGAGCGCGTGATGCTGGCGGGGTTCGTGCTCGGGGCGGTGAGCCTCGCGGCCGTCGCGCTCTTCACATCGGTGTGGGTCATCAGCGCCGCCGCGCTGATCCTCGGCATGCAGGCGGCGATGGTCGGCGTCGCGATGACGGCGGCGGTGGGTGACTACATCAAGCCCGAGGAGCGGCACCTGGTCTTCGCGGGGACGAACGCGTGGGGGTATCTGACCGCGGGGACAACGATGATCCTCTCGCCGCTGCTCAAGGACCTGTTGGGCGGGAGCTTCACACCGTCGTTCCTGTTGTTCGCGGCGTTCTACGGCGGGTGCGCGGCGGTCGCGGCGAACATGCGGGCGCGGCTGCGGCGGGGCAGCGTCGCCGCCGAGGCGTAGACGAATCCGCGCTGCCCAAACGCACAGTAAGAACGGAACCAGGACTCATCGGCGCCTCGGAGGTGCGACTGTGCGACCCGTGATGTTGCTGCTGGCGATGCTGAGTGCCGGCGCCGTGCTGGCTCAACCCCAGGCCAAGCCCTGGGAGGCGTGGCAGCCGCCCGCAGTCGTGCTGCCGAACCCCAACGCCTTCGATGTCTACCTCAAGGCCTTCGAGTTGAAGCAGCAGATTGACGCGGCGCTGCCCGGGCCGCCGGGTGCTCCTCCCGGTGGGCCGGGGGCTCCGCCCGCGGCACCTGCCGGCGCAGCGCCGCCGCCGCTCCCTCCGCCGCCTGCGCCTGCTCCCGTGCCGGCGCCGGCCGCCGGCGCGCCGCCGCCGCCGCCCCCTCCTCCGCCTCCGGCCGGACCGGGCGTGCCGATGGACCGGTGGGGCGAGGGGGACCCC
>CAZZDO010000736.1:0-2026 GCA_964653205.1 uncultured Armatimonadia bacterium | reverse complement strand
TGCGTGAGGAACGCAAGGCCGTGCTGCTCGTCCACAACTACCAGAACCCCGAAGTCCAGGACGTCGCCGACTTCCGGGGCGACTCGCTGGGGCTGAGCCGCCAGGCCGCCGCGACCGACGCCGCGACCATCGTCTTCTGCGGCGTGCATTTCATGGCCCAGACCGCCAAGCTGCTGTCGCCCGGCAAGCTCGTGTTGCTGCCCGAGATCGGCGCCGGCTGCCCCATGGCGGACATGATCACGCCCGAGTCGTTGCGGGAGTTCAAGGCGCAACACCCCGGCCTGCCGGTGGTGGCCTATGTGAACACGACGGCGGAAGTGAAGGCCGAGTGCGACATCTGCTGCACGTCGGCTAACGCCGTGCAGGTCGTCCGGTCGCTGCCGGACGAGAAGATCCTGTTCGTGCCGGATCAGTACCTGGCCGACTGGGTGGCCGAGCAGGTCCCGGACAAGGAGATCATCCCCTACGGCGGCTTCTGCCCGACCCATGCGCGCATCAACCCGAAAGAGCTGGCGCAGGCAAAGGCCGACCACCCCGAGGCGCTGACCATCGGCCACCCCGAGTGCCCGCCGGACATCCTGGCGCTGTGCGACGCGGTGCGTTCGACGTCGGGCATGGTCACGTTCGCGCAGGAGAGCCCGGCCCGGGAGTTCATCATCGCCACCGAGTGCGGCATGGTCTACCGGCTCCAGCAGGACCTCCCCGATAAGACCTTCCACGGCCTGAGCAGCATCGTCTGCCCGAACATGAAGCGGACGACCCTCGGGAGCGTCGTGACGGCCCTGCGCGAGCTGCAGTACCAGATCGAGATCCCCGAGGACCTCGCGGACAAGGCCCGGCGGGCGGTGCAGCGGATGGTGGAGATTGGGTGAGGGGGGTGAGGCGAGTGGTTGGGTGGTTGGGGCACGACCGTGAAGGAACGGACCTCCCCATGTTGTCGCTCCTGTTGATGCTTGTCCCCGTCGCCGCCCTCGCTCAGCCTGTCTCGAATGCCCCCGACGACCCCGAGTGGGGGATGTACCGCCATGACACCTGGCTGTCGGGGCATAGCCCGCTACAGGGCGACATCGCTGCGCCGCGGGTGCTGGCGCGGTATGACCTGCGCGCCTGGGACAACGTACTCACCGCGCATCTCGGCGGGGATGCCGGCCCGGCAGTGGCGCTGCGGTCGGAGGCTCTCGAGCCCGGGTACGTCTCGGCCCACCAGGCCGACTGGGGCGCCGGGCCGCTGCTGCTGGACCTCGCCGGCGACGGCAAGCTCACCCCGGTCAGCGAGGCCAACTACACCCGCTACGCCCGCATCCTCCCCGGCGCGAAAGGCCTCCAGAAGATCCACAACGACGACTATTTCGGCACCGGCGTCAAGGACCAGCGCAAGGTGTATGCCTACACGTTCGAGCCCGGAAGCGCCGAGCCGAAGCTGCTGTGGGAGAGCGGCCCGTACGGCGAACTCGAGGGGACGACGCTGCTCGTGGTGGATGTGGACAACGACGGGCAGGTGGACCTCGTCGGCAACACGTGGGGACGCATGTTCGTGTGGGACGCCATCACCGGCAAGCAGAAGATGTTCCTGCAATGGCACCCGCCGGTGCGCGACTACGGGTGGTTCGCGGCCGTGAAGCTCGGGCCCGATGAATCGGGCCGCTACGGGCCGTACCCGCAGTTCGTCGTCGTCGCCGACTTCGTGACCCACATTGACCTGATCCGCAACGACGGCAAGACGCTGTCGGTGGGCTGGCGCAAGCCGGTCGAGGAGGTGCTCGGCGAGCAGCAGAAGGGCTGCCGCCCGCTGGTCAACTCCGCGCTCGATGTGGACGGCGACGGTGAGATCGAGATCGTCGCCAACATCTTCAACGACACCGGCGACGACCGCTGGCATGTGATGGTGCTCGACGCGGCGACAGGGAAAACGGAGGTGGATCAGCCCGGCGCCTTCGCGCACGCGGCGCAGGACCTTGATGGCGACGGGCGGCCGGAGCTGTTCTGCGGGGACACGCGGGGGAGCTTGCTGGCGGACCCGACGAAG
>CAZZDO010000735.1:0-2027 GCA_964653205.1 uncultured Armatimonadia bacterium | reverse complement strand
GCTACTGCAATGCGGCCGCGACGAGCGGCGAGAGCTTCTCCCAGGTCTTGTACAGGCGCGCGAGCATGTCAAAGACGTACTCGGCGTCCAGCCCCTGGGCCATGACGTTGACGTTCCACTGGACCGCGACCTCGCGATCCTCGTCAATGTACCCGGAGAAGAACCAGTTGTCCCGGGCGAAGCCGCTCATCACTTCCAGCACCGCGGCGGCCTTCGCGTCCGGCACCTTCACGCCCGTGTAGACCAGCGCCGTGACGGCCCGTTCCCGGACCGTCCCGTCGTCGGCCTTGTTCACCGCCTGGGTGTCCACGGTGATGGTGAAGTCCGGCACGGCATCGCCCTCCATCTTGTAGGTCAGCACCAGGTCGTTGTCTTCGAGGACTTCCTCCCGGGCCGTGAGTTGGTGGGCGTCCTTGAGGTACTGCTCAATGACGCGCTCCATCGAACTCTCGTCCGGTGTCGGCGTGAGAATCGTGGGGGCGGCTCGCCCCACGCCGCTGCCACAGATTGCCAGCACGGCAGTCAGTACACACATCCAGACAACGTTGCGGGCATGCATGGCGTCCCTCCTGGGACTCATGTGGTACCGACTGCGCGACTTGCCTGCCTACGGCCCCGTGTAGCCCTTCAAACGGTAGACGACCAGCCCCACATACTCCCGCACCGCCGACGTGGCATCCGCCAGCCGGTCCGACTGCGGCACCCACCCGAACGGGTCCGGCTGGCCCCAGTGGCTGCGGAGGTCCACGGCGTACGGGATCGCCTCAACCCCCACCTTGCGGAAGCACGCGAGCGAGCGTCGCATGTGGAACGCACTCGTCATGACCACCACGGACGTGCCCCCCGTTGCCGCCGTGATCCTCTTCGCCTCGACCGCATTCTCATGCGTGTTGCGCGACTGGTCGTCCACGAGAATGCGCTCGGGCGCGATCCCGAACCGTACCGCCTCGTCCTTCAGCAGCGACGCCTCGGTCTTCGTCTTGTCCGTAAGGCTCGCCGTACCCCCGGCGAAGACCACCTTCGCCTGCGGCAACTGCTGGGCCAGCAGCACGGCGTACATGAACCGGTCCGACGCCTGCTGGTATTCCAGCTTCCCCGGCCGCGAGTTGGCCAGGTCCAGCGCCCCGCCCAGCACGACGATCACATCGGCGTGCGTCGGGACGGGCGTGTCCATGTAGGGCCCCTCCAGCGGCCGCAGGAGCAGGTCGGCCCCCCACGGCATGGCGCAGAGCCAGAGGATCGCGATCCCCAGGCAGAACAGCCCCCACCGCGGCCGTTCCCGCCGGCGGTTGCGGGCCCAGAACGCCAGCAGCGCCAGCAGCGCGAGCGTGAGCGGGAAGACCAGATAGCCCAGAATCTTCGAGGCAATGAAGAACATGATCCCTCCTGTGACCTCGTAGGGCGGAGGGGCCGAATACCGGCAGCCGTATCGCCGGTATCCGGCCCACATCGGGCCGGATACGCCTCCGGCCTGCGGCCTCCGGCGTATTCGGCCCCTCCTTCTAGCGCATCAGCCCCTCAATCGCCTGCGCGCACTGCTCGCGCAGTCGGTACACGGCCTGCGGGTCGGGCAGGATTTTCGTCGAGTACCGCCCGCCCGCGTTCGGGATCTCCACCAGCCTGGCCGCCTCGGCCAGCGCCGCCTGGGCCGCCGTCACCGCCGCCCGCGTAGGCGCGTCGGTCCCCGACGCGCGCTTCAGCAACTCCCGCAACAGCCACAGGTACTCGACGTCCTCCATCCCCTCGCGCGCCTGCTCGAGCCGCACCGAACTGACCGCGCCCGCGTGCCCGATGGGCTTGCCGGGGTACGCCAGGAAGCCGTCGCCGCATGGATAGCGCACGCAGTCAATCTTCCCCGGCGTGCCGCTCTGCTTGATGAAGCTGTGCCAGCCGAAGTCATAGGGGTTGTACGTCAGCCAGTCCACGCCCCAGAACTCATAGGCCCGCGCGCCGTACTTGAAGGCATAGTGCGGCAGCAGCCGCTCCACGCCGCAGTAGGGCGTGTCGGTGCACATCTGCCCGTCGGT
>CAZZDO010000734.1:0-2033 GCA_964653205.1 uncultured Armatimonadia bacterium | reverse complement strand
TCAAGGAATGGGCCGAGGCCCGCATGTCGCTCTATCGTCTGCCGGGCGACCAATGGCGGCGCCTGTGGCTCGTGCGCGACCAGGAGAACCTCTATGTGGCGGTGCGGCTGTGCGTGGCCCGGGGCGTGCGGCGCGATGAGGCCTGCCAGCTCTACCTTGACCCGGTTGGTGACGGGGGCTTGCAGCCGCGCGGCGACGACCTGCAAGTCCGGCTGCCGCTGGGCGTCGAGAGCGTCACGCAGACGCTGCGCGCCGTCGGGCCGGCCTGGGGCTCGGCTGGCTTCGGCGACGTCAAGGGCGCCGGCTACCCGGTCAGCTCGTACGAGAGCACGTACGAGTTTGCCCTGCCTCTGAGCGCACTCGGGCCGGACTTGCGCCCCCATCTGGCCGTGGAAGTGGTCTACGGGCTCCCCCAATGAACCGCGCGGCCGCCCGGCCGGGTGACCGGTACTGCGCCACTTGGACTGCGGCCTCGTCGCGCGTCTCCTGGAGGATGGGCCAGCGGCCGCGGGGGACCCGGGCCCAAAAAGCATGAAGACAGCCATACTCTCGGACATCCATGCCAACTTCCAGGCCCTGCAGCGCGTGCTGGAGGACGCCGCCCGCGGGCCGGTGGAACAGTACCTCGTGTGCGGCGATGTCGTCGGCTACGGGGCCCAGCCCAACGAGTGCTGCGAGGCGATCCGGGCGCTTGACGGCCTGGTCGTGCGCGGCAACCACGACGAGGCGGCCGTGGACCCGGCCAAGGAGGAGTGGTTCAACTCCGCCGCTCAGGCCTGCATCCGCTGGACCCGGGAGGTGCTGGCGGAGACGCATCTGCAGTACCTGCGCGAGTTGCCGTGCGTGCGGCAGTTGCCCGGCGCCCATATCTGCCACGGCTCCCTGCCCGACCCAGACCTGTACACCACCGGGCCGATGGAGGCGATGCTGTCGTTTGCCGTGATGGAGGAGGACATCTGCTTTCTGGGGCACACCCATTGCGCGGAGTGGTATACTTACCGCAACGACAACCGTCCACCCAGCCACAGCCCGCGCCCCGAGGGCGGCCGTCTGGCCCTGGCCGAAGGCCGTAAGTATGTCGTCAACCCCGGCGGCGTTGGCCAGCCGCGCGATGGCAACAGCCAGACGAGCTACGCCATCTGGGACGATGAAGCCCGTTCCGTTGAGATCCGGCGTCTGAGCTATGATGTCGCGACCGCCCAGCGCCTGATCTACGATGCCGGTCTGCCGCCAAGCATGGCGGAGCGATTGCGCTACGGGGTCTAGCTCGATCGGCCCCGGCAAAGAGGTGGTCACGATGCCGCTTGAGGACAAGCTGTTGCGTCACACCGTCGAGCGCGAGGTCGCCAAGCTCACCCAGAGCATTGACACCAGCTTGATGACCACCGCGGTCATCAACGGTGTCGTCTATCTGGGCGGGCGCATCAAGCCCTGGAAAGGCACGGCGGGTCGAGGCGTGGACGTCAAGAAGCAAGTGCTGCTTGTCCAGGACGCCCTGACGCACGTCCGCGGCGTCACCCAGGTCGTGGTGGATGCGATGATCGAGGAACACTAGCGCAGGCGCCGCTTCGCAGGCTCTGTGGGCGCTGTCGGCGCGCCTGTTCGGACGCGTCAGGGCGGGGCCAACTACGGCCTGACGAGCACCGTCTTGAACTCCCGGTACACCACATGCCCCGGGGGGGCGCCGCGGGTGTGCTGGAGGTGCTTGACCAACGTGTAGTCCACCTCCACCGCCGTGTCCCGCCGCCGTCGACTCTGCCGGGCTGCCAGCCTCGCGGCCTCGGTGAGCGCTGACATCGGCACGCGCTCGGGCTGGTTGTCCGTACGGATGACCACATGCCCACCCGGCGCGCCCTGCACGTGGAACCACAGGTCAGTGGAGCGCGCGGCCTTCAGCACCGCCGCGTTCTCCAGGGCGCTGCGGCCGTAGATGATCGGGAAGCCCTCCGGCGTCTCGGTGCGGCGGTAGTCGGCCTTCGTATCCGGCCGCCGCTTCGGGGCTTTCAGCAAGCCCCGCCCGCCCATCTCCTCCT
>CAZZDO010000733.1:0-2035 GCA_964653205.1 uncultured Armatimonadia bacterium | reverse complement strand
CGCGCCGCCGACCGGCTGGGTCTGCAGTACGCGGTGTATGGCTTCGCCGAGCAGTACCTCGGCGTGCGCTTCGTGCATCCGCTGCGGGACCTCCAGCCCGAGACGCCGCCGCTGCCGAAGGAGCTGCATCTGGTGGAGGCTCCGTCATGCGAACTCCGGGTGCTCTATGAGACCTCGCACGTCCGGGCCGGCCTGCGCGGCACACTCGGGAAGAGCTCCCACTTCAGCGACGTGGGCGCCTGGCGCTGGGAGGACTGGCGCGGCAATCCTGAGCGCGTCCGCGACCTGGTCGCCTGGGCCGTCAAGAACCGCGCCAACATCGTGATGTTCGAAGACACGCTGTATGACGAGGTCAAGTACAGCCAGCCGTTCGTGGTGTCTGAAGCGGTGTGGAAGTACCTGGACGCACGGGGGCTGAAGACGCTGTCGGCATGCAGCACTGCCTATGTGTGGAGCGCCGAGGGCCGCGCCCGCTACGGGGAGGACGACTACTGCAACCACAACGCGCCACGGGTCGGGCCGTGGGACAAGCACCTCTGCGTGGGCAAGGCCGCGTACTGGCGCGATCTGGAGGAGTGGCTGCAGCTTCTGGAACCTCACGCTCACCGTCTGGTGGGGGTATTCACCAACTGGCAGGAGAACGTCTGCGGCGAGGGCGTGACCGAGGGCCATGAGGACGGCGTCATCCACCGGGGCAGTTCGTCGCCCTACGACATGAACAGCGCGCGCTTTCGTGAGCCGGTGCTCTCCCGTGGTGGGGGCTGCCCCACGTGCGGCGAGATGGCCAACGTGGACAAGTGGATCAAGGTGAGCGATCACCTCGCGGGGCCGGAAGGCACCGGGGCGCATGGTCTGCCGCCGGCCGGGGTCTGCCGCACCTTCTGGGGCATGGCCGAGCCCGATGACGGCCTCGTCGCCGCACAGGTCGTTCCACGCCTGCCCCACGGATCGCTAAGCTTCGTCGCCTGCCTGCCCAGCTGCAACCGGGCCGAGCGCGTCGAGGCCTGGCCGCGCCTGATGGACGAGGCCAACCGGGCCGACGGTGGCGATAGGCGGGTCGTGCTCATGCGCGAGCTGTTCTACGGCTGCGAGAGCGACATGCCTATCATGCCCTTCTCCAACCTCGACCGACTGGATGACGACCTCCGCGTCCTGGGGCGCTACGAGGCCACCGCTACCACCTTCGGCGGGGTGTACGTCTACCACTCCCTGGGCTGGCTACTGGCGCTCTACTCCTTGCGCAAGCAGTGGCAGGCCGATCAGGACTGGCGCGGTTGGTTCGGCGCCTTCTTCCGAGCCTTGCTGGGGGACGCCTTCACCACGCCCTTCCTCGAGGTGGCTGCGCTCCTGCAGGAGGTGCAACTGCTGGAGGGCCTCGAGCCGGGCGAGTTTCCCTCCGGCTACTACACGTTCTGGGGGCTGAACCTCAGCAAGCTGGCGCCAGAAGCGCTGCCGGGCGACGGACCGCTGCGGGCCGTATGGGCTGACCACGCCTGGAGCCGCAAGCTGCGCCTGGTATGCCCGGGAGCGGCGGACCCGGACGGCCTCTACACCTCGGAGCGCTGCGCGCCGGTTGGGGAACGCCTCCAGTCCCTTGCCGCCAGGCTGGAGCGAGTCCTGAAGCAGTTGCCCGCTGTGGCCGAGGCCCTGCCCGCCGGCCTCGACGGACCGCAATGGAACGAACTGGTAATCCTGCCTCTGCGCGTGACGGCGCGCTTCCTGCAGTCCCGCGTCCTGCTGGCCCAGTCATACCTCACCTACATCCGCCTGCGTGAGGCCGTTCTCGCCGGGCGCGACACGGCGGCGGACGCTGCGGAAGGTCTGACGCTCTGTCGCGGCGCCCTGGACGCGCAGGCCGAGTACATCCGCTTGCGTCCGGGCTTCGCAGTGGACTACCCGCTGGAGGTCAACACGGACACTCTGCGATGTCTCGCCATCGAGTGGCGGCGGCTGGTCACCGAGCCGGAGCGCTGCCGCGATCTGGACATATGCGCCTTCCTGGACCGGGTGGAGGCGGAGGCGGCCGGAGGAGAAG
>CAZZDO010000732.1:0-2049 GCA_964653205.1 uncultured Armatimonadia bacterium | reverse complement strand
GCCGAGCAGGCGGCCCGGGCCCACCTGAGCTACCTCGCCGTGCGCGCCCTGCGGGTGCAGGAGGGCGCGGCGCCGCTGGGTCCGATCTCCGGCGCAGGACCGGAGGCATCGTCGGCGACGGGCCAGGCCGCGCGCTGACCGGCCCGCACTGAACCAGAACCACGCGGGGACGCCGGTCCCCGTGGGCGTAGCCATCATGTCATGGCAATCCAGGAAAGCAGGTGAAAGAGATGAGACGAGGTTTCACATTGATCGAGCTGTTGGTCGTGATCGCGATTATCGCGATCCTCGCCGCGATTCTGTTCCCCGTCTTTGCCAAGGCCCGCGAGAAGGCGCGACAGACAAGCTGCCTGTCGAACATCAAGCAAATTGCCCTGTCGGCCCGCATGTACATCGACGACTACGACGGCCAGGGGTTCGACTGGTGGTATTCGGCGCCCGGGGCCACGAGCTCCTACGGCAACGTCGGGTGGATCTGGTGGATGGACATGATCCGGCCTTACATGAAGAACACGCAGATGTTCTCCTGCCCCTCACGCCGGCTGAGCTACAGCGGCTGGAACAACCTGATCAGCGACTACTACATGTATGATGGCGCCCTTGCTGGGGCGGGAACCGAGGCTAACCCTTACTGGCGAGGTTTCAGCAGGGCCCTCAACGATTCGCAGGTCGTCAGTCCCAGCGACTTCGCCTGGTTCATGGAGGGTCTCGAGAACAACAGCTCCTCACCCGGCTGGCGGACCGCTCCCATCATCTCCCACAACGATGGCCTGAACGTGGGGTTCTTCGACGGCCACGGGAAGTGGCTGCACCGCCAGGCACTTGGAACGGCCAAGACACAGAGACCGAGCGGACTCTGGGTGTGGACGTACTGGATCTCCGACCGCTGAGTTCCCGCGTGGGACGCCGTAGCCGTCGGCAGCCGGCAACGGTATAGTGACTTGCGCAGTCTGGACCCCGGGCGGCTGGTTCACCCGGGGCCGGCGGCGTGCGCCAGAAAGGAAGCCAACCCATGATCGTCATCATCAGCATGAACACCAAAGACGGCTGGGAGGCGTCGGACGGCGCCGGAGGGTACAAGCGGCGGTTCGAGAAGCTGACCGGCTGGCCCGTCGCCGCCTGTCACTACTCGGAGGCCTCGCCGGAGTACACCGCGCGCTTCCACCCCCGGGCGTTCTTCATCACCGGCTTCGGGCAGGCGTGGGAGACCTTCCATGTGCCCGACCTCCATCCCGTCAACGACCTGCTACACACCACCGAGGTGCCGGTCTACGGCGCCTGCGGCGGCCACCAGCTCATCGGCTATTGCTTTAACAAGGACCTGCGCAAGACGAAGCTCCTGCGCAATGAGCCGATGCGAAAGCTCAAGCCGGGCGAACCAGACTTCGGCCCGGTGAGCGGGGAGTGGGGTTACTATGTGGCGCGCGGCGTGCAGGAGGTGGAGATCATGAAGCGGGACCCGATCTTTGCCGGGCTGCGCGGGCCAAGGATCAGGGTGCCGGAGGCCCACTACTGCGAGATCAAGGCCCTGCCGCCGGGGTTCGAGTTGCTGGCGACCAGCCCGGAGTGTAAGATTGAGATGATGAAGCACACGGAACGGCCCCTCTACGGGGCGCAGTTCCATGCCGAGATCTGCCAGGCCCCCTATACCGATGGGGACAGGATCATGCACAACTTCTTCAAGATCGCGGGGCTGGTGGCCTGAGCGCGAGGAGTTGACCATGGGTATCCGGCGGTGGTTTCTGACGGCCCTCCTACTCGCCGGCGGGACGGCCGCACATGCGCTCACCCTGGCGGAGGCGGGGCAGGCGCAAGCCGTCATCGTCACCGCCGCGGACGCCACTGCGGCGGAGCAGACTGCCGCGACCGAACTCGCCACCGCCCTGCAGAAGATCACGGGCGCTGCGTTCCCTGTCGTCCCCCAGGCTGAAGCCCGGGGCACGCGGATACTCGTGGGCCCCTCGGCCACGACGCGCCGACTTCTGGGCGCGGAACTGGTAGACGGCCTGGGCCCGGAGGAATTCGTCGTGCGCACGGTCGGCCGGGACC
>CAZZDO010000731.1:0-2058 GCA_964653205.1 uncultured Armatimonadia bacterium | reverse complement strand
TGGAGCACGTATGCTCTACGGCGCCACCCACGCCCCCGCCGCGCCCTCGCCGTCCAGCGGCTTGGCGACACCCTCAAAGATGTTCTTGCGCAGCACCGTCCCCGTCACGCCCTTGCCGATGCTGATGCCCTGCGGCGAGTGCTTGATCGTGCAGTCCTCCACCAGCGTGTCCACGACCGTGCCGCCAAGGCGGACGTAGGAGGCACTCTGCATCACGTTGCGGCGCAAGACGTTTCCGCGCGCCAGCGGCCCGGCGTACTGCTCGTTGTTGTTACTCGTGGCGACGCCGAAGAAGGCGTTGCCCCAGATGCGGGCGCCGTAGCCGCTGCCCTCGGTCAGCTCGTTGTCCAGGAACTGACACGTCCACGCGGGCTGCCAGCCCCAGCCGTGGGGGTTCAGGCCCCAGGTGAAGAAGCCGTCAATGCGCGCGCCCTTGTTGCCCGCGACGATGATGTCCGCCGCCGAGCCGTACATCTGCATCGCCCCGCCATCGAGGAACGTGTTGCCGATGAACATGTTCCGCCCGCGATAGGGCACAATCGAGATCACCGAGGTGTCATCCGGCGGCACGATCCACGGGCGGTCCACTTCCCAGGTGCGGCCCTCGTTCGCCGTCACGAAGCGGTACTGCCCCGCGCCTGTGCCGTCGAGGATGAACACCGCCGCGCCGCGGTAGTCGGTGTGCGGCGTGGGCGCGTAGTCCTTGAAGACGGGGTCCGCCGCGAGTGTGAGCTTCGTGCCGTCGGCAGTCGCCTTCCCGAAGTACGCCCCGCCGCCGGCGTCGAAGGTCATGATCTCGCGGTCGCCGCCGTACACATGCTGGACGTGGTTGTTGGCCACATACACATCCTGCGAGAAGTTGTTCCAGTACGTCGTCGAACTGCAGCACACGCCCTCGATACGGTTGCGCTCGAAGATCATGCCCTTCAGGTTCTCGCAGCCGAACATGTGGCCGCGCAGGATGCAGTCGCTGATGACGCCATAGTACGGGCCCTTGCCGGCGGCGAAACCCCACGGGCCGGTGACGATCACGCGGCCCTCGCCGAAGCCGGCCGTCCGGCAGTAGATGTCGCAGTCGGTGACGCGGAAGTTGCGCCCCTGCAGGTGGATCGCCGCCAGCGTCTCCTTCGTGGACTTCTTGATGAGGTTCCGCGAGGCGTCCGGCACGGCGCGGATCCGCACGCGCTCGATCCGCAGCCGCTCGGAAGCGGGCGTGTCGGCGATGACGCGGCGGTAGTTGAAGCAGAAGATCTGCAGGTCCTGCACGCCGAAGTCCGTCCCGCTGATCCAGGCCTCGGGCGGCGTCTCGGTGTTCTTGATGTACAGGCTGGTCAGGCCCATGCCCGCGCCGCGCAGGATCGTGCCCGGCGGGATTTCCAGCGCCTCGGTCAGGTCGAGCGTGCCGCGCGGCAGTTGCACGATGCCACCGCCGTTCTCCCTGGCTTGCTTGAGGGCCTCGCGGATGGCCTGCTCGGCCTCCGGCCCCTCGGCGGTGGGCGCAATGGCGAACACCTCCTGCTTCCACGCCACGGGAGCGATGATCGTGATCGGCCCCGCCGCGCGCCATGCCATCGGCCCGCCCTGGCCGTTGTGGACGAAGGTCGTGTACTCACCGGGCTTCAGGTCCGCCGGCACCGCGCCGCCGAGCGCCCAGCACGTGTTCTCAGTGATCTTCACTGCCGTCGTCTTGCCGTCCGCGCCCCGGAGCACAAGCTGTGCGGCGGGCGCCATGCCGAGGCACTTGCCGAAGGCCCGCAGCCAGCCACCGGGCGTGGCGCGCTGGCCCTCGTCGCCCTGCAGCCACCAGGCCTCCGGCGCATTGACGAGCCACGGCGCGGACGTCTCCGCGCCCTGCCGCACGCGCACCGCGTACACGCCCGGCTTGAAGGCTTGCGGGATGACGGCCTTGACGCACTGGCGGCTGGCCTGCAACGGCTTGACCGGCGTCCACTTGCCGACGGCCAGCGGCGGGGCGGGGAGCGCCTTCGCCGGCGTGTCATCCAGCCGCGCCATCTCGACGGCGGCCGTGTCGGCGAAGCCATCGCCGAGCAGCAGCAC
>CAZZDO010000730.1:0-2060 GCA_964653205.1 uncultured Armatimonadia bacterium | reverse complement strand
ATCCTGGCCAGCATCCTCTTTCCCGTCTTCGCTCGGGCACGCGAGAAGGGCCGCCAGGCGAGCTGCTCGGCGAACCTGCGGCAACTCGCGCTGGCCTTCGTATGCTACGCTGACGACCACGACGAGACGCTCCCGCAGAGCTTCAACGCCGGCAGCTATTGGTTCGAGGCTCTCGCGCCGTATGTGAAGAACCCGCAACTCTTCGCCTGCCCGTCCGGCGGCGGGCGGATGCCGACGACGCCGTGCTACACGGAGAGCAACCCGGCCGTCGCGGGTGGGCGGAGCTACGCCGACGCCTACCCAGCCCTCAACAAGGCCGGAGCCATCTCGTACACTTACGGCAGCTTCGATGACTCCACGGGCGCCAACCCGCTGGAGGGAGGGACGCTGACCGTTTCCGGCCAGAGCCTGGGAATCTACGAGGACGCCAGCAGCGTCTTACTCGTGGGTGATGGCCTGTGCCGCTGGTTCCACTCCAACTGGATCGCGGAGTATCTCTCCGGGCCGCAGCCGCACAACGGCGGCTATAACATCGCGTACGTGGACGGCCACGTGAAGTGGCATCCCGCACAGTTCACGGCGGAGGAATTCCGCAGCCACTAGGACGGATGGAACCACACCATCCTGGCCGCAGGGAGACTGCCATGGCCCGGAGACAGTCAACGAACACCATACGCGTGATGTGCGCTCTGACCGTGACCTGCTGCGCCGTGACCGTGGCGCTGCTGGTGAGCGCCGGGGGACAGACGCCCGCCCAGGCACAAGCGGAAGCCGTCGTGCGGCCCTACGTGGTCGTGGACACCGGCCAGACGGGCTGCACGGACGACCGGGGGCGGCCCCTCACGCCGCAGCCGGGGCAGCCGTTCCACGGGCAGGACGCCCAGTACGAGGGCCCCCAGCCGGCCTATCGCGACAACGGTGACGGCACCGTCAGCGACCTGAACACCGGGCTGATGTGGGTCCGGGCGCGGGGGACGAAGGTCACGTGGCAGAACGCCTACGACGGCGCCGCGGCCTGCCGGGTCGGCGGTCACACGGACTGGCGGATGCCCACAATCAAGGAGCTGTACTCACTCATCAACTTCAACGGCGGCCAGGCCCGCACCATAGCCGAGTCACGGCCCTATCTGGACACCCGCGCCTTCGAGTTCGCCTACGGCAATGAAGCACAGGGCGAGCGGCTGATTGACTGCCAGGACTGGTCGGCCACGAAGTATGTCAGCACGACCATGGGCGGCAACCCGACGGCGTTCGGGGCGAACTTCGCCGACGGGCGCATCAAGGGCTACCCGATCGTGCGGCCCGGGCCGCGCGGCGGCGAGCACACGCTCTACGTGCGCTACGTGCGCGGCAACCCGGCCTATGGCAAGAACGACTTCCATGACAACGGCGACGGAACCGTGACCGACCGCGCCACGGGGCTGATGTGGCAGCAGGGCGACAGCGGGGACACGCACGACTGGCAGGGCGCCCTGGCGTACGCCGAGGGGCTGACGCTGGCAGGCCATGACGACTGGCGGCTGCCCAACGCCAAGGAGCTGCAGAGCGTCGTGGACTACACGCGCTCACCGGCCACGACGGGCACGGCCGCCATTGACCCGATCTTCAAGGTGACGAAGGTCGAGTCGTGGTACTGGACCGGCACGACGCACCTGGACGGCCCCCGCGACCTCGCGGGGAGGACGGCCGTCTACGTGTGCTTCGGGCGGGCGTGGGGGTACATGTTCGGGCAGTGGCTGGATGTACACGGCGCGGGAGCCCAGCGCAGCGACCCCAAGAGCGGCGAGCCGGCGGCATACGGCTACGCGCGCGGCCCTCAGGGGGACCAGGTGCGCATCAGCAACTACGCGCGGTGTGTGCGGACGGGGAGGTAGCGCGGCAACATGAACCGACTGTAATGTCGGTGTTGGGGCCGCTGTCATCCGTATCGGGTATAAGACTCATGACGCACGCACCCAGCGGCGGGACGAGGACCCCGCAAGGAGAATCGCTGAGATGATGAAGCTACGCGTACCTGGAGTACATGCGACACGAATGGCCGCCGGTGGGGTGGCGCTAGC
>CAZZDO010000729.1:0-2061 GCA_964653205.1 uncultured Armatimonadia bacterium | reverse complement strand
AGAGAGCCGCCGTATTCTACCCCTCAACTTTCAACTACGCCTGGGACACCCCCCGGGCAATACGCGACGCACTGTCATCACAGCACTCTCCCTCTACAGGTACTTCCGGAAGAACTCATGCGCCCGGTTGTCGGCGAAGGCGTACTCGCCGGGGTGCAGGTCCGCCCACAGGTCCTCGCAGGCCCCGGCATGACTCGAACGGCCTCCCGGACCACAGGGTCGGGGAGGCCGTTTCGTTCCCATTGACAGGCCTTCGGACGGGGCGTGTCAGGCACAGGCCTAGGCCTGTAGCGCGAGCCGGCCAGCGCTGAGGATCTCGACTTGCGAGTTCTTCGCTCTGGCCTCTTCGGCCAGCCGGTTCAACTCATGCACCGTCGCGGGCGAGAACCACTCCGCGCCGCACTGGTCGCAGATCATGGCGGGAACGTCGCGCACGGCGAAGAACAGCGTGCCAAAATCCACCGTGAAGGTGGTCCGCCCTGAACGCGGCGAGCCCCCGCACGTCGGGCAGCAGCGGACTTGTGACTCACTCATCTGGCTTACACCTTCTTGTACGATGGTCTGCCTCAAAATGCTCCCGGTCAGGGACATAGACCGTGATGATGAAGAGCCTTCGCTCTGTCACATCATAGGCGACAACGGTGTGCACTGGAACGTCCCCATTGTACCCCAGCACGAGCGCGCTGGGAAGCGGCTGATCATCCGGATAGCTTTCGATGACAGTACCCGTGCGGATGGTCTGATGTACCTCCTCGTCGCTCAGGCCTCGCTGCAGAGCCCGCCGCACCGCGTGTGCCTGCCATTGGTAGCGCTCCGCGGCGATGGCCTCAGCTACGTGGGCGATGGTGAACGGCAGGTCATCCGTCGGGTCGGTGCGGGTCACAGGTACCTCCGGAAAAACTCATGCGCCCGGTTGTCGGCGAACATGTGCTCGCCGGGGTGCAGGTCCGCCCACAGGTTCTCCTCCGCTCCCGCCGCCGCGTAGATCTTCTTGAGCGCCTCCCAGCCCGCGAGCTGGTCCTCGATGAGGAAGCACGTGTCATACACGCCCATCTCGATCAGCAGCGGGCGCGGGGCGATGAGCCCGGCGATGTCGGGCACGTCGAAGTACTTGTAGATCTGCGGCACCATCTGGCTGCCGCACCAGTTCGCGCGGTTGATGGCGAACTTCTCCCACGGGTTCAGGTAGCCGATGATGTCGGCGCACTTGATGCGCGGCTCGGCCGCCGTGGCGAAGGTCGTCATCGTCCCGCCCTGCGACAGGCCCATCATGCCGATGCGGTCCGGGTCCACCTCGGGGCGCGTCTGCAGGTAGTCCACGCAGCACTTCATGTCCCAGATGTTCAGCGTGAGGGTGTAGACACCGAACATGGCCCCGCGCAGGAAGTGAATGTTGCACTTGTCGCGGCCGGGGTAGGGGTTGCCGCCGTCGGCGCGCTCGCCGAAGACCCGCAGGTCCGGGCTGATCGTCAGGTAGCCGTCCAGCGCCATGATCTCGCCGTAGTTGTAGTTGTGCTGCTTGATGCTCCCGGCGAGGTCGGGCGTGGTGCGGTTGCCCGACACCGGTTCTTTGCCGTAGTTCCCGTGGCCGTGGCTGCACAGGATGGCGGGGCTCTTCCCGTCGGGCGTCATGTCCTTGTGCCGCAGGACGATGCACGGGACGGACATGTGCTCCTCGGAGTCGAAGATGACGCGCTCGCGAATGAGGCCGCTCTCCTCCTCAATGCTGAAGATGACCTCGGGCTCGGGGGCGACGGGTTCGGGGAAGTCGCCGAGCAGTTCGAAGTACTTCTCGCTCGCTTTGGCCTGCCAGTCCTCGAACTCAGCGAGGGTCTTGCCCTGGAAGGTCAGCAGCGGCGTCCAGTCGGCAGCCATCTGGTTGAAGTACTCGATCATGGAGAAGTTGCGCTTGGCCATTGCAGGAATCACCCGTTATCGTGCAGAATATGTACTTGTATCTTCCCAGAGGCGGGGGGCCGAAACCTGCCGGGCGGTCGTCCCGGCAACAAGGAGGCAGTGTATGAAGCGGTACGGGTTCACACTCATCGAGCTGCTGGTGGT
>CAZZDO010000728.1:0-2062 GCA_964653205.1 uncultured Armatimonadia bacterium | reverse complement strand
CACATTCCCCTCCCCCGTGGGGAGGGGTGGCAGCGCGTAGCGCTGACGGGGTAGGTGACGCTGTTGCCTGACCGTTCGAACATCGTCTTCGGCCGCCACAGCGCGGACAAGCGCGATCTGGCGCATCAGATGCGAATGGCGATGAGACCGGCGGAGGCGTGCCTGTGGCAGCGCCTGAAGGGGAGCCGGCTGCGCGGTCTGCATTTCCGCCGCCAGCAGGTCATTGATGGCTTCGTCGTGGACTTCTACTGCCATGACGCCGCAGTAGTCGTCGAGGTGGACGGCGACGTCCATCGCGAGCAGCGGGAGTATGACGCCGAACGCGACGCGATCTTGGAGCAACGGGACCTCATCGTCATCCGGGTGACCAATGACGAGGTGCTGGGTGATGTGAATGAGGTGGTGGGGAGGATACTGAAGGCTTGTCTGCCGCGACGGGAGCGGAGTGACGAATGACCTACCCCGTCGCGCTCCGCGCGACACCCCTCCCCACAGGGGAGGGGAGGACTGGTCCGACATGTTTGTGACTACACCTGAGGCGCTGGTGGGAATACTGATTCTCCCCCTTTCTTGAATGTATGCAGCGCACGATCGGGAGAACCCACTAACCTGTATTCCACACTCCCCTCCCCCGTGGGGAGGGGTGGCAGCGCGAAGCGCTGACGGGGTAGGCAACGCCGTTGCCCGACCGCTCGAACGGGAGCAAGGGCCGCAAGTGGCTGTGGCCGCCCCAGCGCCGTTGGCCGTTCTTGCCTTGTTGCAGCACACAATCGGGAGAACCCGCCGAACTCTCATCACACATTCCCCTCCCCCGTGGGGAGGGGTGGCAGCGCGTAGCGCTGACGGGGTAGGCCCCTTTGGAGGCACAACGATGCGCACCCTCTTGATCGCTCTGCTCATCCTCACACCCCTGGCCCTTGCCTGCGCCCAGGCCCCGCCGGTGCTGGTGGACGACCGCGGCGTCACCAAGTCCATCGCCGGCCCGGGGGCGCCTGCCGCCGTGGTGGGCCTCGAGCGCTATGGACATGAGATCTCGATAGACACCGGGGTCAAGCACTACGGGCTCTTCTACACCGTGGCCCACGACCCCAAGCGCCCCGGCGTCGCCGTCATCGGCGAGGGCTACATCGGCATGCCCCAGCCCACCGGCGCCAACTGGTACCACGGCGGCTTCTTTGACCTGCAGATCAATGGCCAGACCATCGGCACGACACCGATCCATTCGCTGACCGGGCGCGCGTCCGGCGACCGGGGAACGGTGGACTTCGTCTTCGACACGCCCATGGCCGTCGTGCGGGTGCGTTTCGTGGGCCTGGGTGGGAATGACGCGCTGTACTGCCAGGCGCTCCTGGAGCCCAAGCAGGAGATCAAGACGCTCAAGGTTGTGCTGCGGTGTTATCCGTCGGCGTTTGTGAGCAACGCCGAGCGGCATGTGCTGTCCCCAACGCGTGATCTGGCGCAGGGCGAGAAGGCGGAGCTGGACCTGGCCCAGGAGTGGTGGCTGCTGTACTACGACCGCATCTACGACGCCGGGTACATCTCACCGACGCACACGGGCGTGGGGGGCTGCTCAGTGCTCTGGCCGGGCAGCCAGGCGGACAAGGTCGGCTTCACGGTGGGGGGCTACGGCATTGACACGGTGATGGCGCTGAAGCCGCAGTTGCGCGACTTCCGCTTCGTGTTCTTCGACTACAAGGGAACCAAGAACGAGGCCGCCATGGCCGACCTGCGCGGGCGCGCGGACGGCCTCTTGGCGCAACTGGCGACGTTCCCCTTCGCCGACCCGAGCGTGGCCAAGTTCCCGCTGGCGGACAAGCAGCAGGAGATTCAGAAGGTGCTGGCCACGATGCCACAGGAGAAGGAAGCGGCGGCGAACTACGCGCGGTGGGCGACGGAGCTGGCGGCGCAGCTCAAGCTGGTGCAGGAGAGTGCGGTGGGGGCGATCATGGCCGAGGCCAATGCCGCACAGACGATCCAGGGGTGGGAGCGGGGGCTGCCCGAGTTGCGGCTGAAGGCGTTGCTCAACGAGATCTGATCCCGGGGGATTGTGCCAGAAGCTAGT
>CAZZDO010000727.1:0-2068 GCA_964653205.1 uncultured Armatimonadia bacterium | reverse complement strand
GCTGCGGCGCACTCGCAGCGGCACGCCGGGCAGCAGGTCGAACCAGTTGTCCGAGACCAGTTCGCGGCCGTGGTCCTCGATGTGCACCCCGTGGCAGTACACGGGGCTCGAGACCTCAAGCCAACCTTCGCCGAGGTCGGCGGTCTCAATCGCCGGATCGGCCAGCGCCAGTTCCCGGTGCGGGGCCAGCGTCCAGACCGACTGGTCCAGCGCCTGGCCGTCGGAACCGCGCATGACCGCGGCATAGAGCCACTGGCGCGAATCGCGGGCGGCTTCATCCAGGACGGCGGAGGTCACCTCGACCATGGCGTTAGCAGGCACGTCGACCGTGTGGATCTCAGTCTCGCGGGCGCTGCCATCGAGACGCCACCAGCCGACTTCGACGGTGACGGCGGCCGGGCGGAGGGTGTCGTTGACCACGCGAGTGACGAGCCGGTCCCCCCGCTGCCGCACCACCACCTTCAGCGGGGCGCAGGCGCGGCGGACGGCGTAGTAGCTGGCCTTGCGGCGCAGGCAGTAGTCCAGCAGGGACCAGCCGGTCTCGACCCAGCAGTCGGAGTATGACCAGATCAGCGCACCAGCGCAGTCGTCGTGGGGGTCGTGCTTGCGGAAGCGGAGCGCTTCCATCGCGTGGCCGTGGACGAGCGCCTGGAACATCTGACCGTACTGCACGTACTGGGGCACGCTCAGCGTCTCGGGGTCGGCGTAGTGCAGGCGGATGGCGGCGGGCACCGTGTCCTTCTCAAACAGGTTCGTGTGCATCGCCCAGGCCAGCGTGCCCGGCTGCAGTTCCTCCGGCGTCATGATCTCCCGCAGGGAGTCCAGGTGCGGCGGGCCGATGACACCGTACTCGCTGACGAAGCGCGACCGGCACTCGTCGTACACTTCATGCCGGAGGCGCCGGTACATGTCCGGGTTCATGAAGGCCGGCGCCCACCAGTGGCAGTCGCCGGTCAGCTCATCGTTGGGGTTATCGCCACCGACAGGGCTGCTGGGCCAGTACGGCCGCCGCCGGTCCAGCATCCGGCACAAGTCCGGTAGCACCCGGTTGTAGAACAGTTGGCCGCCGACATCCACTGGCTGCGACTTGTCGGGGTTCCACCAGTCGCGGAAGGCATACGTGCATTCGTTGTTCCCGCACCACAGCGCGAGGCTGGGGTGGTGCCGCAACAGGGGGATGATCGCCCGCGCCTCGGCCTCGATCGCGGCGCACAGCCGCGGGTCCTGCTCGGGATAGGAGGTGCACGTCAGCATGAAGTCCTGCCAGACCAGGATCCCCATTCGGTCGCAGGCGTCGTAGAACGCCGGGGCCTCGTAGATCGAGCAGCCGTTGATGCGGAGCATGTTCATGTTCGCATCGCGGGCCTCAGCCACGAGCGTCTCATACTTCTCGTCAGAGATGCGGGCGAGAATGGCATCGTGGGGGCCGAGGTTGCCGCCGCGGCAGAAGACCTCCTCGCCGTTGACGCGGAAGCAGAAGCGACTGCCCTCGTCCAGCCGCGTGCGGTCGATCTCGATGGTGCGCAGGCCGATGGCGAAGGCGCGGTCGTCGCTGACGGTTCCGTCGGCGTCGGTCACGGTCGCACGGACCCCGTAGAGCGGCTGCTCGCCCATGCCGTTGGGCCACCAGATCCTGGGGTCAGGAACGGCAAGGCGATCGCGAACCGGCATGCGCCCGGGCGGAACGTCGAGGTCGTACTGGCGGGTGATCGCCGGAGCATCGTGCGGCGGCTGGATCTCCAGCGTGAACAGGCAACGGCGTTCCGCCCACGGGTGCAGGTTCTCGACCACGGCCTCGAGCTCCAATTCGACCCGCTCGCCTTCTCGCACAGTGTCGAGGCGCACGTCGGCGAGTACGGCGTGGCTGCGCCCCTCCAGGCGCACCCCGCGCCAGATGCCGATGTTGGGGAGCGGGTCTACCCAGTCCCAACCGTACGAGAACTGCGGCTTGCGGAGCCACTTGACGCCGGGCCACGTCCGGCCCCGCCTCGGGTCGCCCTCGGGCACGGGATTGGGGATGCTGCCGTCGGCCGCGGGGTTGGGCCGGGGGGCTTGCCCCTGCCCGGGG
>CAZZDO010000726.1:0-2079 GCA_964653205.1 uncultured Armatimonadia bacterium | reverse complement strand
GGGGCAGGGGGGTGGGTCGCCGTCGTCGGCGTCCGCAGATGCGTCCGCCCATCCATCGCCCCCCCATCCCCGAACATGATCGCGCACTGCCAGCAGCACCCGCGCACGAACCCGTACGCCGACGGGTCCCGCCACGTCGGCCCGCCGCAGTACGGGCACACCAGGTCGGCGAAGCACGCCATCCGGCTCCCCGCCTCCACGGTTACCTGCGTGTACCACTCGTGCTGCCCGAACTCCAGCCCGATCCGGTACGCCTCCGGCAGCGTCACCCCGATCGCGCCCTTGTTCCCGGTCACCACCCCGCCGTGGATCTTGCCGCCGATGAGGAACTTCGCCTCGGGGTACACCCCCGCCGCCCGGTACTGACCGGGCAGCGTCTCATACTCCTCGAAGTTCTGCGACTCCAGGTACAGCTCGTTCATCAACACTTCGTCCGGCGAGTGCAGGCTATAGACCCGCAACTGCGGCCCTGTCGCCAGCAGCTCTTCCACCTCGCCCACGAACTTGAACTTCGGCAGCGTGTCGGCCGTCACCCAGCCCCCGTGCGCCGCCTCAACCGTCCCGAACACCGCCCCGGTCGCGTTGTCCTCGACCCACAGCGCATCCTGAACGTACTGGAAGTTCGCGTGCCCGCGCTCGCCCTTCCGCCACGCCTCGGGCTTGTACATCTCGGCGAACCCCGCGTACGCCCGCGCCCCGAGCACCACGTCCGAATATGGGAACCCCAGCAGCGGCACGCACCCCCACGTCCCGTCATAGATCCACGGCTCGCCGCCCAGACCTTCCTCGGGGACCGTCACCTCCCAGTACCCGCCCCCGTCGGTGCTCGTGACCGGGTCCAGCACCTCGCCCGTCTCGAAGTTGACCAGCCGGATCGCCATTCCCACCGCCGGCACGCCCGGCCGTTCGTACACCCGTCCGGCGATCTTGTCCTCGGCCGGGTCAAACCACTCCAGCGTCCCCATGTCTACGCTGGCGGTCGCGCCCTCCGCCACGGTGACAACCTGCCGCGGCCCGCCCCACGACGAGTCCCAGCCATACATGTCGAACTTGAACTGCACCACGTTGTGCTCGCCGCTGGGCAACCCCTCGATCAGGAAGCTGCCCCCCTGTGGCACCAGGTAGTTCATCCCCGCCTCATCCAGCGACCCGACCTTCACCCACGCCCCCGGCTCCCCGCTCACCTGCAGCTTCCCGCTGAGCACATCAATGACGGCCTCGACCTCCTCGGTCAGCGCCGCCCGCCGTCCCTGGTATACCATGCTCAGCCCGGTGAGACTCCGGGGCAGCGCCTCCTGCGCGGTCTGCTCCGTATCATCCCGCCGATCCCCGGGCCGCTGGTAAATCGCCCCATGCCCCTTGGGCAGAATGAACGACCACCGCCCTGCCGCGTCGGTCATGATCGGCGCGTACACGGTCGGCCCCTCGACATACGTCTCGAGCATGTCCGACCAGATCAGCTCGTTGAACTCCTGACTGTCCCAGAACGTCGCCGTCCCATCAACGCCTTCACACACGCCCTCCAGGCTGACGTTGGCCCCCTCGACGGGCTCCCCATCATGCAGGATCCGCCCCCTCACGCGGTATCCCATCACGAACGTGACACTGTAGGGCGCGGCCGCGTACCCCGCCGGCTCAACCCGCCGCCCCCAGTACACGTCATCCACCATCACCGCGTACTCATCCAGCAACTCATATGGCTCCCCATCCCGCCAGGTGTCGCTCAGCTTCTGCACCAGGTAGACGGCCACGTTCTCGAGCGTCACATCGGGCGTCCGGGCCTTGTAGACAGTAGCCGTCACATCCCCACTACTTGTCTCGAAGACCACCTGCCCATTGCTGGTGAAGTCGCGGAGCACGGTCACGCCCAGGTATTCCCCGAGCCGCACCACCTCTTGTTCCCACTGCCCGGGCCCTTCCGCAGCCATGCCGCACCACCGCCGTCTTGTCGTGTGCCGTTGTCGTAGGAGCGCCGGCTTCCAGCCGGCAGCCGTTCGCCGTTGTCGTTACTGGGACCGCGGGCTTCCAGCCCGCAGCCGTTGCCGTCGCCGTTCCCCTCTCCTGAGCGCTGTCGTACCG
>CAZZDO010000725.1:0-2097 GCA_964653205.1 uncultured Armatimonadia bacterium | reverse complement strand
TCTGGGTCATATTATACCAGATTCGCCGATTTGCTTCAAGGAACATCGGACCGCGCGACAGGTGTTGAGGCCACTACCGACGAACCATCCAGGGTCTGGCCTGTCCAACTACTGCCGCCACCCTCCGCACTCCACAGGTGAACTGATGCGCGTGCTTCGCCTTGTTGCACCGCTGCTGCTTTGTCTACCGGCGTTCGCCGCCCGCGAGGCCGATGTCGCCGCGCTGCAGGCCGCTGTCGCCTACGGGCAGGCCCACCTCGACGCCGCCACCGGGCTCGTTACGGACCAAAGGGGCATCGCCGAGGTCCCGCGGTACAGCGCCGGCACCGTGGCGGCCTGCCTGGCCACCGGCCAGAACCTCGAGCAGGCACGCGCGATCCTCGGCAAGATCCTCGACACCCAGGCGAAGTCCGGCGGACCCCAGGGGGACTTCCCCTGGCAGGTTGCTCTGCCGGTCATCGGCGAGGGGCAGCCGGCCCCGCAGGTGGCGAGCACGCCCGCCGCGGAGGCCACGCTGTACGCAGCGCCGCTGCTGGCCTACGCGCTGCGCGCCCATGCCGAGGCCCTCGGTCCCGAACTGGCGGGCCGCCTGCGCGGGAGCCTGGCCGCGGCCGACCGGGCCCTGGCGCGGCTGTCGGTCAAGCCCGACGACGAGACACGCCATCTGATGCGGGCCGCGGCCCGAGCCACCATCGCCGCAGCCCTGGGCGTGGAGGTGACGGCGGCGGACAAGGCGGTCGAGGAGTGGCTGCGGCTGGTCACCCGCACCGGCCTGCCGGCCGGACACAGTCCCGGCCTCGATGCCGCAAAGTACGTTGCGCTCAAGTGGATCCGTGAGAGCCTGCCCGAAGACCGCCGGCAGAATGTGGACCGCGCGCTGGCGCTGACGGCCCTGGACCTGGCCGGGCGCGTGCACCCCGTGGCCGACTACCTCGGCGGCGCGATTACCGAGGCGACTGTGGCCGACTATGCCACCGCCACCGGCTTTGCGTCCACCGTGCTGGCGACGGACTTCGGCCTGCCCATGCCCGAAGCCATTGAGCCGTATGTGGCGGCGGCGGTGCTGCCCCAGTGGCGGGCGCCCGAGAGCATCTCGGGGTTGACGGCCATGACCGGGCTGCGCCGCACCCGCGCCACCGGCGGGACGATCCGCGCGACGGACACCTACGTGGGCCCGGCTTACACGCTGGGCACGATGTCGGGCGAGGTCGGGCCGGCGTGCCTCCCGATCCTGTGCACCTTCACGCGCTCAAGCCGCCCGACGCTGTACTTCTACTGCGACCCTTCGCCGTGCCATGTCCAGTCGGTGCAGGCGGACAACCTGGCGCTGTGCAGCTTCAACTTCGACAGCGTCGCCGTCCCCGGCCGCGTGCAGGCCTCGCTGCGCGGCGTGCTGGGCACGCCGGACACGATCAAGGGCGTGGTCTGCTACGGGGTGCCCTGGAACGGGCAGGCGACATCGGTGGGTGAACTGGAGTGCGTGGCGCTGGAGCTGGCGGACTGCTACGTGGGGCTGACATTGACCCGAACGGGCTCGTCGGGCAACGACCAGGGGGCCGCCGCCAAGCCCGCGGTGCTCGAGTGGAGCGGCCCGGAGGGCGCGCAGAACCTCATGCTGACGATCTACGCCCGCCCCCAGACATATGCGCTGCCCCGGCCGATCCACAACATGCGCGCCGGGGTCGTCATCGAGGTCGTCAGTCGGCAGGCGTACCCGACGCTGGCCGCCTTCGCCAAGCACTCGGGCGCCGGCCGCCTCAAGCAGTCCGCCAAGAGCGGCAAGGAGCGCATCATCGAGCCGGAGAAGCCGCAGGACCCGAATGTCATCATCCCCGAGCCCCGCGCCCGCGGCAACCGCGCCTACAAGATCATGGTCGAGCAGACGCTGGAGTACACGCTGGAGGGGCGGTCGCTCAAGCTTACGGAGGACCTGATCGCCAACGAGAGCCTCGACCGGCAGATAGACGGCGTGTCGGTGGACCCCAAGTTCCTGTGGGAGAGCGAGTTCTTCAAGTGGGAGCCGACAGGGAACCTGGGCGAGGCGCTCAAGCCGTTCCTGCCGTAGGCCGTAGGAGCGCCGTCGCCGTAGGAGCGCCG
>CAZZDO010000724.1:0-2101 GCA_964653205.1 uncultured Armatimonadia bacterium | reverse complement strand
ACAGGCGGAAGATGGCCCGGCAAGGGCAGGAGAGGAGGCCGGCGATGGCCGTCACCCAGATCGAGTTGACTGAGGAGGAGGAGCGTGAGTTGCGCCGGCTGGCGGAGCAACAGCGAGCGACCGTGCCTGCATTGGTGCATGACCTGATCCGCCGGGAACTGCGCAAGAACGCGCCCGTGGACCGGGAAGAGTTGAAGCGGCGGTTCCTGGCCTCGGCCGGCACCGGGCACTCGGGGCTACATGACGTGTCCGAGCGGCACGACGACTACCTCGAGGAGGCATACCGCGCGTGATGGTGTTCGCTGACAGCTCGGGCCTCTACGCGCACTACGATGGCGATGACCAGAACCACGCGAGGGCGACAGCCACCTGGCGAGCGCTGCTGGACGCCGACGCCCGGGTGGTCACAACGAGCTACGTGCTCATTGAGACGGCTACTCTCCTTCAACGACGGTTGGGGCTGCGGTGGGTGGGGCTTCTCCAGACACAGATCCGCCCCCTTCTGGACATCATCTGGGTAGATGACAGGCTTCACGATCTGGCAGTAGCTGCGACACTTGAGGCCAACCGCCGTCAGGTCAGCGTCGTGGACCACCTCAGCCTCATCATCATGCGCCAGCGCGGCATCGAGTACGCCCTGGCCTTCGACAAACACTTCGCGGAGGCCGGCTACGGCCTGCCGCCACTGCCCGACGCCCCACCCCTCAACGGGCAGGTAATTCCCCAGTAACGTCGAACTACAGGACGCTTTCCCATCGCGCGGTCATTGACCCCGGCGCGGCGATTCGCGCCGTACCAATCCAGGAGGCTATTCACATGTCCGACCAACCCGCAATCGAGGGCGGCACCCCCACCCGCAGTGAGACCGGCGGAGCCGGTCTCCGGCCCTTCCCGCCGTGGCCATATTTCCAGCCCGAGATGATCGAGGCCGCCATGGAGCCGTTGAAGACCGGTAGAGTGAACTACTGGACCGGCGACATCGGCATGAAGTTCGAGCAGGCGTTCGCCGACTGGGCCGGCGCGAAGTTCGGCGTCTCGACCAGCAATGGCACCAGCGCCCTGCACACCGCCCTCGCCGGCGCCGGCGTCGGGCCCGGCGATGAAGTCATCACCACCAGCTACAGCTTCATCGCCTCGTGCTTCTGCATCCTGCAGGCCGGGGCCGTGCCCGTGTTCGCCGATGTCGAGAAGAACGGGCACACCATTGACGCGGCGAGCATCGAGGCGCAGATCAGCCCGAAGACCAAGGCGATCGTGGCCGTGCACCTGTATGGCTGCATGTGCGACATGGATGCCATCATGGCCATCGCCGCGAAGCACAACCTGAAGGTCATCGAGGACTGCGCGCAGGCCCACGGCGGGCAGATCCGCGACCAGAAGGCTGGGACCATCGGCCACTTCGGCGCCTTCAGCTTCTGCCAGAGCAAGCACTTCACCACCGGC
The DNA here is from genome assembly GCA_964653205.1 of uncultured Armatimonadia bacterium. Classification (GTDB taxonomy): domain Bacteria; phylum Armatimonadota; class Zipacnadia; order Zipacnadales; family UBA11051; genus JAJFUB01. The sequence goes on along the minus strand of CAZZDO010000724.1, from coordinate 658 downwards.
GGCGAGGGCGGCGCGACCATCACCAACGACGAAGACGCCATCTGGACCATGCGCTCGTTCCGCGACCACGGCTACGATGTCCGCGAGCGGCTCCGCCTGCTGGAACTTGAGGCCAAGCTGCCGTACATCCACAACTCCATCGGGTTCAACTACCGCATGACCGAGATGCAGTCGGCCATCGGCCTGGAATGCCTGAAGATCTTCGACACGTGGAACCTGCCCAACCGCAAGCGCAACGCGGCGATCCTGGACGCGGCGCTCAAGGACGAGCCGTGGATCGCGGCGCTCCCGATCAACAACGACTATCGGCGCAACGCGTACTGGCTCTACCCGATCGTGCTGAACACCGACGCGATCAACACGGATGGCAAGCACTTCTTCCACGCGCTGACGGCCGAGGGCGTCCCCGCCGGCCCGGTCCTGTGGCCGCAGTGCTACAAGGAGCGCATCTTCCAGGAGCGCAACGGCATCGGGCCGAACAACTACCCGTTCGACGACCCGAACGCCCGCCCGGAGGCGACGCACTACGAGAACGTCTTCTGCGCCAACGCGGCGTCAGTTGAGCCGAAGACGTTCTTCGTGCCGCCGCACCCGACGTACGAAGAGAAGGACATGGAGGACATCGCGGCGGCGATTCTGAAGGTCGGGCGGTTCTACG
>CAZZDO010000723.1:0-2108 GCA_964653205.1 uncultured Armatimonadia bacterium | reverse complement strand
TCAATGGCCACGCCGTTGACCAGCGCGTAGAGCTCGAAGCCCGCGTTGATCGCCTGGCCCCACTCGTCGGCAAAGGAGCCCGAGCCATCCTGTATGACGCAGATCTCGACGGGGCGGCGCGGGTTGGCGGACACGAGGGCGCCGGCAGCCGCTGTCGCCGTGATCTGAGCGTTCTGCAAGCCAAAGACCCGGGCGAAGTAGAAGGGGATGGGCCCGTCGGGCGAGTCCATCGTGCGGCGGCCGGACACGCGGCAAACCGCCTTGGTGGAGGCCGCGGACCAGGGCACGATAGTGTGGCCATCTGAGGCCAGGGCGCCGATCTCGATGTCCGCGGCGTTCAGGTGCAGCGGCGTGCCCAGGATCAGGTTGGCGTTGGCGGTCTGATTGATGACCGCGCGTGCGGCCTCGCAATCAATGCCGTACTGGAGACGACCCGCCCCGGCGAGGGCCGCGGCATCCACGGCCGTTTGTAACTGCTGCCGCGCCATGGCGTAGACGCCATAGTCAATCGCCAGTGCGGCGCACCCAGCATCGCCACCAGCGCCACGGCGGCGGTGACGATGACGCTGCCGCGGCGGTTACGACATGGCAGACCGGTAGGGGAGACCATCGGCGACACCTCTCTCCCAGGCGGCCGTGTGCTGCGAATACGGCCGTGAGACGACACCACTCGCCGTTCTCATTATCCCCGATCCCGGTAATCCCCCCCTCACGCCCTGCTCAAGAGTTCGTCAGGCCCCGGCGGCCCTGAACTTCAGTATTGCCGGCTACAGCCCGATCGCCTTCGCCACCAGCCAGTCCGTCAGCACCTGGGCCATCAGCACATGCCCCTCGGCGTTGGGGTGGGCCATGTCGCCCATGTACTGGACGAGGCCCTCGCGGCCCTGGAACTTCAGGCGCTCGGGCATGTCGCAGCACTCCAGGCCCATCTTGCCACTCACGTCGCGCACGACCTGGGCGAAGTTGTCCATCATGCTGTAGCGGGGCCCCCGCCCGGGGATCGTCGCGATCGGCACGATGGCCGCCTTCCCGCCGGTGGCGTCGGCGACGCGCTGGATGTAGTCCTCGAGCGATGCGGCGAACTGCGCGGTGCTCCACTGGCCGCTCTTGTCGTTGTACCCGTAGAGCATCGTCACCAGGTCCGGGGCCTCGCCCTGGAAGTCGCGCCTGACCCAGGCGCGGGCGTCGGTGAGCCGCGCCCCGCCCACGGCCCGGCTCTCGCACGTGATCTGAGGGGCGTCCATGGCCCGGCGCAGCTTCTCCTGCAGCACCACGGCGTAGCGCTCGGTATCGGCGCTCTTCAGCCCGGTGCCGGCGGTGATCGAGTCCCCCATGCAGATGATCCGCAGCGGCCCGCGGTCGCGCAGCTTGGCGATGACTTCCTTCAGCGGGCGCGGCTTGTGGGGCGGCGAGGGCGGCGGCACCGTCGCCACGAGTTCGACCTCGTCCACCGCGTAGCTGTGTGGCGGGATCTTGGCGTTGTTGTGCGTGATGTTCCAGCGCGTGCCCAGCCGCAGGGACTGGATCCCGCACGGCGGCAGCGCCCCCGGCTGCCCGATGCCGTCCACCGGCCCTTCGGGCACCCAATCGCGCCACGGCACGGTGTACTGCTGCCACTCGGTGGAGTTGAGCGGAAAGAAGTAGACGTACTGGTAGCCGTGGTTGGACCCGGTGCCTCCGATGGCGATGCTGCCCCACTGGCTCGAACCGTCCCCCTTGGCCCAGAAGCTCACCCCGGCGCACTTGTCCCACTCCTCCGGGGGATCGTCGGCGCGGATCACGGCCGACACCTGGCCCGGCATCGTGACCTTGATGGCCCCGACCCCCTGGTGGGCGTCCGGCGCCGGCGCAAACGTCGCCGGCTGCTGCGCCACCTTGAAGCCCTCCAGGCTCTCGAAGTCGCACAGCATCTCCCCCGCCAGGCCCTGCGTCACGCACAGCACGACCAGCCCCACGACTGTCAGATAGCGCATCGTCTCTCCTCCTGCCTTGAACGGCCAAGCGGCCGGGCCGCCCTGGCCGACTGTCCCCATTCGCCGCGGTTGCCGCCGCCCCTGCACCAGAGAAGGGCATTGACTTCTGCCCCAGAATGGCCCATAATTGAGCTA
>CAZZDO010000722.1:0-2115 GCA_964653205.1 uncultured Armatimonadia bacterium | reverse complement strand
GAAGGGGCCGACGTATGTAGCCACGGGCGTGAGCCCGTGGACTCAGGACGCCCCCTCCTCCTCCTTTGGCGGGGACGTGGAAACACACACACGCGGGGTAGAGCGGGCGTCTCGCCCGCCCGGCGAAGACCTCAGCCGCCGCTCCGCGGCCGCACACAATCAGCCACCCAGGCGACGTTGGGCCCGGTTCCCGAGTCCCGCCGTTCGCCTCCATCACTCACTGACAGGACACCCACCCCATGGGTTTCGGACATGGACATGGCCGGCGCGGTGGATCCCACAGCGCCCAGCGCGACGGCAAGCCCGGCGACAACGACCCCCCGCCGCTGAAGATCACCGACCAGCGCATGCTGTCGTGGTTCGCGCGCATCATCGGCCCGCGCTGGCCCATCGTGCTGATCTCACTGCTGGCCATGATCATCGGCGCGGCGGTGGACATGGCCCAGCCGCTGCTCATCAAGTACCTGATTGATGAGGGCTTCACCAAGCACGCGGTGCCGGCGATCAGTTGGGCCATGCTCATGTTGCTGCTGGCCTTCCTCGTCTCCGCCGTCGTCAGCGCCCTGCGCATGAACCTGATGCACGTCCTCGGCCAGCGCCTGGTCTTCGAGACGCGGGTGGACACCTACAGCCACCTGCAGAAGCTCTCGCTCAGCTACTTCCACCGCAACAAGACCGGGGACATCATGTCCCGCCTGTCCAACGACGTGAACTCCGTCGAGGACATGGTGGTCCACGGCACCGACGAGGTCGTCAGCGACGGCCTGCGGGTCATCTTCAGTGTCGGCGCGATGCTGCTCTACCTGAACTGGAAGCTCACGCTGCTGGCGCTGGTGCCGTTGCCGGTCTTCGTGGCCAGCATCATCGTCTTCTCCAGGTTCGTCCGGCCGATCTACCACAAGATCCGCGCCGAACTGGGCGAGATCAACGCCCAGCTCGAGGAGCGCATCGCCGGCATCCTGGTCATCAAGGCCTTCGGCCGCGAGCAGTACGAGTTCGGCAACTTCAACGACGCCAGCCGCCGCTACTACGACGCCTCTGTCCGCGGCATTCGCCTGTGGTCCACCTTCTTCCCGGCGCTCACCTTCATCACGTCCACGGGCATGTTGCTGGTCATGTGGCGCGGCGGCCTGATGATGAGCGCCGGTGAAGTCGTCACGGTCGGCACCATCATGGCCTTCGTGGGCTACCTGCAGCAGTTCTACTGGCGCTTCGGCGGGCTCATCCGCGTCTACGACCTGTACAACCGCGCCCTGGCCGCCCTCGCCCGCATCTTCCAGGTGCTCGAAGAGAAACCTGAGGTCCAGGACAAGCCCGACGCCATCACCCTCACCGACGTGCGTGGCCAGGTGGACCTCGAGCACATCACCTTCCGCTATCAGACCGGCGACATCGTGCTCAAGGACGTGTCGGTCAGTGCCCAGCCCGGCGAGACCATCGCCCTCGTGGGCCGCAGTGGCGCCGGCAAGACCTCCATGGTCAACCTCATCCCGCGCTTCTACGATCCGCTCGAAGGTATCGTGAAGGTGGACGGTGTGGACGTGCGCGACGTGACGCAGGAGTCGCTGCGCCGGCACATCGCCATGGTCTTGCAGGAGACCTTCCTGTTCAACGGCACCGTCAACGAGAACGTGCGCTACGGCAAGCTGGACGCGACCGACGAAGAGGTCAAGGCCGCCTGCGAGGCCGCCTACGCCGATGAGTTCATCCAGGACCTGCCGGACCAGTACGAGACGGAGATCGGCGAGCGCGGCGTGAAGCTCTCGGGCGGGCAGAAGCAGCGCCTGGCCATCGCCCGCGCCCTGCTGGCCGACCCCAGGATACTCATCCTCGACGAAGCGACCTCGCTGGTGGACACCGAGGCCGAGCAGATGATCCAGAAGGCCCTCGACCACCTCATGCAGCACCGCACGACCTTCGTCATCGCCCACCGGCTGTCCACGGTCCGCAAGGCCAACAAGATCGTGGTCATTGACGAGGGCGCCGTTGTCGAAGAGGCCGACCACGACACGCTCATGCAGCGCCAGGGCCTATATGCCGAGATGGTCGAGCGGCAGTTCCGCCTGGCCGAGGACTGGGGCCTGCAGGGCGGGATGATGGGTCCGGGGTAGGGAT
>CAZZDO010000721.1:0-2123 GCA_964653205.1 uncultured Armatimonadia bacterium | reverse complement strand
GTGTATTGCACGGTTCGTTTCCATTTGTTATATTGATATACTCATTCACATCGCCATTCCCTTGAGGCGGCTCTCATGTCACACCTTCGTGTCCTCGTCACCGGTGTCTGCGGCAGAATGGGCGCCCTCGTCGCCAAGACTGTCCACGAGGCTCCCGACATGGTCCTCGCCGGCGGCGTGGACCCGGCGGGCGTCGGGCATGCCCTGGCCGAGATCGTTCCGGGGGTGGACGAGGACCTGGCCGTGAGCGGCCATCTCCCCGGTGCCATCGAGGACACCACGCCTGACGTGCTCGTGGACTTCACCTCCCCCAAGGTCGTCATGGGCAACGTCGAGGCGGCGCTCTCCGCCGGTGTGGCCTGTGTCGTGGGCACGACCGGCTTCTCCGAGACCGACCTGCAGGTCGTGGCCCGGATGTGCGAGGCCAAGGGCACTCCAGCCATCATCGCCCCCAACTTCTCGCTCGGGGCCGTCATGATGATGCTCTTCTCGGCACGGGCCGCGAAGGTCTTTGACTACGCCGAGATCATCGAGTACCACCACGAGGCCAAGAAGGACAGCCCCTCCGGCACGGCGGTCAAGACGGCGGAGATGATGGCCGCGGCCCGCAGCGAGGCCTTCGCGCAGCCGCCCACGGAGTTGGAGCGCGTGCCCGGCTGCCGCGGGGGCGTCGGGTCGGGCGTCCACATCCATGCCGTGCGGATGCAGGGCTACGTCGCCAACCAGGAAGTGCTGTTCGGTGGGCGCGGCGAGACGCTGAAGATCGGCCACGTCACCACCAGTCGCGAGTCGTTCATGCCGGGGGTGCTGTTGGCCGTGCGCAAGGTCCGCGAACAGACGGGGCTGGTGTACGGGCTGGAGCACCTGCTGGCCCACATGTAGAGAACATGTTACGGGTGTAGGAGCGCTCACCGGAGCGCGACCTGGCCCGTTGGGTCGCGCTCCGGTGAGCGCTCCTACACCCAGTCACACCGAGACATACGAGGAGACCTGCAAGATGGCCCTGAAGACCGCAATCATCGGTGTCGGTCCGGTCGGTGACCGGATCTGGTCGTGCCTGAAGGAGCGCAACTTCCCCCTCGACGGCCCGCCGGTGGTGATGGCCACCCGCGCGCGCACGGAAGTCCTCGGCGGCGACGAGGTGGACGTGCTGGAAGTCGCGGCGGAGCACTTCGCAGGGGTGAAGGTCGCGTTCTTCGCCGGCCGCGAAGGCGCCAAGGGCGCGTCCGTCATCTGGAAAGACGCCGCCGAGCAGGCCGGTGCCGTTTGCATAGACAACGGTTCGGACTTCCGCCTGTACCCCGACATCCCGCTGGTCGTGCCCGAAGTGAACATGGACGACGTCACTGCGGACACGAAGTTCATCGCCAGCCCGAACTGCTCGACGATCCAGATGGTCGTGGCGCTGGCGCCGCTGCACCGCGTGGCGCGCATCCGCCGCATCGTCGTGACGACTTTCCAGTCGGTCTCCGGCTGGGGCGCCGCGGCGCAGGACGAGCTGAAGGCGCAGTTGCCCTGCCTCGTCAAGGGGGACAAGATCGTCTGCGACCCGAGCATCTTCCCCCGGCCCATCGCCCTGGACTGCCTGCCGCACATTGACAGCTTCCTGGACAACGGCTACACCAAGGAAGAAATGAAGATGTTGCACGAGACGCGCAAGATCCTGGGCGACCCGGACATCTCCGTGGTGCCCACGGCGGTGCGCGTGCCGGTGGAGATCGGCCACTCCGAGGCCATCAACGTGGAGTTCGAAGGGCCGATGAATGCGCAGATGGCCCTGGAGATCCTCAGCGACCCGGCGCAGGCAGAGGGTGTCGTCGTCATAGACGGGCCAACGCAGGACCCGGCGCGGCTGGACTACCTCGCCGGCAAGGGCAAGAAGGAGCAGAAGCCCTGGGCCATGCACTGGGAAGTCACGGAGCGGCAGTACCCCACGCAGGCCGACGTGCTGCGCGACGACTGGAAGGACATGACGCTCGTGGGCCGCGTGCGGGACGATCACACCCGGACCAACAGCATCAATCTGTGGTGCGTGGCCGACAACCTGCGCAAGGGCGCGGCGACCAACGTCGTGCAGATCGCCGAGAAGATGATCGAGCGGGGGCTGCTGTAGGGGATGGGGA
>CAZZDO010000720.1:0-2129 GCA_964653205.1 uncultured Armatimonadia bacterium | reverse complement strand
GTCGTTCCGTGCCTGCGGCTCACCAGAGCCGCGCCGTGCCGTAACCGCCACGCCGGAAGACAACGGCGCGGCTCTGGTGAGCCGCAGGCACGGAACGACCACGGACAACGGCACGGTTGACACAGCGATAGCCACCGTTGCCGCCGTTCGGAAGGAACGCTCGTCATGGAAGCCACCGGCCAATGGAAGATCGGCAAGCGCTTCTCGCTCCTGGCCGGAGCGTTCGTGATCCTGGCGCTGGCGGTGGCTCTCCACGTCGAGTACCTTTACTACATGTCGCTCGCTTTGGCCGTGACACCCATCCTGGCGTATCTGGTAGGATGGCACTCACTGCGTACTCTTGAGGCGCGTCGCGAGTCGCAAGCCATCGCCAAGGCCGGCGAGCGTTTGCCGATGCGGATCGCACTCATCAACGCCGGCCCGACTCGCAAGGGGCTGCTGCTGGTCCGCGATCATCTGCCTTCCGGCCTGCAGGCCGAGGGCTTCGCCGAACGCTACGTCATGGACCTCGCGCCGGGGGAGGCGGTCACTGTCGAGTACCCCCTGCTGGCCCGACGGCGCGGCGTCTACTACCTCGGCTACGTGGACGTGCACTGCACCGATCCTCTCGGCCTCTTCAACTACCACCAGGAGAAGACTGCCGAGGCCCTGCTGATCGTCCATCCGCGACCGATTCCACTGCCGCGCATCCGGCCCCCCGCGGCCGGCCTGGTGGCCACCAGCCGCCTCCGCACGCGCAAGCGCGGTGACGGTACGGACTTCTGCGGCGTCCGCGAGTACACTCCGGGCGATGACTTGCGGCGCATCGATTGGAAATCGACCGCCAAACGCGGCAAGCTCACGGTCATCGAGTATGAGTCCGGCGAGGCGAACAACGTGGCCGTAGCTCTGGACCTCTCGCCCGCCTATCATGCGGGCCGGGAGGATGAGCACACGCTCGAGTACGGCGTGACGCTGGCGGCCTCGATCGCGGCGCAGTGCTTGCGGCGAGGCTCCGAGTTCTCGCTTATTGCTGAGGGGCGCGACAGCCATTCGCTCCGGGCACTTCTCTCGGCGCAGGATGAGACCGCGGTGATGGACGCTCTGGCGCGAGTACGGCCCAATGCGGCCCAGTCCTTCGCGGAAACGCTGCTAAACGCTGAGTCTTGGCTGCCTCGCGGCTGCGGCCTCGTGGTCATCAGCCCCCTGATCGGCCCGGAGGCGGTGGCGGCCGCACGCCGCCTGGTGGCGCTGGGGCATGGCGTGCTGTGGGTGAGCCTGGTTGCCGCGAGCTTCGCCGACGACGGCATCCGGTGGCCTGCCGATGCGGGGGCCTACGACGAGTTGGCGCGCAGTCTCGCGGGCGCGCGTTGCGCGGTGCGTCAGATCCGCCGAGGAGATGACCTGGCAACGCGAATGGGGGCGAACCTCGGTGCACGTTGACCTCGGCCGCCTCAGGCTGCTCTTTCCTTTGTACCTCGGCCTGTTCGGCATGGCGGCGACTGCCATCGCCGCCCTCGGCTTCGCCATCGACACCCCGGAGTTCATCCTGCGCGCCTACGGCCTGGCGATCCTGGGTCTGACCGCCAGCCTCGCCGGCGCTGTTCTCGGGCGGAACCCGGCCCTCTTCGGCGCGCTGATCGCCTCCTTCGTCTTCCCGGTGCTCGTGTTGGCCAACACCGGCGCACCGATCACGCGCCAATTCTGGCCCGATGAGACGCTGAGCGATCACTCCCTGCTGCTCCCGACGATGGCCGTGTGGGGCATCCTCGCGTTGAGCTTCGCCCAGACGGCCCGCGCCAACTCGATCTTCATCTTCGTCTGCGGCCTGGTCGTGTTCGCGCTCACCGGCACCATCAACCTCAACCAGTCCTTGCTGATCAGCTTCTTCCTGTTCCTTCTCGCCACGTACTTCGTGTGGGGCTACAGCGGCGCACTCAACCTTCGCGACAAAGCGGAGCAAGCCGGCCAGACGGTCGTCCTCCAGCCGGCCCGTTGGGCGCATACCCAGACAGGGGTCGCGGTGGCGCTCCTGGCGGTCGTGTTTGCCGGCTCCGTGATCGCCGGCTACCCGACCTACGCCTACACCCGCAACTTCTTCGTGGGCCCCTTCCCCACACACTACCACCCCCTTCCCCACGTGCCGATCC
>CAZZDO010000719.1:0-2131 GCA_964653205.1 uncultured Armatimonadia bacterium | reverse complement strand
CCAGCCGCGACCGGTCGCGGCTGGAAGCCGCTCCTACGAGTCCCCCGGGCCGACCTCCCAGCAGATCGTGGACTGGGTGCTGGACAACCGCACGCCGTCGGCCACGTACACCGACACCGGCTTCCGCGACATGCTGGTGAACCTGCTGCACCGCGACGGCATTCCCTTCGAGTCGCCCTCGTACAACTGCGGGTGGATGGTGGACCTCGCGGGGATCGCGGACCTGCTCATCGCCAACGGCGTGGACCTGTGGCAAGAGCCGCGCCTGCAGAGCGTCTATGCCGCGCCGATTGACATGCTCGCCAACGGGCAGCACACCACGCCGCTGGGGGACTCGAACAACATGTTCTCGGGCGGGCTGGGCACCAGCGCCCCGTACCAGGAGCAGGCCTACGCGCGACTGCGCCGGCCCGAACAGGCGAAGGTGATGGTGCAGTGTGGCGGCACCACCCAGTTCAGCCGTGACCTCTTCCGTCCGTACCTGGGCGATGAGATCATCAAGCAGGCCGAGGCCATGCCGGAGGACGTCGGCGTCACGAGCAGCCTGTTGCCGGGGCTGGGGTTCCTGACGCTGCAAGCCGGGTCGCGCGTCGGGGACCGACGCGCCCACGCGGGCATGGCGTTGTCGCTGTACTACGGCTACACCGTCGGCCACGCGCACTTCGACCTGCTCAACATGGACCTGTACGCCTACGGCTGGCCCATGACGCCCGACCTCGGCTACCCCGAGACCGCCGACACGTACGACCCGCGCCGCTTCGGCTTCCTGGCCCACACGGTCGTGCACAACACCGTCATGGTGGATGCCACGCGGTCGGAACTCGGGCGCGGGCAGCTCGTCGCCTTCCATCCCGGCGCGTTCGCGCAGATGGCCGAAGTCACCGACGTGGCCGCCTACCCCGGCAAGGTCCAGGACTACCGCCGCACCGCGTTCCTGATCGAGGCCGACGACGAACACGCCTACACGGTGGATGTGTTCCGCGTCGCCGGCGGCAAGCAGCATGACTGGCTGGTGCACGGCACGGAGGCGGAGTTCGGCTCGAACCTGCCGCTCTCCGAGCCGCGCCAGGAGGGGACGCTCGCCGGGCCCGCGGTGCCGTACGGCATCTTCTACGACGACGAGAAGATGAAGGATGGCAAGTACGGGCACTACTACTACAACTACAAGGGCAGCGCGTTTCAGTGGCTCTACAACGTGCAAGAGGCGCGGGCTGGAAAGCCCGCGGTCCAGGCCCCGTGGGTGCAGTGGACGGTCAACCGCGACCCGAAGCTGTTCCCGAAGGAGGCCGTGCGCGGGGCCACGCTGCGCTCGCATCTCGTGCCGCAGGAGGAGACGGTCTTCGCGTGTGACGGCACGCCGCAGCGCCGCCCGCAGTTCCCCGAGAAGCTCAAGTGGGTCGTCCGCCGCCGCACCGGGGAGGACTTGAGGAGCGCGTTCGTCACCGTGAGCGAGATGTTCGTCGGCGCCTCGTACATCACAAGCGTCAAGCGCCTGCCGGTCGCGCCCGACGATGGCGCGGTGGCCATCGAGGTGCAGATGGGCGACCGGCGGCATGTCATTTTCTCAGCGGCGAACCTGGCCCAAGAGTATGTCGTGGACGGGAAGCTGCGCGTGCAGGGGCGCGGGGCGGTGCTCGCGCTCGACGCGGCGGGGAAGATCACGGCGGCGCGGCTGTTCGATGGCACGCTGCTGGCCATTGGGGAGACGAAGCTCACGGGCGCCGGGGTGCGGGAGGCGAGGATCGCGAGCGTGGACTACGCGCAGGGCATCGTGACGCTCGACCAGCCGTGCCTGAGGCCCACCGACGTGGGCCGCTGGGTGCCCGTCCGCAGCGCCACGCACGAGGCCTCGGTGAAGATCGAGCAGGTGCTGTCGCCGACGCGCTTCTCCATCGGCACACAGGACCTGCGCACCGGGCGCGGGACCATCGTCAGCGCCGAGGGCAACACGGTGCAGACGAATGCGCCGCTCTACTTCTGCGAGCCGGGGATGACGGTGGTGGACGAGACGGGCCAGGCGCTGGCGCGGGTGAAGCTGGCGAAGGGGCTGAGCGTCGAGTGCGACGGACCGCTGCCGGCGGCGCTGCCGGCGGCGGACAGGGACGGCGCGGGGCGGTTCACGATCATGGCG
>CAZZDO010000718.1:0-2132 GCA_964653205.1 uncultured Armatimonadia bacterium | reverse complement strand
GTCTCCTGACTCCTGACTCCTGACTCCTGTCTCCTGTCTCCTGTCTCCTGTCTCCCGCCGTCCTCACTGCCAGAACATATAGCTCGGAATCCCCATCGCGATGCTGACGATGTTCAGGATGCTCCCCACGACGAACTGCCCCAGAATGAGGCCCAAGAACAGGGGAATGGTCTTGCGGAGCAGCTTGAACGTGCCGTAGCGCACCAGCACGACCTTCAGGCACCACGCGATGAACAGCGGCATCCAGACCAGGTTCATCTCCCAGCTTCCCGAGATCGCGTAGCCCAGCGGGTGGAACGGCCAGTTCGCGAACCGCAGCCGCATCGTCTCCAGGCCGAAGGTGAACACCAACCCGACGCCGACCGCGCCGGTCGCCATCCAGTTCGCCGAGATCGGCGCCACCATCCACGAGGCCAGCCGGTTGTACGTCTCCGCGCCGAACGACATGCGCGACTTCGCCCGCGCCCCGAAGCCGTACATCAGGTGCAGCATGGCCCAGAAACCGGAGATCGTGCCAGCCACGATGGCCACCACCTGCGCCAGCACCTGGGGCTTGAACGGGCTGTTCGTCCGATCGGCCAGCTTGTAGCCCTCCATCATGAAGGGCTGCGGGTGGTTGCGGTACGCGCGGTTGAACCAGAAGTACAGCGACATGATCGTCAGGTCCTTGTCCGTGAACGCGCGCGTCCCGCCGATAATCGGCATGATCGTGTCCGGCCCGATGAAGTGCAGGTCATGCACCGGCGCCCCAAACTGCGCCCTCATGCGGGTGATAGCGACCGCCAGTCCGTAGTAGATGATGAAGAACGTGATGGCCACCCACACCCTCATCCCCGCCGCCGAGCTGAACCAGACCAGCCCGATGAAGGCCAGCGCCCCCACGATCAGCGAGATACGGTAGCTCAGCGGCTCGCGGGAGTCGTCCAGGAGCGCCTCGTCGGCGTCCCCATCTTTCTGGGCGCTCGCCCCCACCACCGATCGCCGGAACAGGCCCCCCAGGAACTTGCGGCTCGTCCACAGGCCGTACAGGCAGAACATCGCGTACGAGCCAAACGCCTGCTCGCTGATGAACGGGAACCGCGGGATGTCGGTCCAGCCCACCGCCAGCGACAGGATCCGCTCCACCTTCCAGAACAGGTAGAAGAACCAGCAGCTGAAGAGGAAGTCCGTGGGCATGAGGACGCCCATGCCGATCATGAAGGGGTAGAACGAGCGCGGCGTCCAGCCGATGGCGTTCCACGGGCGCGAGGTGAAGTAGACCGCCAGGTCCTGGTGCTCGATCGGGATCCGCGGCATGACCGGGTAGTGGAACGCGAAGCTGTTCCAGGTGTCGATGCCCGCCGCGATCGCGAAGCCCACCCAGAAAACGCGGTCGCGGAACAGCGTGCCCCGCGGGTTGGTGATCTCCAATGGTAGGGACACCAGCGGGCACATGAGATGCTCGCGGTCCAGCCACTGCCTCCGCAGGGCCGAGTTGATCGCCAGCATCCCCACCAGCAGCAGCACGATCAGCAGGCCCCACATCGCCAGCGGCTTCAGCCACGCCCCCAGGATCGCCCAGTGGTACGGGCTGGTCGAGCCCTCGAAGTAGCCGCGGTACACCGACTCGTCCTGCAGCGACAGCCACTTCGGGATGCTCGGCATGAACAGCGTGTCCCAGTTGTTCGCCGGCGTGGCGAACTGCCACGGCCAGGGGATCTGCGGGACCAGCACCTGCACGCCGTCATGCCCGGCGATGCACGCGCCGATGCACACCATGCCGTAGGTCGTCAGCAGCTCCGCCTGCGTCAACGCCTTCCGCGGCGCCCAACGCGCCACCAGCGCATTCGCCCCCGTCAGCAGGAGCAGGATGAAGATCGCGTTGAACAGCAGGGAAACCGTCGTGGGGTGCGCCGAGTAGCGCACGACCTCCATCTGGATCTGCCAATAGGCATTCAGGGGAATGATCAGGACCGCCAGACCGACTGAACGCCACGTCACTCCGCGCAACGAACCGAACTCCTCCCAACGGGGTCAATACACCACTGCCCAGAGAATCGCCGTTGCCGGGAGCGCCGGCACCCTTGCCAGCTGTGGTGGCATGCCGCCGCTGGAAGCGCCGCCAAGCAGCATGTCACACCGAACCCCGATTC
>CAZZDO010000717.1:0-2132 GCA_964653205.1 uncultured Armatimonadia bacterium | reverse complement strand
CGGAGTTCAAGACCGTCGCGGAGTCCGCAACGGAGCCGAAGCCGGCGAAAGCCATCTACCTGGGCTGGACGGCCTTTGCCGCGGGAAAGGGAATTGACTGCGCCAGGCTCGGGCGCGAGGAATGGGTGGTCAGGACCTTCCGCAACGACCTGGTCATCACCGGCGGCCGACCCCGCGGTACGCTGTACGGAGTCTATGACTTCCTGGAGAAGGAAGCCGGCGTGTACTGGCTCGACCGCGACACGGAGGTCGTGCCCAAGCGGCCGACACTGACCGTTGGCGCACTCGACCGCCGCGCGATGCCCTTCTTCAGGATGCGCAGCGTCTATACGGCTTTCCACGAGGGGGGCTGGGGCTGGGAAGGGACGACGGGCGAGAAGGAACAGCGCTTCCGCTCCCGCAATCGGCAGAACCAGTTCGGCTACGGCGGTCCCGAGATGCGACCTTACGGAGGCGGCGAGTACGCGGGACACATATACCGCGGCTGCCACAACTTCGGGTTCTACGTGCCGGGCGAGAAGTACTTTGCCGAACACCCGGAGTACTTCGCCCTCGACAAGGACGGGAAACGACTGGCGACGAGCGAGAAGGACGGTCAGGCCGGCGGCCTCTGCCTGACACACCCGGAGGTGCGCAGGATCGCGTTGGCGCGTCTGCTGGAGCTCATCGCCGCCGACCGCAAGGAGTTCCCGCCGGGCACACCGGCTTCCCCCGACCAGCCGCCGCCGTCCCTCTATGACGTGTCGCAGCCCGATAACGCCGTGGTCTGCCACTGCCCTTCCTGCCGGTCGCTGGTCGAGCGCGAGGGCGCGGAGAGCGGGCCGCTCATTGACTTCATCAATGCACTGGCCGATGGCGTGCGGGAACGCTACCCGGAGATCAAGGTCCAGACCTTCGCTTACACGTGGTCGCAGGTTCCGCCCAAGACGCTGCGCCCGCGGGACAACGTCGTCATCCGCTGGTGCAACTGGTACATGCCTGGCCTGCCGCCGGAGCCCTGGCTTCCGCTGACCGCGCCGGTCAACGCCTGGCGGGCAGAGAACCTGCGGCAGTGGGCGGCGATCACGCCCGGGGGAATCAACGTGTGGGACTACGGCGAGCCCTACGGAGTGCCCTCCTGGCCCTTCACCCTGGCGCCGGTCGTGGCCGGGAACCTGCGGTTCCTCGCCGACTTCCGTCCTGTGGGCTTGTTTCTCGAGACCGAGGAGTGGGGCGCCCCGATCGAGGGCCCCTGGCGCAACGGGCACTTCTCGCCGCTCTACAACTGGCTGGCCATGCTCCTGATGGTCGAGCCGCGCCGCCCCGTCGAGCCGCTCATTGACGTCTTCTTCGCGGGCTACTACGGGCCGGCGGCGGCGCCGATGCGGGCGTTCTACGACAAGCTGGCCAGGGCGCAGCGCGACCTGCCGCCCCGCTCTCAGGCTGGTGGCAACATGCGGATCATCAAGCACGTGACGCCGGCGTTCTTCGCCGAGGCCGAGGCATTGCTGGAACAGGCCGGGCGAGCCTGCGCCGCCGACAGCCTGGAACTGGCGCATGTCCAGCGCGAACGCTGGCGTCTCGACGTGGTCCTGCTCGACTGCTGGGATGCGCTCAGACAAGGGCTCGCCCCAGGCGCCCCCATGCCCTTCGAGCGGGAGGCCGTGCTGGCGCGGCTCGAAGCCCGCTCCCGTCCGCTCTGGCTCCGCCTCGGGTATCCGGCGAAGCATGTTGACGGCTTCCTGAGCTGGAAGCTCTCGCTCCTGCGCAGTCCGGTGGTGGAGTTGCCCGAGCGCTTCCGGCATCTGCCTCAGGACCGGGTGGTGCAGTACTACTGGCGTGATTTCGTGGAGTACCAATCAGCCCTCGTCCCCGACCGGGACGCCGCCGGCGGCAGGGCGTTGCGCCGGGCCAATACCCAGGCGGATGATCATCAGGCGGATCCGGCCTTCGGGCTCTATGACTTCAACCGCAAGGAGAACGGACCGAGCCTGAAGATCGCCAAGGCGGACGTCCCGCAGGATGGCAAGTACCACTGGTACAAGGTCGGCCGCTGGCGCATCGTCCCGGGCGTCAGTCTGTGGGGACATTGGAGCTGGACCGTGGGCTGCCCCGACCTGGCCAAGAAGGCCTATGTGCCCGACGAGACTCCC
>CAZZDO010000716.1:0-2135 GCA_964653205.1 uncultured Armatimonadia bacterium | reverse complement strand
AGTAGCTCATCAGCACCTCGCCCTCCAGGCCGTGGGCCAGCCCGCAGTACGAGCAGTCCCCCGCGCTGGGGACCGTCAGCAGGTGCTCGATGCGGCCGTCATCATCCAGCGCCCATACCGAGGTATGATGACCCGAGTCCGGCGGTACAGTTCCCTCGGGGAGGTCCTGCGGCTGCGACCGCCCCGCGACAATCCACCTCTCTCCCACTTGCAGCACCACCGGCGCGTGGATCATCACCCCCAGGTCCTGCCACCGCCAGTCCGTGTACGGCGCGCGGCTCTCCCCGAGCCAGGAGTGGTTGTCCGGCTCGACCGCCCGCAGGACGCAGCGCAGCGTGTCCGGCGCGGGGCGGAACAGGGCGGGTTCGCCACCGTCAAAGCCCTGGCGCATCACCGTGACGAACTGCCAGTCCAGCAGGTCCGTGCTGCGCAGCAGATGCACCGTGCGCGAGGCGCGGGCGCCGGTGCGCTTGGGGAAATGATAGGCCGGGCAGAGATAGCTGTCCCCGTCCTTGAAGATGCGCCAGAGCCAGTAGTTGGGCGACCACATCTGTCGTGGCGCCGACCAACGGAGACCGCTCGCGGCCTCACTGCCCTCGCGCGCGAAGCAGACGTGGCTGATGAGGTCATACGGCTCGTTGGCGAGACTGCGGTCGGCCCAGCGCTTGTACCAGGTGCCGAAGGTCACGGCGATCCGGTCGCCCATGTCCACGAGCTTGGGGTCGCGGTCATCGCCGCCGGTGCGCAGGCGGCCACACTCCTCCCACGCCCGCGTATCTTTGGAGCGCAGCACCACGATCTCCCCCGGCGGCTCGATGCCGTGGTTCTCGGAGACGCGGAAGCACAGGTAGTAGTGGCCTCGCCAGCGCAGCAGATCGGTGAAGGCATTGTGGCAGCCGTCACCATGGACTCGTATCACGTCCAGCAGCGTCGCCATGGGCCGGACCTCCGGGGCGCGTCCGCAGTAGTCCTCTCCGTTTCGGCAGCGGCGTCGTCGGACCTGCCCCGACACCGTACGGTCCGGCCGGTCATGCAGGGGAACGCCGCGCCGCGCGGAAGCATCCATCCACACGAAGTCCCGCCGCGAACGGAGGAGTCGTCATGTCCAGACACAGACTCGTGGTCGCCCTCGCTCTGATCGCCATGTTGGTGTCGGTCGCTGCCGCGCAGGATTGGCCGCAGTGGCGCGGGCCCAACCGCGACGGCAAAGCCGTCGGCTTCACCGCCCCCGAGACGTGGCCCGCCGCGCTCACCCAGCAGTGGCGCGTGGTCGTCGGCGCCGGCGATGCAACCCCGGCGCTGGTGGGCGACCGGCTGTATGTCTTCTCGCGCCAGGGCGATGAGGAAGTCACCACCTGTCTCAACGTCGCCGACGGGTCGCAGGCGTGGCAGGACAAGGTCGCCGCCGCGGCTGTGACGGGCGCGGCTTCGCGCCACCCCGGGCCGCGCAGTTCGGTGGCCGTGGCCGAGGGCAAGGTCGTCACCCTCGGTGTGGCGGGGGTGCTGTCGTGCCTCGACGCGGCGACCGGCGCCGTGGTCTGGCGCAAGGACCCCTTCCCGGGTGTGGTGCCCAAGTTCTTCACAGCCTCCTCGCCGCTGATCCTCCAGGGCGCGGCCGTCGCGCACCTGGGCGGGCCGGGCAACGGCGCCCTGATCGCCTATGATCTGGTGACCGGTGAAGAGAAGGGGCGCTGGGCCGCCGAAGGCCCCGACTACGCCTCGCCGGTCCTGATGATGGTCGGTGAGACGCCCATGCTCGTGACGCTCACGGAGAAGAGCGCCGTCGGCATCAGCGTCGCCGACGGCAAACTGCTGTGGCAGATCCCCTTCGTGCCGCAGGGCCGGGCGTACAACGCCTCAACGCCGATCGTGGATGGCGACACCGTCTACTTCACCGGTTCGTTGCGCGGCACCCATGCGGTGAAGATCGAGCAGGAGGGCGAGGAGTTCAAAGCAACAGAGCTGTGGGCCAACGCCGACGTGTCCTGCCAGTACTCCTCGCCGGTGCTGCACGAGGGCTTCCTGTATGGCATATCGGACCGGGGCTATCTGTTCTGCCTGAACGCCGCCACGGGGCAGCCGGCGTGGGTGGATACGACGGTGTCGGACAAGGGCGGCTACGGGCCAATGGTGAA
>CAZZDO010000715.1:0-2144 GCA_964653205.1 uncultured Armatimonadia bacterium | reverse complement strand
GTGCCCGACACCCTCGACCTGGCAGAGCATGCCCGTTGGGCACTCAATGCCCTCCTGGGTCACCTCGAGCCCGAGAGCCACTATGCGGTGTACCAGAGCTTCACGTTCGAGGGCGAGCCCCGGCTCGGAGGGCTGACCTGGAACCTGCCGCCCAAGGACGCCCGCGTGCTGCCCATGCTGCGGGCCATGACAGGGAGCGAGTACGGGCTGGACCGCGAGCAGGGCCTGATGGAGGCTTTGCTTGGCCAGACCGGCGAGGACGGGCTGGCCTACAGTCCGCTCTCCAATGAGGGGGCCCTGGCGGGTACCGCGTACCCCTACCCCAACGGCATGCTGGCTCTGGCGATGCTCAATTGGCACGAGCGCGACGGCGATCCGGCCTGGCTCGAGCGGTTCAAGCGGCTGACGACGGCTCTGGCGCGGATCGCCATCCGCGTCGAGGACCGGGCGTACTGGCCGCCGGAGAGCAGCTACAGGCCGGACGGAACGTGGGCCTACACCACTCGCGGCGAGGGGAAGATCCCCTACCAACCGCCGGAGGAGCCGATCCTCGAGCAGCAGGGGACCGAGGGCTGCGTGAAGTTCGAGCAGTCGGCGGGGCTGCGGGCGCTGGTGGCGCGCTACCGCCTCGATGGTGACGCGGAGGCGCTGGAGGTGGCCCGGCGGGTGGTGCGCTTCATGCTCAAGCCCGGCATGTGGGAGGACACGGGAGACGAGGGCTACGCCGGCCACGAGCACGGCATCTTTGCCGGGCACTTCCACGGGAACATCACCGCCCTGCATGCGCTGCTGGAGATGGCGGTGGCGACCGATGATGCGTGGCTCAAGCAGTTCGTCCGGGAGGGCTATGAGCACGCCCGGCGCACGGGCATCGCGCGGATGGGATGGTTCCCCGGCTGGCTCCGGCCGACTGCCCACCACCGCGAGGCAGCGCTGTTCATGTGGACCGAGACCTGCGGCGTGGCGGACATGCTGGTCCTGGCGGTCAAGCTCACCGACGCGGGGCTGGGCGACTACTGGGACGATGTGGACGCCGTCGCCCGCAACCACCTGATCGCCCAGCAGATCACGGACTGGGAACAGATGCGGGCCCTGGGCGGAGGCACGGCAGAGAAGGAGGCCGTGCTGGCGCGGCTGCGGGGTGGCTTCAACCAGCCGATGGAGGGCGCGCTGGACAGCACCGGGCCGCACCTGTGGGGGTGTTGCACGGCCAACGGATCGGTGGGGCTGTACTACGCCTGGCACGGCATCACGCGCTTCGACGAAGCCAGCGGCACCGCGACGGTCAATCTGCTGCTCAACCGCGCCGCGCCGTGGCTGGACGTGGACAGCTACCTGCCATATGAAGGCAGGGTGGTCATTCACAACAGGCAGGCGCGGTCACTGGTGGTGCGCCTGCCGCACTGGGTGGCGCGGGACGAGATCACCTGCTTCATAGACGACCGACGAGCATCACCGGCAGTCGCGGGGAACCACCTGCTGTTCGGCGACCTCAGGCCAGCCAGCACTGAGGCCGCCGGCAGCGTCATCCGGATCGAGTTCCCCGTGTCCACAACAACGGAGAAACACACGGTCCAGGGCCGGGAGTACACACTGACCTTCCGTGGCTCGACGCTGGTGGACCTCAACCCGCGCGACGACACGCCGGGCCGCTACCGCTATTACCTGCGCGACGCGCTGAAGGCCGGGAGGACGCCGATGAAGACGGTGGAGCGGCATGTGGCGGAGCGGATCATTGGGTTGCAGTAGGCGAGGGCGCAAGAACCACTGATGGAGAGACGAGATGAAGGGACCACACCACATGGCGAACAGCGAAGGCAACCGCCCGGACATCCGGTCACTCAGCCAGCACTTCAACCAGCCCGGCGGCGGAATCGAGCCGTGGGTGTTCGTGCCGGAGGGCAACCTCGCCGAGGTCTCCACCGCCGAGCATCCCGGCGTGGCGACCATCCGGCAGGCCGGGCACGGGGAGGACATCAAGGGCCTGCTGCGCGAGCCCATCGGCATCGGGGACTACCCCCTGCCGTGGGAATTCCAGATGAGTCTGGTGCAAAACTACATGGCGGCCCTGCTGGGGGTGGGTGACACCCGCCAGAACAACTGCGCCATCGGCCTGAACGTGGCCCTGACCTTCTCCGACCCGA
>CAZZDO010000714.1:0-2148 GCA_964653205.1 uncultured Armatimonadia bacterium | reverse complement strand
CCCTGCGGGCACCCCTCCCCACGGGGGAGGGGGGAACGGCAACGACAACGACCCCGCCCTACAGGGCTGCTACGCCGAGATGATCGTGCTGCGGGCGGGGACGGAGATCATCAAGCTGCCGCCGGAGGCCGAGCCGATCGGGCTGGTGGCCGCGACGTGCTCGGGAGCGACGGCCGCCCATGCCGTCGAGCTGTGTGACCTGCAGCCTGCCGATGTGGTCGTTGTCATCGGCCCCGGACCGCTGGGGCTGTATGCCGCGGCGCTGGCCTTCGCGCGGGGGGCGGACCAAGTGGTGATGATCGGCACGCCGCGGTCCGGCCGGCGGCTGGCACTGGCCGAGACCATGGGGTGCATTCCGCTGAGCACCGGCGACACCGACCTGGCCGACCGGCAGGAGTTGGTGCGGGGGCTGACGCGGGGCTTCGGGGCTGCGGCGGTGCTCGATTGCGCCGGGACGGCCGCGACGATCCGTGAATCGTTGGAGTTGGTCGCGTCGGGCGGGACGGTCGCCATCCCCGGCCTGGCCACGCCGCTGCCGGACTTCTGCTTCGACCCCTACGTCCTGGCCCGCCGGCAGGTGCGGCTGCAGGGCGTGTGGACGTCCAACGTGCGCCACCTGCACCAGGCGCTGATGCTGGCGCATTCGGGCCGCTATCCGTTGGATGCGCTCGTCACGCACGTGCTGCCCCTGGCCGAGGCGAACGAGGGCCTGCGGTTGCTGCGGGAGAAGCAGGCAATCAAGGTCGTGCTGACGCCAACGTAGGTGTCGGATGTTCCTGGGAGCGCCGGCTTCCAGCCGGCACGCCTTGTTGCCGACCCCCGTGCCGGCTGGAAGCCGGCGCTCCCAGGAACGGCCCTGACAGGAGATCTGACATGCACACCCTCGCCGGCCCACTGCCCGATGTCTTTGCCTTCAGCGATGGCTCCCGCGTGGACTCCGTCGAGTCCTGGCGGCGGAAGCGAGCGGAATGGCTCGAGGTCGTCACGGAGATGGAATACGGCGGGATGCCGCCCCTGCCGGACGCCGTGGCGGCCGAACTGCTCCACCCCAATGTCGCCCGGCGTCTGGCCGGCAAGCCCCGGCGGCTGGGCTACCGTCTGAACATTGCGGGCGGAGCGTGCCCCTTCTGGTTCATCATTGACGCACTGGTGCCGGAGGGAGACGGCCCCTTCCCGGTCATCATGGATGGCGACATGTGCTGGGGGGCACTGCGGGACGGGATCATCGAGGACGTGATCGGGCGGGGCTACGCGCTGGTGACGTTCAACCGCACCGAGCTGGCCCCCGACGCCTACCACAGCGAGCGCGACACGGGGCTGTACCGCGTCTTCCCCGGCCTGGGGTTCGGGGCACTGGCGGCCTGGGCGTGGGGCTATCACCGGGTGGTGGACTTCCTGCTGACGCAGGAGTGGGCCGATCCGTCCCGGCTGGCCGTCACGGGACATTCACGGGGCGGCAAGACGGTGCTGCTGGCCGGGGCGACCGACGAGCGGATCGCGCTGACCGGGCCGAACAACTCCGGCGCGGGCGGGGCGGGATGCCACCGCTGGCGCGCCGAGGGGGCCGAGATGCTCGAGGACAGCATGAGGATGATCCCGTACTGGTACGCGCCCGCCATGAACGAGTATATCGGCCGGGAGCAGGACCTGCCGTTCGACCAGCACTGCCTGAAGGCGCTGCTGGCTCCGCGGGGGCTCGTCTCAATGGAGGCGCTGGGGGATGTGTGGGCGAATCCGTCGGGAACATACCAGACCTTTGACGCCGCGCGGGAAGTCTACCGCTTCCTGGGGGCCGAGGAGCGCATTGGCATCGTGTTCCGCGAGGGCGACCATGAGCACGGGCCGGCCGACTGGGAGGCCTTCCTGGACTTCGCGGACTGGCAGTTCAAGGGCATCAAGCCCGAGCGGCGGTTTGATGTGAACCCGTTCCCGGAGATGGAGCGGGCGTTCGCGTGGACGGCGCCGGCCTGAGGTCAGTTGCGGGGCCCCCGTCCCCGCCGCGATGCGGCTGCGGCGGGTCCGCCCCGCAACTAGACTTGGAATCAAGACGAAAGGATACCATAACATGAGCGAGACCAGTTTCGACCTGATCATCGTCGGGGGCGGGCCGGGCGGCTATGTCGCGGCCATCCGCGCGGGGGATCTGGG
>CAZZDO010000713.1:0-2152 GCA_964653205.1 uncultured Armatimonadia bacterium | reverse complement strand
CTCTGATAGTCCACCGCGCCCCACCACTTCTTGTCCCTGGACAGGTAGCCGTCCAGCCCCAGCAGCAGCATGTCCGGGTCCATCCCCAGAGCCCCCTCACTGCCGTGGCAGTAGCCCGCCGTCAGGCGCACCCCGCCGAACGTCTTGGCCACAAGGGCATAGAGCATGTTGTAGTCGGTGACGTCACTCTTCGTGCCCAGGTTGTACACACCTACCGCGATGGCGGGGACGCCGGATGTCTCAGGCGTCACGAGGACCTTGGCGTTGAAGAAGAACGGGTCGTCCTGGCCGCCGAAGTAGTCAATCCCGGCCTCGGCCCGACCGTTCGCGAAGCCGTAGGTCACGCCGACATCGGTCGGCGAGCGCGTGCCGTCGGTCGGCGTGAAGTAGTTGTCCACGCCCAGGTGCCAGGTGTTGTTGGCCTGGATGTCCACGGACGGGATCCACACCAGCGTCGAGGGCGTGGCCCAGACAATGGCGGCGGTGCAGCAGACAGCGAGCAGCAGGATCGGGGCTCTCATCGTTGGTTCCTCCAGAAGTATGGCCTCAGAACGCGACCGGGGCCAGTATCACGGAGCCATGTTTCGTGGGTGTTGCCGTGGGATGTCGTGCTTGTTTCGCGGGATGTGCTGCACCCGGGGTGGTCTGAGCGCGTCAAGCAGGTTCCGTGGTCCTGCTGCCTCCGCACCCCGCGCGTTGTCGAGGGTGTGGGGGCCCTGTCTCGTCCCGCCACGCAAGAACGTGGGCCGCAGGGCTTGACGGTCGGCGGTTAGCATAATAATATACTGTTTGTTCGCGCCCACCCCTTCGCAGTCCCTGCGCAGCACACCATTCCCGGGAGGAATGTCACCATGTCGCTCAAAGGCAACGCCTGTATCGGCCAGTCCGGCGGACCCAGCATCGTCATCAATGCCAGCGTCATCGGCGCCATCCAGGCCGCCGAGAAGTGCGAGGACATTGACCAGTTCTTCGGCGCCGCCAACGGCGTCTCCGGCGTCATGAACGAGCGCCTCTTCGACCTCTTCCGCGAAGACGACGACGTCATCAACACCATGCGCTACACGCCCTCGGCCGCCCTGGGCACCTGCCGCATCAAGGTCAAGGCGCCTGATGTCGCCCGCTGCATGGAAGTCTTCAAGGCCCACAACATCCGCTACTTCTTCTACAACGGCGGCAACGACAGCCAGCTCACCTGCCACCAGATCTCCGAGTTGGCCAAGCAGTCCGACTGGGAGATGCGCGTCATCGGCATCCCCAAGACCATTGACAACGACCTTGTCGTGACGGACTGCTGCCCGGGCTTCGCCAGCGCCGCCCGTTACGCCGCCGCCGCCGTGCAGTTCGCCGCCCGCGACGCCATGGCGTTCGGCCAGGCTGAGATCGTCGAGGTCATGGGCCGCCACGCCGGCTGGCTGACCGGCGCCACCGCCGTCGGCCGCAAGGAAGAGTGGATGGCCCCGCACCTGGTCTACCTGCCGGAAGTCAAGGTCAACCCCGACAAGTTCCTGGCTGACTGTGATGCCTGCTACAAGGAGTACGGCTATCTCGTCATCGCCGTCTCCGAGGGCTTCACCTTCGCTGACAGCGACCTGGCGAAGACGTCCGACAAGGTGGACGAGTTCGGCCACGCCCGTCTCGGCGGCGTCGCCGAGGCGCTCGGCAAGATGGTCGAGGACGCCATCGGCGCCCGCGTCCGCACCGACAAGCTGGGCAACCTGCAGCGCTGCTTCGCCTACTGCATGAGCGACGTGGACAACGAGCACGCCTACCAGGCGGGCTACGAGGCCGTGATGCGCGCCGTCGGCGGCCAGACCGACATCATGACCACCATCGCGCGCAAGAGCAACGACCCGTACACGTGGGAGATAGATGAGACTTCGCTGATGAGCGTGGCCGACCAGACGAAGGTCGTGACCGAGGAGTTCATCAACGCCGACCAGAATGGCGTGACCGAGGAGTTCATCGCGTACGTCGAGCCGCTGCTGGGCACCACCCCGGCGGCCGTGAGCATGGACATCCCCTCCTACCCCGTCTTCCAGAAGCACCTCATCGAGCCGAAGCTGGAGAAGTACGAGAGATAGGGGATAGGGATTGGGGATTAGGAACGGCAACGACACGGGGCCTCACCGATCATCGGTGAGGCCCCGTTGTG
>CAZZDO010000712.1:0-2153 GCA_964653205.1 uncultured Armatimonadia bacterium | reverse complement strand
AAGGGCAAGGAAGGGCGCTTCCGCAAGAACCTGCTGGGCAAGCGCGTGGACTACTCGGGGCGGTCGGTCATCGTGGTCGGGCCCGAGTTGCACCTGCACCAGTGCGGGCTGCCGCGCGAGATGGCCCTGGAACTGTTCAAGCCGTTCGTGATGAACCGGCTGGTGGAGCAGGGGCACACGACGAACATCAAGACCGCCAAGCGGATGGTGGACCGGCTGCGCTCGGAGGTGTGGGACGCACTGGAGGAGGTCATTGACGACCACCCGGTGCTGCTGAACCGCGCGCCGACGCTGCACCGCCTGGGCATCCAGGCGTTCGAGCCGGTGCTGATTGACGGCAAGGCGATCCAGCTGCACCCGCTGGTGTGTGAGGCCTTCAACGCGGACTTCGACGGCGACCAGATGGCGGTACACGTGCCGCTGTCCACGCACGCGCAGGCCGAGGCGCGGCTGCTGATGCTGGCGTCGCGGAACCTGTTCAAGCCGGCGGATGGGGCGCCCATTTGCGCGCCGAAGTATGACGTCGTGCTGGGCTCGTACTACATGACCCAGGAGAACAAGACGGGGCTGGGGGCGGGGAAGGTCTTCCAGAACGCCGAGGCCGTCATCTCGGCCTACCAGCACCGCAAGGTGGACCTGCACGCCAGCGTCACGGTGCGGCTGCCGCAGATCTTTCTGGAGGCTTTCGACGAGAAGAAGAGGCCGATGCCGCTGGACCCGCAACTGGACCTGGACCTGCGGCGCATCGTGGCCGAGGTCGTGGGGGATGAGCACCCGGTGCGCGACCGGAGCATCGAGTTCACGCTGACCAAGGACATGATGGCCGAGGAGGAGCTGCCGTATCGGGGGCAGTGGAAGGAACGCTTCTCGGAGGTGCCCGAGCTGGTCGTGCCGATCGTGGACAAGACCGAGGCCATCATGGACGCGGTGAAGGCCCGGCTGCAGGAGGCGTGCGACCACGGGTACTTCCCGGTCAAGGGCTCGATCGTGACGGGCGCGCATCGCGTGCGCCTGGAGACGACGCCCGGCCGCGTGATCTTCAACCGCGTGTTGCCGCTGGACATGCCCTTCCTGAACCACGACATCGCCAAGGAAGAGCTGGGGAACATCGTGCGGCGGGTGTACCAGAGCTACGGCCAGGAGCGGACGGCGCAGTTGCTGGACGACCTGAAGGAGCAGGGCTTCAAGTACGCCACGCGCTCGGGGCTGTCCATCTGCATCGAGGACACGGACGTGCCGACGCGGCGCGAGGAGATCATCTCGCGGACGGAACGTGAGGTCAACCGGATCAACGAGGCGGCGCGGCGCGGCTACATCCTCGAGGACGAGCGCGAGCAGCGGGTGCTGGAGTTGTGGCAGAACGCGCGTGAGGAAGTCGCCGACGACATTCTGAACAACATTGACAGCTTCAACTCGATCTGGATGATGACCAACTCGGGGGCGCGGGCGAACCGCAGCCACATTTCGCAGATCAGCGGGATGCGCGGGCTGATGAGCGATCCGTTCGGCCGCCTGATCGAGGACCTGCCCGTCAAGAGCAACTTCCACGAGGGCCTCAACGTGCTGGAGTACTTCGTGGCGACGCACGGCGCACGCAAGGGCCTGGCCGACACCGCGCTGCGCACCGCCGACGCGGGCTATCTGACCCGGCGGCTGGTGGACGTGGCGCAGGATGTCATGATCCGCGACCACGACTGCGGCACGACCGACGGCGTGTGGCTGTCGAACATGTACGCCCAGGAGTTGCACTGCCCGGTGTGCGGGCAGGAGGACGTGCTGCGCGAGGGCCAGTGCGAGTACTGCGACGCGGAGTTGCCGATCGTCGCGGGCGACGTGCTCCAGCGGCTCGAGGACCGCATCATCGGGCGGACCGCCGCCGAGGTCATCGCCCACCCGGAGACGGGTGAGGTGATCGTGCCGGCCAAGGACGAGATTGATGAGCGGGCGGCGCGGCACATCGTCGAGGCCGGGATCAAGAAGATCAAGGTGTCCTCGCCGCTGACGTGCGAGCTGCGCAGCGGCATCTGCGCCAAGTGCTACGGCCGCGACCTGGCCCGCCAGAAGCTGGTGGAGGCGGGGACGGCGGTGGGCATCATCGCCGCCCAGTCCATCGGCGAGCCGGGCACGCAGCTCACCATGCGGACGTTCCCTGT
>CAZZDO010000711.1:0-2154 GCA_964653205.1 uncultured Armatimonadia bacterium | reverse complement strand
GGGTTGAGTAGGCGCTAGACAGGAAAGGTGGGTTCTCTCGATGCGTGGTGCTATTCTGCTGGTGCTCATCTGCGCTGTGCCCGCACTCGCGGCGCCGGTCGTCCCGCTTCCGCCGGGTGAGACCTCGCTGCTCAATGTCGGCATCTACCGCGTCGGCTACCAGTCGTACGGCGGCGAGGTCGTGTGGATGCCCGACTCTTGGGTGGGGCATTTCGAACCCGTGGCCGGGATCTCGTATCTGCCGGGCGACACGGTCCTCGGCCGCAAGTCGCTCCTGATCCATTCGCCGTGGCATATCACGCCCGGCCGCGCCTTCGCCGAATACCCGCTGCAACTACCCAACCTCTCCCCCATCACGCTGAGCTTCGGCATCGCCATGCGGCCGGACATTGTGGCGCCCGACAAGAGTGATGGCGTCACCTTCAGCGCCACCCTCGACGACCGGGAGCTGATGCGCCAGCATCAGGACAAGGGCGAGTGGCGCGACTACACCTTCGACCTGACGCCCCATGCGGGGAAGACCGTGACTTTGCGGCTGCAGGTCGAGCCCGGGCCGAAGAAGAGCCCCTCGTTCGACTTCTCGTACTGGGGCGACCCCAGGATCGTGGCCGGGACGACGCAGACCTCCCGCGCGGACCTGTTGCAGAGCCTGCTTTCCCGCAAGGCCGTCCGCGCCACGGCCGGCGTTGACCTGAAGGCCCTGAGCAACAACCCCACCGTGGGAGTGACGCCCTCGAACCTGCTCCCGTGCCGCAACGCGCTCAAGCAGACCGGCGCCGGCTGGACCTTCAGCTACACCGGCGGAGACGCGGACATCACGTACACGTACCGGCCACAGACGGGGACGCCGGCGGACTTCACCTGCACCGTGGACGGGCAGACGCCGTTCGTGCCAGCCATGGAGAGCGGCGTGATCGTCGAGACGGCCCTGGAGGGCGGGACGCGCCGCAGCCTGCTCACCGGCGGCAAGGCGGAGCGGATCACCGGCGACGCCGACGGCCTGAAGGTGCGGTGGCAGTATGACCGCGACGGAAAGCCGCTCACGGTGGACTGGACCTACGGCCTCCGTGGCAAGGCGCTGACGGTCGGCGTCGCGTGCGCGGAGCCCGTACTGGCGGGGCTGTCGCTGGGGCACATCGGCCCGGTGCCGTTGCGCCAGACGATCGGCGTGCCGTACCTGCTGCAGCGCCCGTCGCTGATGTATCTGCCGACCCCGGGCGTCTTCGTGCAGCGCTATCTGAACTGGAAGACATCAAACGCCTCGTACTGCCCGGGCGGGGAGGCGATCTACGACAAGAAGACCGACGGCAGCCGTAACCCGCTGGCCGAGGAGGGGTACATCGCCGTCTCGCCCAACGTCGCCGAAGTGCTCCCCAACATCCCCTGGGCGCCGTCGCCCTATCTGAAGTTGCTGGGTGATCGCATCATGCTGGACGTGTGGGGCCACCACAAGGGCACGTTCCAGGGCAGCGCCGAGAATCTGCGCGACCTCAAGGACAACGGCATAGACCACCTGGCGATCATCAACCATGTCTGGCAGCGCTGGGGCTATGACGTGAAGCTGCCCGACCACGTCCCCGCCAGCCCGCACATCGGCGGCGACGAGGGCATGATCGCCTTTGGCAAGGCCGCCAACGACAGCGGCTATGTGTGGTCGTGCCACGAGAACTACATTGACCTGTATCCCGATGCGCCATCGTACGACGAGACGGCGGCCGTGCTGAAGGCGGATGGCACGAAGAGCCCGGCCTGGTACAACAAGGGCACGAAGGTTCAGAGCTTCGGGCTCAAGTGCAACCGCGCGAGGGGCTACGCCGAGCAGAACGCCCCGTACATCCACAAGACCTACGGCACGACCGCGGCGTATCTCGATGTGCACACGTGCGTGCCGCCGTGGCACCAGCTCGACCACCAGGCCGACCAGCCGATGGCGGCCATGGCGCGAGCCAAGGTCAAGTATGACGGTGAGTTGTTCCAATACATGCGCGACACGCACGGGGGGCCGATGTTCGGGGAGGGCAACAACCAGTTCTATTGGGCTGGCCAGTGTGATGGCGTCGAGGCGCAGGTCTCCGGCGGCGAGGACCACCAGCCGTTCCTGGACTTCGACCTGCTGAAGATCCACCCGCAGATGGTCAACCACGGCATGGGCTA
>CAZZDO010000710.1:0-2170 GCA_964653205.1 uncultured Armatimonadia bacterium | reverse complement strand
CCCGCCGGCTCGGCTCCGGCGGGAGCAGCTGCGCCGCCATGCCCGGCTTAAGCGAGGCGTCCTGGATCATCCCGCTGATGTGCTGCTGCAGCGTCTGGAAGGTCTGGTCAATGGACTGCGAGGCGTTCACGCTGACGAAGCCGAACTCCTCGGCCATCTGCTCGAACTGCCCCAGCAGCGCCGACTGGTGGCGCGTGAAGCACTCGTACAGGTCCGCCCCGCCGCAGTAGTCCGCGCCGGACTCCCAGTAGTCAAAGCCGCCGCTGGCCAGCACCCGGGGCACCAGATCGCGGATCTTGATCGTCAGGTAGTAGACCGCCGCGGGCTTGATGGCAAAGCCGTAGATCTTGCGCAGCCACTGCGGGTCCAGCCCGCGCACCGTCGAACGCGCGATGAGCGAGTAGACGTAGCGGTCGGTAAGCACAACGTAGCCGGCGCGCAGGGCTGGGACCATCTCGTTTTCGAGCCGGTCCGCAAAGTCGGTGGCGTAGAAGAGGGCCTGGGTCATGCGGCCCATGGTGTGGCCCTCGCGGGCTTCACGCAGGTGCCGGCCGGCGAGGTTCGAGCGCGTCAGCCCGGTGTCGAACACCGCGATGCCCGAGCTTTCCAGCCAGCGCTTCAGCAGCGTGATCTGGGTGGAGCGGCCGACGCCGTCAGTGCCCTCGAGCACGATCAGGCGGCCCGGGTACTCCTCCGTACCGGCCAGGCCCGGATAGGGATGCCAGTAGCTCTCAATGCGCATGGGAGGCTCCTCGTGAGGGGTCTGTCCCCGGACGGGCCGCAGGCCCGGAAGGGGGCTGACCCCGAGTGGGCGGATCGCGGTGGGGTCAGCCCCCTGCCGATCGCTCCGCGATCTTCCGGGGACAGACCCCGGCAAGCTAACCCGGCTTGCGCAGCAGGCCGTTCAGGTGCGGGCGGACGATCTCGCGCACCAACTCCTGCTGGTCCGGGATGGGCAGCGTCGCGTCAATGACGTTCAGCCCGAACTCGTCGGTCATCACTTCGTACTGTTCGAGGATCTTGCCCTGGAAGATGCGGAAGGACTCATACGGGTCGTCGCTCCAGCCCATGTCCACGCCGGCCTCGTAGAACTTCAGCTCCGGCCGCCCCACCAGAATGCGGTTGAGCGCCACCTCCAGCGGCACCTTGAAGTACAGCGCCACCGTCGGCTGCATGGCGAACGAGTACAGCTCGCGCACCCATTCGGGGTGGCAGCCCCGGGCGCCGTCGCGCGCGAACGCCGTGTACGCGTAGCGGTCGGCCAGCACCACCGCCCCGGCCTTCAGCGGCGGCACGATGTTGCGCTCGGTCCGGTCGGCGAAGTCCGTGGCGTGGATCAGGCTGAAGGTCAGTGGGGTGAGCAGGTGGCGGGCCTTGCCGCGCTTGGTCGCGCTCTTCACCAGCTCCGACGAGTTCCACTCGGAGAAGAACGTGCTGTACCCCTGGGATTGCAGCCAGGTGTCCAGCAGGTGCATCTGCGTGCTCTTGCCCGAGCCGTCAATCCCTTCCACGACGAAGAGCTTGCCCGGCAGGTCGGTGGTGGGTCGCATGGTCCTCAACTCGCGGCGCAGGATAGCGGCGTAAGGGAGAAGGAGTATAGCATGATCGCCCCCGGGCGAGAAGCAGGTCCCGGCGGCTGAATGTTAAGGTTTGCCCCCGCTGGCAGTCACGGCGCGGGGACCGCGGTGTCCTCCAGCAGCGAGGTGCAGTGCGGGCAGCGCGTCGCCGCGAGCGGGATCTGCGACCGGCAGAACGGGCAGTCCTTCTCGGTGGCTTGCTCGGCGGCCTCCGCCTCGGCCTCGCCCATCCGCCGCAGGCGGTTCACCGTCTTGACCAGCAGGAACACCGCGAAGGCCACGATGATGAAGCTGAGGATGTTGTTGAGGAAGAGCCCGTAGTTCAGCGTCGGCGCCCCGGCCTGTTTGGCCGCCGCGATGGACTCGTAGGACTGGCCGTTGAGGCTGACGAACAGGCTGGAGAAGTCCACCTTGCCCAGGAGCAGCCCGATGGGCGGCATGATGACATCCTCGACCAGCGAGTTGACGATCTTGCCAAAGGCCGCGCCGATGATGATGCCGACGGCCATGTCCAGCACATTACCCTTAACGGCAAACTCACGGAACTCCTTGAGCATGGCAGGCCTCCTGGGGCGGGTGTGACGAGGAGGGGT
>CAZZDO010000709.1:0-2181 GCA_964653205.1 uncultured Armatimonadia bacterium | reverse complement strand
AGGTTGCCCAGGGAGGCATCCCCACCGTGCCGCGGGTCTATGTCGAGAACGACCATGCCGTTACACAGAATGCCCACGTTGGCCTCCGGCCACTGCTCCCACCAGGTGCGGATCGTCTCTTCGTCGCAGGTCGCATCCCGCTGCCAGGCGTTGATCCTGGGGTGCTTGCCCGCCGAGGGGCAGGCCGATCCTTTGGTGCAGGTGCAACCGCCGCCGGGCAGGGGAGAGTGATTCGGCAGGACGCGGTATCCCTGGTCTGCGAGCTGCAAGGCCGCCAGTAGCCGGGGGTTCTCAGTGTCACTCACGACCGCGCCTCCGGGTTCCGCCGGCCGGCGCGCATCTGTGGGCGCGTGGCCAGCTCCTGGGCGTGCCGAAGGGCGCGCTCAAGCCGAGGATTGCAGGGAAGGGCCGGGCGTGGTAGAATTGGGGGTGTAGACGTTGCCCGTCTTCCGTCACTACCGCCTCCGGCCATGCCTGCCGGGGGCGTTTCGCTTCTTGGCACCTGGCACCTCCCCCCGCCTATCCGGCTGCCACCGCGGCGAGCCGGGGCGCGCCGCCGCATGGCGCGTACAACAGGCGGCACGAAGGCTGTTGCCGCGCCCTTCTTGGAGGTATCATCGGCCGCCATCGGTGCTCCCTTCGGGCCGGCGTCTGGCGCCGTCACTTCCGGGCGCCCGCGCCCTTCTTCGCGTTGTCCGCGACGAGCTTCCCGTCAAGGGCGCTCTTGGACAGACGCCACAGGTTGCCGATCTTCCACCCGGGCAGCAGGCCGTCGCGCAGGTGGTTTCGCACGGTTCGCTCTGATAGGTCAAGGTATGCCGCCGCGGTTTCCACGTCCATTACCTCGGGCACGCGGGCCGGAGGGTGAGTTGCTTTCTTCATGGCTCTAGGCTCCTTCCGCCTCTCCTATTATACCACACGCGTTCGTGAGACGCAAGCGTTTGCCAGGTTAGTGTATGCTATGCTTGACACGGGGCCGCAAAGCATGGTATCCTTAGCTTGCGATAAGAGAACGTTATCGCAAGTCAGGAAGGGCAGGGCAGGAGCATGTCGGGTGAACTGGTCTCAACCACGGGGCAGAGGGGCGTGCCGGCGCAGCTCACGCAGCTCGCCGACAGGGCGAAGGACTACATTCGCGAGGGGGTCTCCTCGAATACCCGCCGGGCCTATCGGGGCGATTGGTCGCACTTCTCCGCGTGGTGTGAAGGGCAGGGCCTCGTGCCCATGCCGGCCGCGCCGGAAACGGTCGTTCTCTACCTCACCGCCCACGCCGACGGGGCCGACGGGTGCCGGGCGCTCTCCGTCGGCACCTTGCAGCGCCGCCTGGCTTCTCTCGCGGTCGCCCACAAGGTCGCCGGGCACGAGGACCCCACGAAGGCCGCAGCCGTGGCGCTCGCCTGGCGTGGCATCCGGCGCGCGAAGGGGGTCGCTCCGCGGGGCAAGGCGCCCGCGCTCGTGCAGGACGTTCGCCGCATGATAGACGCTCTGCCCGAAGGCATCCTCGGCACCAGGGATCGGGCGCTCCTGCTCGTGGGGTTCGCCGGGGCCTTCCGCCGGTCCGAACTGGTGGGGCTGGACCGCGGCGACGTGGAGGTGACCAAGGACGGTGCGGTGGTTACCGTCCGCCGGTCGAAGACGGACCAGGAGGGCGAGGGCCGAAAGGTTGGCATCCCCTACGGCTCCAATCCCGACACGTGCCCGGTTCGGGCGCTCGCCGCATGGGTGGAAGTTGCCGCCATCAAGGACGGGCCGATCTTCCGCCCGGTGAACCGCTACGGCCAGGTTCTCGCCGGCCGCCTCTCGGGGTATGCCGTCGCGCTCGTGGTGAAGCGGTACGCCGCGCAGGTAGGGCTTGACGCATCCCGCTATGCCGGGCACTCGCTCCGCGCGGGCCTGGCCACGTCGGCGGCCGATGCAGGGGCGAGCGAACGGAGCATCATGGCACAGACGGGGCACCGGTCGGTTGCGATGGTCCGGCGCTACATCCGCGACGGGTCGCTCTTCCGGGAGAACGCGGCGGCCACGGTGGGCCTGTAGCCTGGTGCGTCCTCATCGCTTGGGAACAGGTTGGCGCGCGTAACGTTACGGGCGGTGTTACGTCCTCATCGGATTCTTCTCAGGGGCCGACCAGAGTCCGGTTTTGTCCGCTCTGAGGAGCGCAGGACCCCTACACGCCGTAGG
>CAZZDO010000708.1:0-2186 GCA_964653205.1 uncultured Armatimonadia bacterium | reverse complement strand
TTAGGGATTGGGTTCGTCGCGGTCGGTGACCGCTCGTACAGCAGACTGCCCCTCTTCCTGGGCTACGGTGTAGGAGCGGTCACCAGACCGCGACTGCCGTTTCCCACGCTCTCACGTTCCCACGCTCTCCTCAATCGCCGCGGGCCTGGCGGAAGTCAACGCGTCTGAGAATTCGCAACTGCAGGTACGTGAACCCGATCAGGATGCTCCCCAGGATCCACGCATAGCTCGTCGCCAGGCTGAAGCGCATGTTCACATACGCCTCCTGCCAGATCGCCATGCCCATGACCATCGTGGCCTTGCCGGGGCCGCCGAAGGTCAGCAGGAAGATCTGGCCCATGGACTGGAACGTGCCGATGAACGCCCCGACGAAGTTGATGAGCACCAGCGGGGCGATCGTCGGGAAGGTGATATGTCGGATGCGGCTCAGGAAGCCGGCCCCGTCCAGGCTGGCCGCCTCGTACAGTTCATCGGGCACGGACTTGAGCGCCGCCAGGTAGATCAGGCTGCCGATGCCGGAAGCCGCCCACACGCTGGGGATGATGACACAGGCCATGACCACGTTCGGGTTCCCCAGCCAGTCCACGGGCTTGGCCGGGTCCATGTGGAAGCCCATGCCGGTGCACAGCGTCGTCCAGGCGTTGAGCACGGGCAGGATCAGGCGGTTGACCGTCCCCTGGGCCGTGCCCATGAACATCTCTTTCCACATGAGGGTCACGACGAGGCCCGAGGTCATCTGCGGCAGGAAGAACAGCGTGCGGAAGAAGATCTTGAACCTGGGGACTTCCGTGAGCAGGAACGCCAGGATGATCGGCGTGAAGAAGGCCAGCCCGAGGTTCCACAGCACGAAGCGGAACGTCGTGAGCAGGTAGTGGTAGAAATTCGGGTCCAGGGCGATGCTGATGAAGTTGTTGAGCCCGACGAACGCCGAGTGCCCCACGACCTTGTAGTCCTGGAAGGCCATGACGAGGCCGCGGGCGAGCGGGTAGTAGCCCCACAGCGCAATCGAGATCACCGCCGGGGCGAGCATCAGCCACGGCAGGAAGCCCTTGTAGACGCCCGCCTTGCTCTCGACCCGGCGCATCTGGTCGCGGACGATCAGCACGAGGAAGAAGGCCAGGAACAGGCCGAGCACGATGGCGATGAGGCGCGCCTTCGGCCGGTGTTTGTTGAGCACTTCGGGGGGCCGCTCGAACATGATCCCCGTGTTCGCGTCGCGCTCGAGGTCCTTCAGCGCCGTCTGGTAGTCGAACTCCTTGCCACTGGGTCGCAGGACGAGGTCAATGACCTCGCGCTGGTAGAAGTCGCGGAACTGCAGCCACTTGCCCATGAAAGGCTCGACGACCTCGAGGATCTTGCCCTGCTCCACGCCCGTCCACATCAGCATGTTCTCGGGCGGGATTTCCCGTAGGTAGTCAGTGAAGCCCAGGCGCTCGAGGTCGCGCGGGTTGAGGAACTTCGCCTGCCCGGCCGCGACCTTGCGGCGGATCTCCTCGTCCGACCCCTCCGGGCTGCAGATACGGCGCATCATGTCCCAGACGAGGTCGCGGTAAGCCTTCTTGTCCGCCGCGGTCGG
This sequence comes from uncultured Armatimonadia bacterium, assembly GCA_964653205.1. GTDB lineage: Bacteria > Armatimonadota > Zipacnadia > Zipacnadales > UBA11051 > JAJFUB01. The sequence goes on along the minus strand of CAZZDO010000708.1, from coordinate 610 downwards.
ACCGCCGCGCCGCAGCACGTCCTTGCCGATCATGAAGAAGCTATTGGAGGCCTGCAGCACCGGCCGGCACTGCTCGTTCATCCCCGGGAAGGGCATCATGCCCATGTCGTCCGGCTGAAGGCCCAGGTTCTGGAACTCGGTCATGTCGCCCGACCACAGCGGATACATCGCCAGGTCGCGCCCCAGGCGCTTGACCGTGTCCGTCAGGTTCGTGGTCGTGACGCCGATGCTGCCCTCGACGACGTCGTCCTTGCCGAAGACGACGCGCTTGCCGTCGGCCATGACGTAGCCGTTGTCCACGTCCTTCTGAGTCAGCTCGAGGGGTTGGCGGGTCTGGCGGTCCATGACCCACGGCGCCCAACGCAAGCGGTGGTAGAAGGCCACGGCCGCGGTGCATTCGGGGCTGGCGACGTTGCAGCGCCAGGTCGGCTTGACGCGTGAGAGGTCGTGCCCGGCCGGGTCCACGAATTCGGTCGCCTGCTCGTTGAAGGTGATGTTCTTGCCGCACTGGTCGCAGTGGCGATCCTGCACGACGATGGAAGAGCCCGTCGTCGCGACCCACGGGGCGAAGGCCCAGCTCTGCGAGGTCAGCTCCAGCCCGAAGGTCTTC
>CAZZDO010000707.1:0-2187 GCA_964653205.1 uncultured Armatimonadia bacterium | reverse complement strand
ACCATGCCCTGTGGGGTCATCAGCCATAGCTCGACCATGCGGAAGGGCGCCTCGGGCTGTGTCTCCTGCCACGTCGCGGCGGTCAGGACCGGCGAATAGACCGTGCCCAGGGCGAGGGCCTCGCCGACTTGCCGGTGGGTGAACTTCGCCCCGTAGCGCCCCAGCGTCCCGTAGTCCGGCTCGGTGCGCCAGGGCTTCTCGAGCGGCCAGACGCGCACGTAGGGCCGCGCGAGGTGCAGCGCGCTGAAGCCGGCCAGATCGTCGGCGACCTTCATGGCGCTCGCGCGGGTATACGTGAAGCTGCCCGTCGAGAACGTGCTCGACCACCGCCCGTGGCGCAGCCGCGCGCCGCGAAGGTCCGGGTCGAGCATCGTGTAGCCGTCTCGCAGCGGCTTCGGCGCGATCTGCCACAGCGCCATCTGCTGGTACGCGTGGGCGCCCAGGAACAGGTCCACGCGGTCATGGCTGATGTTCCGCCGGGCCATCTCTCCGGCCAGCGTGGCGTTCTCGCCGTCCCCCGTCGCGGCCGCGACCATGGCGATGTGGTGCGGCCAGAACGTGCGCCACTGGTCCTTCCACCAGATGTCCGGCCCGCCGTTGAAGACGCCCGGCCACTCGAGGTTCAGCGGGTAGTACGGGACGGACTTGCGGAAGATGCCCTCAGCTTCCTTGCTGCCGGTCGCCCACCAGTACAGGTACAGCCCGCGCAGGTTCATCGCGTGGTAGTACATCATCTCGTACTCGCAGTGCCCCTCGCCGTACACCTTGTAGCGATAGGGGAACATGCCGTTGGGGAGTTGGTCACGGCCGAGGGTGTGGATGATGCGGTAGGCCATCTGCAGGTACTTCGGCTCGCCCGTCAGCAGCCAACCGTGGATGTACACCGCCATAGGGTGCAGGATGGGGTTGATGTAGGTCTCGCAGTCGCCCATCAGCTTGTTGAAGGCCTCGGGCGTCGTGTTGCTCTCGATGTTGGCCAGCACGATGCGCCGCAGGTTAGCGATGCGGTCCGCCCCGAGCTTCGCCTTCAGTTCCGGCCGCGCCTCGATCTCCAGCAGGGGCAGTGTGTAGTCCGCGAAGCTCCATGTGTCGAGGCGCTCGGGCTGCCACTTCTCCGCCAGCTTCGGGTCCTCGGGCTTCGTCGTGAGCGTCTTGAGGAGCGTATCGAGCCACATCTGGCTCATCGTGAGCAGGCGCTCATCGCCGTGGAGCTTGCTGTCCGGGGAAAGGTAAGCCCACACCGCCCAGGACAGGAACGGGCCGCAGGTCTCCCACTTGCTCTGCGCGGCGGTCCGTTCGAGCGTGTTGCTCAGTGCGTTCTGGAGAAAGAAGTCGCACCACGCCGCCCCCGCGTTGGGTTGCCCCTCGGGGGTGCGGGCGTTCTCGTCAATGAAGGTCATGTGCCAGGGCTTGGCGGGCAGGGGCTCGGCGGGAGTCACAAACTGGTAAGCGACGGGTGGGGCCTGCGCGCAGCAGGCCCCACCGAACATGACAGCAAGTGCAATCGCCAGGCGCCTCACAGGTCGTCGCCTCCCTAACGGCTGTTGTGCCCCCACATGTCGCCTTCGTTGGCCAGGATGGCCTGCCGGCCCTTCCACTTGGCGTGACCGTCCGCGAAGACACAGTTGGCCCCGTTGTTGTGGCGGCTGGAGATGCCGTACTGATACACGTCGTTCCAACTGGGCGGGTAGCCGGCATGTCCGGCCGGACACCAGGCGACGGGGTTGCCGCCGCTGCCCTCGACCCCGCCGGCACTCGAACCGCTCTGGGCATCGCAGAACAGCAGCTTCTCGGCCGGCATCGTGATCTGGGCCATCGAGATGGCCGCCGCGCCCCAGTTCAGGTCAATGATCAGGTGCTGGATGTTGGCCCCCAGTCCCTGCGTCGTCCCCGTCTGGCTCGGGCAGACCCAGACCTGGTTGTTCTTGATGTACGGGTTGAGCATCTCCCAGACCGGGTGCCAGACATTGGCCGGGCTCTGCGTGCAGTAGCCCACCATCATCTCGTCATAGTCCTGCGAATACTGGATGACGGCGAGGGCCAACTGCTTGCAGTTCGACAGACAGGCGGTCTGGCGCGCCTTCTCCCGCGCCTTGGCGAACACCGGGAACAGTATCGCTGCGAGGATCGCGATGATCGCGATGACGACGAGCAACTCGATGAGCGTGAACCCGCTCCGCATGGTCC
>CAZZDO010000706.1:0-2194 GCA_964653205.1 uncultured Armatimonadia bacterium | reverse complement strand
CTGGTAGACGGCCTGGGCCCGGAGGAATTCGTCGTGCGCACGGTCGGCCGGGACCTGCTGCTCGTGGGCGGCCGGCCAAGGGGAACGCTCTACGCCGTGTACTCCTTTCTGGAGGACGACCTCGGCTGCCGGTGGCTGACGTGGTATGACGAGGAGAGCGTGCCGCAGCGACGCACGCTGACCGTGCCGTCGCTGTCCCGCCGCGGTGGGCCGGCGATGGCCGTGCGGGACATCGTCTGCCACACCAACAGCAACTCCGACCGCCAGCTCATGCAGCGCTTCCTCGTCCGCAATCGCTGCCAGGGCCCGGACCTGCACTTCACGGGCGATCTGACCGCGGTGGGTGGCGCCGCCCACCGCTACGCCTACCCGCCGGATGGGTGGTTCGTGCACACGCTCTTCCAGTGGCTGCCGCCCAAGACGCACTTCGCCGCGCACCCGGAATGGTACAGCCTCGCAGGGGACAAGCGGGTGGACAACCGGCAGCTCTGCTTCACCAACCCCGGTCTGCGCGCGGCCCTCACGGACACCATCCTCAAGCGTATCGGGGAGGCCAATCCGAGCGGTCTGTACTCGGTGTCGGCGATGGACTGGACCGGGGCCTTCTGCGACTGCCCGGACTGCCGCGCCCTGGTCGAGCGGGAGGGAACGCCGGGGGCGCCGCTGTTTGACTACCTGGCCGAGCTTGGCCCGAAGGTCAAACAGGCCTATCCGCAGGCGCGGATCAGCACGCTGGCCTACCGCAAGGAGCAAAGCGAGGTCCCGCCGCGGACCCTCAAGCTGCCCGACAACGTCGTCATCATCTTCGCCCCCATTGACGATAACTTCGCCGCTGCCATCGAGCACCCCAGCAACGCCGGCACGCTGCGCAACCTGGAGAACTGGCCGCGCGCCGCCTCCTGTCTGTGGGTCTGGTACTATCCGAACACGTACGGCCCCGCACTGCCCATGGGCAATCTGAACCGTCTGGCCGCTGACTTCCGGCTGTTCCGGCGCGTCGGCGTGCAGGGGTTCTTCATCGAGCAGGATGCCGCGGGCGTCTATGACTCCCGCCGTCTGGCGGACCTGCAGACGTGGCTGATCACCAAGCTGATGTGGAACCCGGATCAGGACCTGAACGCGCTCATCGCGGACTACACCGACCGGCACTATGGCCCGGCCGCGCCCGTTGTCCGGGAGTACCTCGCAGCCCTCGAAACCGCGACGGCCCAGCAGCCGACCGCCATGTCGTGGAACGCCGGCAACGGTCAACATCACTACCTCACGCCCGAGCTGCTCCTCCGGTGCCACGCGTTGCTCGATCGGGCTGAGCAGGCGGTCGCCGGCGACCCCGTGTTCCTGCCCCGCGTCAAGGTCCTGAGGATGAGCGTGGACCTCGCCTGTATCCTGCGCTGGGGCAAGCTCACCGCGGCGGGCGACGTGCCCTTCACCATGCAGCAACTCACCGGTCGCTACCGTGAGACGTACACCGCTGCCATGAAGGCGCGGCTGCTCGAGACCCGTCAGCCCGCCTTGCTCGCCGCCCTGGACGACTTCCTCAAGCCATACGAACGGGTGACGCCCCTGAAGCCCCTGCCGACGCCCCTGGACGCGGTTCCGGCGCAGCGCATCCGCCAGTTCACCCCGGAGACGGCCCAGCTTCACGGCAAGACGGCGGCGCTGGTGGAGGATCCCCTGGCCGCGGCCGGCATCGCCGTGACCATGCCCCCCAGCCTCCAGCCTCCCGCCTATGCGCCCAAGGACCTGCCGGCCAGGGCGCTGAACTTCGGTTTCTACGACGCCGTCACGCGGCGCCAGCAACACGCCTACGCCGGCAAGGACGCTCCCCTGGCCCTCGGGGAGTACCGCCTGTACCCGGTCGGCCGCACGGCGCTCAGCCCCCAGTGCTACGTGTGGTTCGACTGGAGCTGGTGCATCCAGTTCCCGGACGTCGCGGGTCTCTACGACCCGGCGGCGCCGGACAAGCAGTGGGACATCTATGCCTCCGTCCGATTCGAGGGCCCCGCGTATGACCCGCAAAGCAAGGCGGAGGCCAACCGCTTCTACGTCGACCGGCTGGTGTTCGTAGCGGCGAACTGACACACGCAGCGCTGCACCGGCGCGGATCGGCAACTACTGGTGAGGAGTGCTCATGATCAGCAAACGCATCGCCATCATCGGCGCCGGCAACGGCGGCTGTGCCATCGCCGGGGAC
>CAZZDO010000705.1:0-2196 GCA_964653205.1 uncultured Armatimonadia bacterium | reverse complement strand
GCCCCCCACTCTACCCCGCCAACCGCACCAGTATCGGCCCTCCCGCCGTCTCCTGGAGCACGACGATGCGTCCCCGGCGAATCAGCTCCAGCACGGCCAGGAAGGTCATGATGACGACCAACCTGGTGGTCGGAAACGCAATCAGGTCATAGAACGTGAGCGGCCGATCCGAGGCCTCCGCCAGCAGCGCCATAGTCGCGTGCAGGCGGTCCCGCACCGTCACCGTCTCTCGCGGCACCGTCCCGACGGGCGGCTCCGTGGCGCGGCTCAGCAGCTCCTGGAACACCGCCACCAGGTCGAACACCGATACATCCTGCAGCAGGATCGGCCCGCTGTGCAGCTCCGGGTCCACGTTCTCGGCGCGCAGGTACACCTTCTGCCGCAGTTGCCGCGCGTCCTCCAGCGCCTCCGCCGCCTCCTTGAACACCCGGTACTCCGCCAGTCGCTGCGCGAGGTCCACCTGCAAATCGCCCAGGTCGAACTCCTCCGCCTCCTCCACCGTCTCCGCCTCGCTCGCGGGCAGCAGCAGCCTCGACTTGAGCAGACAGAGCGTCGAAGCCAGAACCAGAAACTCCCCGCTGACCTCGATGTTCAGATCGGCCATCGCCCCCAACATGCGCAGGTACTCACCGGTGATCTCCGCGATCCTCAGCTCGTAGATGTCCACCTCTTGCCGCCGGACGAGGTGCAGCAGCAGATCCAGCGGGCCCTCGAAGATCGCGATCGCGACTCGCGGCCCGCTGAACAGCTCGAGCTGCTCGATTGGGCTCGGCTTCGCTCGCCCAGGCACGCTTGCCGCTCCCCTCCCTCAATCGAACCGCAGCCGCGCGTAGTCGCCGACGACCACGCTCCTCACGCCCGACCCCTTGCCGCCCCCCTTGACCTCCGCGCCGATGCCGATAATGGAGTCGATCAGCCCTGCCCCCATCTTCTCGATGTGCGCGTCCCGATCGACGATCGAGGTGCAGATGGTTGAGTTGGTGATGACGGCCCCGTCGTTGATCGAGCAAGGCCCCTTGATGGTCGCGTTGACCAACACGCACTTGCGCCCGATCAGGACGGGTCCGCGAAAGCGGCACTTCTCCACCCGGCTCCGGGCGCCGACCGCGACCCCCGGCGGAGGCTCTGCCCCGACGATCTGCGCTGAAAAGCAAACGCGGCCGTTCAGGCCGTTCAGCACCGCCGCATTCGCCTCCAGCACCATGCTCGGCCGTCCCGCATCCGCCCACAGTCCCTCGTACTCCTCGCCATACACGCCATGCTCGCTGGACAGAAACGCGGCAATGGCGCTGGTGATCTGCCGCTCCCCCGTCTTGTCCGGCTCGGTGGCCTCGATGGCCCTGTAGAACCAGTGCGGGAACCCGTAGAGCCCCGTGATCGCCAGATTCGTGGGCGGCCGCTCCGGCTTCTCCCTCACCTTGATGATCCGCGAGTCCTCGGCCAGCTTGGCGACCCCGTACTGCCGCGGGTCCGGCAGCGCGTGCAACCGCACCAGGCTCCGCGGGTACTCCCGGACGAAGCGGTCAACGAAGTCCACCATCTGGTCCCCGTAGAACGCATCACCCAGGCAGACGATGAAAGCTCGCTCGCCGACGACTCGCTTCGCCCGCTCGACCGCGTCCGCGATCCCGTCCGGTTTCGGCTGGACCACGAACCGGAACCTGAGGCCCGCAGGCCGGTGGGCCTTCACGTGCGCCCGCAGCGCCTTCGCGTCGGGATCGACCACCAGGCACACGTCTCGGATGCCCGTCCGCTTGACTCCCGCCAGGATGTGATCGATCACCACGCGATTGCCTATCGGCAGCAGTTGCTTCGGCCGCGTGTAGGTCAAGGGGCGCATCCGCGTCCCCTTGCCCGCACACAGAATGAGGCAGACGATCTTCTCGGCTTGAGTGTCACTCATTGCGCTGGCCCATAGGCTCCGTGTCGTCGTCGTCGTAGGAGCGGCTGAAGCCGCTCCTACAACGACGATGCCTCTTGCGCCCTACCGGCCACGCCTTGCCGCCGGCAGGTCTACATTCGCACCGCGGGACCGCCATCCATGACATGCGCTGCCCTGGTGCTGTGTCAACCGTGGCGTCTTCTGTTGTCGTCCCGTGCCTGCGGCTCACCAGAGCCGCGCCGTTGTCTTCGGGCGTGGTGGTTACGGCACGGCGCGGCTCTGGTGAGCCGCAGGCACGGAACGACAAGACTCAC
>CAZZDO010000704.1:0-2221 GCA_964653205.1 uncultured Armatimonadia bacterium | reverse complement strand
ACTCCTATTCGCCATGACCGGTGAGTAGACCGTTCTATATTATCCCGCAACTAGCCGACCGCGCCATCTACGCGCAATATGGCACTCGCGCAGCCGGGCGTGATGAAGCATGCCCCAGTTGTAGTGGCGCGATTCGTCGCGCCGGGCGTGATGAAGCATGCCCCAGTTGTAGTGGCGCGATTCATCGCGCCGGGCGTGATGAATCACGCCGCTACCTCAGTACCAGCCATATTCATCCAGCGCCTCGGCGAGGGCCACGATGTTGCGCCCGGGCACGTCGGCCTGGATGTTGTGCACCGTGTCGAAGACATAGCCGCCGCCCGGCGCGAGGTCCTCGAGGCGGCGGCGGACCTCGTCCTTGACCTCCTCCGGCGTGCCGTGCGGCATGATGTGCTGGGTGTCAATGCCGCCCCAGAAGGTCAGGTCGCGGCCGAACTCGCGCTTCAGCCGCTTGGTGTCGCCCATCTCCGCCGCATTGACCTGCACCGGGTTGAGGATGTCAATGCCCGCCTCGATCAGGTCCGGTAGGAGCGGGTACACGCAGCCGCACGTGTGGAAGAAGATCTTGAGGTGCGGGGCCTTGAGCTTGATGAACTCGTTGAGCCGCTTGTAGCGCGGGGGCATCAACTCCTGGAACAGCTCCCGTCGCATGGCCGGACCGGACTGGTGGCCGACGTCATCCCCGCTGTAGAAGACGTGGCAGTAGTCGCCGGCCGCTTCCAGCACCAGTTCCGCGTACGCCATCTTGAGGTCGGTGATCTTGTCGAGCAAATAGCACGTCAGCGGCTTGTCGGCCAACAGGTTCATGTAGCCCTGGTCGAAGCCCTGTAGCCACAGCGTCATCTCAAGGATGCCCGAGCCGAAGCCGCCGACGATGATCCCCTTGTCGGTCTCTTCGTGCAAGCGCCGGGCCAGGTCGCGCACCATGGCCCGGTCAAAGTTCTTCGTCGGGTCCGGCCACGGGTGGGCCTTCGCGTCCTCCAGCGTCTTGCCGGCCAGCGGATGAATGAACATGTCGTAGTACAGCCGCTGGGCTTTGGGCATGCGCCAGCCGATGCCCCAGGCGTCATCGAACATGAGGTACTCACCGTCTTCGCGCTCGTTGAGCGGCGCACGGGCCGGGAGATGGCGCACGAGGCTGGTGGTGTCCACGCCGAGGCGATCCAGAATGTCCTGGTCGGCCACGACAAGCTGCTGGACGGGGTCGAGGATCGCGGGCTCCGGCCGGGCGGTTTCGCCCAGTTCGGCGAGCAGCCCGGCCCACGCCCCGCGCGTGATGCCGGTGACGAAGGTGCTGCCGAGGTCAAAGGGCACGCGGTCGGGCTCGCGGTGGTCGAGGGCGGTGATGAGGCGGTCACGGGAAGTCATGGCGCGTCTCCTGATGGTGGTGCGATGGCTGTTAGGCCAGGGCCGGATGGGCGCCCGGCAATAAGTCGGCAATCCCATGCGGGGCCCCCGTCGCGCCGATACGGCCGGCGCGCCACCCCGCAACTAGCACGGCACCAGTTCGGCGCGGGGCGCTGTCCCCCCTTCGCGGCCACGCAGGAATGCCGCGGGTTGTCGGGGAAACGGGGCCCCGATGAGCAGCCCCGAACACAATACTGACCCCATGCCCCGACCGGCCTCCGGGCCGGGCCTGGCGGTGCTGATCGTGGCCGCGCTGGCGAGCAGTTGGTGGGGGATCGGGCGACAGGGCGTCATGACGTGGGATGAGGGCGCGTATTTCGACGAGGCGCGCTTCGTCCTGCAGGCCATCCACGCCGTGCGCACCCATACCAGCATCGCCGCGGCCACGACGGGCTTTGTCCCCCGCATGGGGCGGCCGGGCAACACGTCGCTCAATGTCGTGGCGATGGCGATCCTGGGCCTTCACCCGTGGGTTCCGGCGGGGCTGGCCGGGCTGCTGGGCGCTCTGGCCATCGCCGGCACGTACCTGCTCGGGCGACGCCTGTGCGGCGAAGACGTGGGGCGGGTGGCGGCGCTGCTGCTGCTGGTGTCGCCGTACTTCCTGCAGTACCGGCGCGTGGGCTTGCCCGAGGCTGCCAGCGCACTGGTGGCGGTGGTCGTGCTGCTGCGGCTGGTGGGGTTGCGCGAGCGCGACGAGCGGCGGCCGTGGGTGAACTCGCTCACGCTGGGGCTGCTGCTGGGGGCCGGCCTGGCGATCAACATGCGGCTGGGAGTGCTGCTGCCGGTGGCGGGGCTGTTCCGGCTGTGTTGGCTG
>CAZZDO010000703.1:0-2221 GCA_964653205.1 uncultured Armatimonadia bacterium | reverse complement strand
AGGCCGAGGCGCGGTTCAGGAGCAGGTTGATGCGCAGCTTGCCGGCCTCGTGGGTCAGGATGCTCTTCCAGGCGTAGTAGATCGCCCGGGTCCCGTTGCCAGTGCAGCAAGCCGCCGGGCCAGCGCCGTTCTCCCAGTCGTTGGGAGCCGGCTGGCCGCAGAAAGTCCCCACCAGCCGTTCGGCCACGCTTTCCTCGGTAACACCCATCGGGTCTAAGCCCTGATGCTGAGCAGCCATCGGATCGAACTCGACGCCGTCCTTGTTCGCCGGGGCTTGCGCTGTCGACTCGGGCCGGGGGATGAACGGCTTACCGGCGCTGTACTGCTTGAGGCGGTCGGCCTTGTCCGGGGTCAGCATGCCCTCGATGAGCATGTTGCGGATCCAGCGGTCGGCGTCGTCCCAGTAGTCGCCCACGCCGTGCCGGGTCATGACCAGCGCCAGCTGGATCATGTCCGCGACCTCGCACATCTCGGAGTGCTCCATCTCCTTGCAGCCGATGCCGATGTGCTCGGGGAAGAACCCGGTCAGGGTTTCGCCGAACGTCCTGAGGTACTCGTACCCCTTGCGCACGAGCGTCAGGAGCCGCTGGTCGCCCGCGTCAACCGCGTAGTAGAGGAAGCCCAGCAGCATGGCGCTTGTGGTGTGGAAGTGGGCCATGCCGCCCGCGGAGCGCTTGTCGCGCAGGAGCTGCGGGCGCCCCTCGTCATCCACGAACCGGAGTTCGTCAATCAGGTAGTTGACGATCTTGCCCAGCAAGGTCAGTGCCGGCGCGTAGCCGATCTCGCGGTAGACATGCGAGAGCGCGTTCAGCAGCATGAACAGGTGTGAGAAGACCCACGTATCCACGGGGTCCACAGGCTGCATGATCTGCTTGAGGTTTTCCGGGAGGTCGATGTTGTCCGCCAGTTCGCGGCAGCCTCTTTCCGCGTAGATAGGCGTTGGCGCGAAGAAGGCGTACTCTCCCCGGTCCACGGCCAGCGCGGCCAGACCGTCCACATAACGTTCCGCCAACTCCTTCCAGAGCGTTCCGCCGTCCCGGCGGTGATAGAGCATGATCGCCGCGAGCGTACGTGCCCAGACGGGACACACGTAATGCTCCAACTCTCCCGCTGCGAGTCGGTCGTAGTAGGGAGATGGGATGAAGAGAAAGGCGAGCCCCGTGCCCCACCACGGCCGGCCCTTCACGGGCGTGTAGAGGAGGCCGTCCTCGCCCTGCATGTGCAGCAGCATCTCCATCCAGCGCCGGTCCACCATCTGGTTCTGCGTGGAGCCGCTGGCGATCCGCAGCAGCGGCAGGGATTCCAGGTACTTCATCTGACAGATGCCCCCGTCGAAACCGTTGCCCATCCTCAGGGGGTTCGTGCCAAACGCGGCTCCCCAGTAAGCCTCATAGTCCGCGTCAGGGTTGTTCGAGCTGGTCAGCCCGTTGACGCCCCACGCCGCCATGTCCTGCAGGTCCAGGGTGTCGGGCACCAGCGCCCGGTACCGCTCGCCCTGGTACTCGGGTACCTCGAAGTCGGGGATGTCCTTGCGAATGTAGCTGATCCGCCCCGACTCGCGAACCGGCTGCTGATAGGGCTTGAACGCCATCAGGCTGCACCTCTTTCGTGGTTCTCTCGTCGTCGGTACTGCGGTGCCCGCGAGCGGCCCGGCGGCCGTCAGGTACCCGGATCCGGGCCGCTGCTTAGCACCATTCGATCTCGGCCGCCGGCACGAAGCGCCGCACGTTCCGCCAGAGCGTCTCGCCCTGCCGGTAGTGCCCCCGCTGGTACAGCGGGCAGTTCGTCCCCGGCGGATCAATCCACACGACCTCGTTGCCACGGCGGATGATCGTGTAGGGTCGCTTCTCGATGATCACCCGGTCCGTTCGCTCCGGGATCGGGAACGTCAGCGTCGCCGTCTGCCCGGTCTTCACCGCGCCGACTTGCGCGTAGCGGCCGTCGAAGGTCAACTCGCGCTCGGTGCCATCCACGATGCAGCGGGCCTCCTCGGGGGCGACCCATTCCGCCAGCCGGATCTCCAGGTCGAGGTCCTCCTTCACCTCCACATCCACGTGGCCGCGGTACGGGATGTGGCTGTGCACATCGGCCCAGCGCGACGCGCGGTTCAGGAGCAGGTTCACCCGCAGCTCGCCGTCGGCGTGGGTCAGGATCCTCTCCCACACGTAGTACACCGCCCGCGTGGCGTTGCCGGTGCAGCAGTGCATGATGGACCAGCCCT
>CAZZDO010000702.1:0-2244 GCA_964653205.1 uncultured Armatimonadia bacterium | reverse complement strand
TCGTGCTGCGGTCAGCCGCGGCGGTGAATGAACTCAGCGTGCAGCTGGCCGACCTGAAGGGCGCGCGGGGCAGCGTCGTCCCTGTGTCGCAGATGCGTCTGTATCTCGTGCAGTGGGTGGATGTGAACGCCCCCTTCGAGGTGGACAAGCCCTCGACGAACCCGAACTTCCAGCCTGACCCACTGCCGCCCGTGGATGTCGCAAAGGACCGCTTCACCGTTGGCCCCGGCCGCAATCTTGTGCTGTGGCTGAAGGTGGCCGTGCCGCCGCAGGCCGCACCGGGACGATACACGGGGGCGGTGACGTTCGTCGCCGGTGGGCGGACGGTCGGGACGCTGCCGGTGGAGCTGCGCGTGCGGGGCTTCGCGCTGCCGCTGCGGCCGGCGCTGGGCAGCATGATCGGGCTGTCGGCGGGGAACATCTACCGCGCGCATGGCTGCAAGACGACGGAGGAGCAGGAGAAGATCATCCGGCTCTACTTTGAGGAATACATCGGCGCGCGGCTGTCGCCGTTCCTGTACGCGCCAGGCACGATGGCGTTCAACCCGTTGCCCGACGGGCGCATCGGCTGGGAGTTCGTCAAGGACGCCGAGGGCAAGCTGACGGGCGAGGCCACGCTGGACTTCACCGTCTTTGACCGCGAGGGGGAGCGCTACCTCAACGAGCGCCACGCCTTCAGCAGCTTCAACATCGCGCCGTACATGTGGACCAAGCGCGAGGTGGACGGCAAGAAGCAGATGGTGCTGGTGTTCAGCGACAGCAAGAAGGTGTCCGTCCAGCGACTCAACGCCGACGGCAGCGTCAACCCGATCTTCGACCGGGTGGTCATCAGCGTGTTCCGGGGCATTGCGGCGCACCTGGCCGAGAAGGGGTGGCTGGACCGGGCGGTCTACTACGTGACCGACGAGCCCGGTGAGGAGGATACGCCGGGGATCAAGCAGATCTGCGAACTGATTCGCGCGGCGGACCCGCGGCTACGGACGGCCGTCACGTACGACCCGGCGAACCGCCCGCGGCTGGCGGAACTGGTGGACGCCCAGGGCCAATCGTTGATGTCCTTGTGGATTCCATATTGCTCCATGTACCGCGAGGATGTGGCCACCGAGCAGCGCCGCAAGGGCGCGCAGTACTGGCTGTACGATGTCAGCAGCACCTGCCTGATCCCCCACAGCGGGCTGACCAATCGCTCGATCATGTGGGATGTGTGGCGACGCGACGCTTACGGGTACCTGTACTATCTGTCCACGTACTGGGGGCGGGACGCGACGCCGTGGGAACGCCCGAGCTTCCTGCTCCCCGGCGTGTCGTATCAGTACCGGCAGGGCGACGGGTACTTCTTCTACCCGCCGTTGCGGCGGGGCGAGCCGACCGAGCCCATCTACCAGGTCGTGCCGACGATCCGCTGGGAGATGCTGCGCGAGGGCGCCGAGGACTACGAGTACTTGCGGAGGCTCGAGGACCTCACGCGGCAGGCGGAGCAGCGGAAGCTGGCGGCGGCTGAGAAGGGGCGCGAGGCGCTGGCGCGCGCGCACGAACTGGCGGACCTCATCACGGGGACATTCACGGGCTTCGGCATCCGGGACCTCGTCTTCCCCAAGGCCGAGGGGTGGTCGTTCGGGCTGGAGGAGGGCTGGCTGCACCACCAGGGCGGCGGGCGGTCGGACTTGCCGATCACGATTGACGCGAAGCTGCCGGACGGGCGCTATGCGCTGATGCTCAATGTGTATGAGGACATAGACTACCGGGGCCGGCCGTACTCGCGCTTCTTCGTGGACGGGCGGCCGTACAGCACGCCGAGCAGTGGCATGAAGGGGCCGGCGACGGTGGCGGCGGGGACCGTGGCAGTGAAGGACGCGAAGGCGTCGTTCACGCTCTCGTCGGTGGATGACAAGTGCGGCGTGATCCTGTACCGCGTGGGCTTGCGGGCGACCACGGAGGGCAGTGTTGCTGATCTGTACGCGGTGCGGGGGCGGGTGGCGGAGGCGATTGAGGCGTTGGGAAAGGCGTTGCGGTAGGGTGTGTATGGGGCGGAACGTTACTGAGGTTCGCAACAGTATGGAGACAAGCGATGAGCGCAGAGCCAGTTGCGGGGTGTCGCGCCAGCCGTACCGGCGCGACGGGGGCCCCGCACGGGTCCGCCACCGGGGCTGCGGGGCCCCCGTCCGGCCCGATACGGCCGGGCCGGCCACCCCGCAACTGGCATCGCGACACCCGCTCCTGGTACGACGCGACTGTTGCCCTACT
>CAZZDO010000701.1:0-2259 GCA_964653205.1 uncultured Armatimonadia bacterium | reverse complement strand
GAAAGGGGAGGAGGGGAGGGGAGGAGGGCCGCTCAAGTCCACAACCTCACGCTCGCGGCAATGCACGTCGGCCCCTGCGGGGAGAACGACAGCCCCTCACTTCCTCACTTCCTCATCTCCTCATCTCCTCATCTCCCCATCCGCCTAGGCCCGTATGTCGCAAGCCCACCATCTTGGGCTCTCGTGGCCGTGGACTCCCGCTCCGTCCCCTGCTCAGCGGAAGTCCTCGGTCGTGGCCAGATGCCACGTGGCGCCCCGGTCGTCCGACACCATCACACACAGTTCGCTCGGCGGCGCTGAATAGAACTCATACTTCGCCGGCTTCATGCGGCAGCTTCCCAGCGGCAGGTTCGGGTTGCCCTCCCGGAATGGCTTCTCCCGGTCCGGCCACAGATACCGCGCGGCGTAGAACTCATCGCGGAACAGGCACAGGCTGGCCGTCTGCGCCCAATAGCACAGCCACAGCCGCTGCCGCGCCGGCTCCAGCGTCAGCTTGTGGTAGTACACATGGTAGTACGGCTTGTAGGGCAGCACCAGCGGCTGAGGCTTCTCCCACGGCTGCCCGGCGAGCTTGCGGTGCAGCGACAGCTTGAAGTAGTAGCCCGGCTCGGCGTGCCGCGTGACCGTGTACAGGTTGTCCTGGTCGTCGCAGATCAACCCGGCGTACGACGTCCCGGCCGCGACCTGCTCCGGCGCGCTCCAGGCGCTGATGTCCCACGGCCGCACCGAATGCGCGTAAGTGAATGGGTCGTGGTGGCCGTTGATGACCGCGTGCAAAACACCCCTGCTGTCCGCGACGACCCCCGGCCAGTTGTGCCCATCCTCGGCGTTGATCCCCCCGAAGCCGATCAGCACCGGCTCGGACAGTTGCCTCGTCTTGAGGTTGTACGTCCGCGCGAAGCTCGGGACGCCGTCCTCCTTCTTCTTGCCCGGCAACACCACCAGCCGCCCGTACACGAGGAACACCTCATCCCCATGGGTCAGCGCCTGGTTGGACTCGCCCGAGTGTGGTGTCAGCCCCACCCCATCCTCCGCCAGCAGCACCGGCTCGGGCAGCTCCAGCGTCCCGTCCGCCTTCCTCTCCGGGGCCATCAGGTAGATCTTCGTCGGCGACAGGTAGTGGCTCAGCAGGATGATCGGCGGCCGGCTCAGGCAGTCCGGGTTGTGTCCGACGAACTTCTCGAACCGCACCTCATATTCGGGCAGCAGGTACACCTGCCACGTCTTCATCCCATCCGGCGAATACAGCAGCAGCGCCTTCCGCGTCTTCCACTCCGTGTTCTTCTGGCTCACGTTGACCAGCAGATACATCCCGCCGTCCTTGTCCCAGCGGATCGCCGTCTCATTCCCGGCGCCGTTGTCCCCCGGCTCCAGCGACGTGTACTTCATCGTCTCCCGCACGTACGGCTCGACCACCTCATCAAGCAGGTTGCGCACCTGCCACTTGCCGTCCGCCCCGAGCGTCTGGATGATCCCCGCGCCATACTGCAGGTACGCCTTCCCCTGCGGGTCGAAGCTCACGAACCCGGGGTGATAGCGCGGATAGTAGCCGCGCAGCGCGCGCTCGGCCATGAAGTACGGCAGCACCTGCACGGGCGCCGTGCCCTCCGTGCGCACCTCCGGATAGGGGTGGTTCACGATGGTCGGGTCGAACGCCGGGGCGGAGCCGCGGATCGCAAGCCTCCCCGCCGGCGGCGGCGGCGCCAGCCACGGCGGCGGGTCGGACTGCACCGGCTCGGGGTTGAGCCGTAAATCATCCAGCACCAGCACCGTATATGGGTTCGGCTGCCGGTTGAAGATCTTGGTGAAGAAGAACAGCGCGTCCACCTTCTGCCACCCGGCCGGCTGCTCGTACGCCGTGCATTCCGCGAAGCTGACTCGCAGTTGCTTCCAGCCGGTCCAGTTGACCGCGAAGGTGTACAGGTAGAAGTCCAGCCACGGCGTGTCCGGGCTGTCCGACTGCATCGCGAGCGTCACCAGTTCGCCCGTCGCCACCTCCGCATGCGCCCAGAAGCTCAGCGACTTGCACCCGCTCCAGTCGTGCGGAATCGCGCTCGTGCTGATGGTCGGGAAGCGCGGGTGGTCGGCCCACCGGCCGGCCGTCTTCCCCTCCTTGATCGGGTCGGTCACGAGCTTCACCCCGGCGTTCAGCTCCGCCAGCGGGATCAGCCGCACCGACCAGATCTCCTCCTCTTTGAAGTCGGAAAACAGTTCGGGGGCGGCGCTCAACCACGCCCCCTCGGCCTCAAAGCCCATGGC
>CAZZDO010000700.1:0-2259 GCA_964653205.1 uncultured Armatimonadia bacterium | reverse complement strand
GCTTCGCAGCCAATTCGCCTTAAGTTAGCGCATATGGGGCTTGTACCCCGCCCATGCCGTTCAGCTAGTGCCGTTCGGGGCGGGGTACGAGCCCCCGCCCTACAACGGCACCAAGCTCAGCCCCTCAAGCCAGACCGGCGATCAGATCCGCCAGTTGACGTCCACGGCCTGGCCGCTGCGGGCGCTCTGCTCGATGTGGGCGATCAACTCGTCCACGTCGTAACCAGTCAGGCGCGACTGCTCGCCCTGCCGGCCGTGCGCGACGTTGGCGCAGTAGAACTCGATGGCGCGGTCGAAGGGCGACACGGGCGCGGTGCGGTATTCGGTCGCGTTGCCGGTGGCATTGTCGGTGTGGATCAGCAGCGAGGCCTTGTGCTCCGGGTCGTCCCACAGCGCGCTGTAGATCTCCAGCCGTCCCCGCGTGCCGTTGATCTCGATTCGCTCGTCCCAACCATCGCGCAGGAAGCCGATCTTGTGCAGCGGGTGGGCGAGGGCCTCATAGTGCACGACCCCGTTGTCGGTCTCCAACAGCGCCGCGGCCTGCAGGTCGTAGTCGCGCCCCTCCGGCCAGTGCATGCTCGCATACAGCCGTCGCGGCCGCCCCAGGAAGAAGCCGACCAGGTCGAGGATGTGGCTGCCCCCGCAGACGAGAATGCCGCCCCCGTAGTTCTTCACGAGCTGTGACGTGCCGTCGGGCCCCGTGGCAAAGAACCCCTCGGTCGGGCGCGTCTCCCACAGGTCGCCCCAGCACTGGTAGGCGCGGATGTGGGTGGACAGGATGCGGCCGAGCGAAGGCATCAAGGCCTTGGCCTGCTGGACCGCCGGGATGAAGCGCTTCATGTATGAGGTGTAGAAGATCGTGCCGGCGCGCTCGGCGGCCTGGACAATCTCCAGCGCGTCGTCGGCGTTCGTCGCCAGCGTCTTCTCGCAGACCACGGCCTTCCCCGCCGCGATGGCCGCCAGGCACATCGGCTTGTGGATGCTGGAGATGGTCGTGACATCCACCAACTGCACTTGCGGGTCGGCCACGATCTCCTGCCAGTCGGGCGTGTACTGGGCGCCGAAGCGGTCGGCCCAGGGCCGTGCCGCCGCCTCGTTCAGGTCGCAGACCCACGCGACCTGCGCCCCCGCCTGCTCCAGGCCGGAAAAGTGGAAGCGGCTGATGTTGCCGCAGCCGATGACGCCGACGGTAACGGACATGCGTGTGCCCTCCGGAGTTACGGGTTGATGATGACCTTGACGGCGCGGCTCGGATCGCGCGCGACCTCCATCGCCTCCGCAATGCGGCTCAGCGGGAAGCGGTGCGAGATGAGCGCCGCGCCGTCCACGAGGCCCTCGCGCAAGCACTGCAACGCGCGCGGCGTGTACAGCGCCGGCGAGGCGAACGAGGCGCGCAGTTGCAGCTTCTTGAAGTGGAAGGCATTCACGTCGAACTTGCAGTAGGCGTTCTCCCCGTAGCCGATGCCGATGAAGCTGACGATGCCGCCCTTGCAGGCCACGGCGAAGGCGTCGTTGAGCGTCGGCGGCGGAGTCGTGACGAGCACGCGGTCAATGGCACAGCCGAAGTCCACCTCGGGCAGCGGCGTGGCGGAGGGGTCGAAGACCTCATCGGCGCCGAACTGCCGCGCCAGGGCCACGCGCGGCGCTTCCCGGGCGAAGGCCGACATGAAGACGCGCCGGGCGCCCGCGCGCTTGACCAGCGCCAGGGCCATGAGCCCAATCGGCCCCGGGCCCAGCAGCAGCACGTTGGACTCCGGCCGGATGTCCGCAAGCCGCACGAGGTCGAGCGCGACCCCCAACGGCTCGCTGAGGCAGGCCACGTCGGGGGTGAGGTCGTCGCACGGGATGGCAGTGATGGCCGGGCAGATGATCTCCTCGGCAAAGCCGAAGTAGCCCAGGAAGAAGAAGCTCTGGATGTTGGTGCATAGCTCCTGCTGCGTGTTCTTGCAGTGCTCGCAGAAACCGCAGGGCGTAGCGGACTCGATGACGACCTCCTGCCCGACCTCCAGCGACAGCACGCCGCAGCCCTTCTCGACGACGGTGCCGGCCATCTCGTGGCCGAAGGGGCTCTCCTGGTCGGCCTCGTCGGGGTTCAGGTGCAGGTCGGTGCCACAGACGCCGCAGGCGGCGATGCGGACACGGATCTCGTCCGGGCGCAGGGGGCGGAGGGTGAGGTCTTTGAGCGTGACTTCGCGCCCGCGCTTGAAGGCGGCTTTCATGGTTCGTGCTCCTATGGGGGAATGCAGCGGGTGGTTCGCG
>CAZZDO010000699.1:0-2267 GCA_964653205.1 uncultured Armatimonadia bacterium | reverse complement strand
ATGTTCGACGAGGTGGACGAGGGCACGGCCGTCTTCAAGTGCACCAACGACCCGCCCGCCGGCGAAAGCCCCTTCGTCACCTACGAGGGCCTGCCGAGCGACCATTACCTCTGGCTCACGGGCATGGGGGCAAAGGCCTTGCGGGGCGAGATCCCGCTGACCGACGCCCTCCCCGAGCGCGAGTGAGCCCCCGCGGCCCCGCGCGGACGGGCATCACCGGCCACCCGGCCCCGCTATCTCGGCGCCTCGGGTGGGCCGCTCAGCAGCCACAGGTCGTCCCAGCGTGCGAAGGCCACCGGCTCGCCACCCCCGGCCCCCTCGGGGCCCTCGACTCGCGCGAACACGACCACGTACAGGTCCTGCCCCACGGCTACGTCGGCGCCCTGCGCGCCGGTGCGGTGGTGGAGATCGTAGGTGTTCCAGCTACCCCCGCGGGTAGGCTCGGCCCGTCTCGTCACCACCTCGCCCATCGGTTTCGTCGGGTCCCCCGCAGCCAGATACATGCCCGCGATCCCCGCGAAGTCCTTGCTCGGCGAGCTCACCGACATGTCGCCGCACAGCAGGTACTCCGCGCCGGCCCGCACTGTGCCCACCTTCTGGTAGGCCAGGGCGTTCGCGCGCTGAGCGGGCAGCAGGTTCACGGCCAGCATCCCCAGGTACACGTGCATCCCCCCGCCACCGACCCACGGGCCGGCCTCGGCCTCGCCCGGCTTCCCCAGCGGCCGGTCGAAGCTCGGGTCAGCCAGCAGGTTGTCCGGCAGCACCATCCAGTCCGTGGGCTCTGCCGTGTCCGCCTCGCCGTCCGTACGAAAGCGCGGGTACTCGCCGGTCTGCCGCCACTGCGGGTTCAGGCCCGGTGTGCCCGGCTCGCACGAGTCCAGGTCCACCAGCGGGTGCAGCTCCGGCAGCGGCTGCAGCCGGTAGTGGCCGTTCTCCTTCGTGCCGTACACGGGCACGGCGGCCTCCGGGTCGGGCGCGTCGGACAGGCGCGTCATCGCGAAGGCCCGCGTCAGCACCTTGTTCCCCTCGCAGGGCAGGACGTACGAGTTCAGCTCCAGCGGAAGGGTGAGCCCCTTGCCCACCAGCGGGCTATCTGGGGCCAGGCTGTAGTCCCCGGCCGCGCGATCGGTGAACCGGGCGTCCGCGAAGACCTCGCTCTCCGAGAGCCCCACGTAGGGGTTCCTCAGGCGGATCTCGTCGAGCTGCCCCGGGTCCACTACCACCGAGTGCGTGTCGCAGTGCCTCTGGAGGCGCCAGATCGGCAGCTTGCCGTAGAGCTGGTCCCAGCCGTTCATGAAGTTCAGGTGCACACCCGTGCGATGATAGGGCTTCAGCGTCCAGACGAAGGCGTTATAGTCCGACCAGTTGCCCCAGCCGTGCGGGCTGCTCTGCGTGATCCCCACGAACGCCCCCACGCAGTCTATCAGGATGTTGTCCACCACCTGCACGTTCCGCACGCCCATCAGGCAGTCCCTCGAGACCTGCTCGTTGATCACCTGCGCATAGGTGGCCGTGCGCGGGTAGCCCGTGATGGTGACATCCTCGCCACAGCCGTCAAAGATGTTGTGCGCCACGAGCACATCCGCGCCGTAGACCCACACCGCTCGCCCACACCCGCGGAAGACGTTGTTCACGATCACTCCCCACCGGCTGATCTCGAAGTAGACCCCACAGGCGCAGTTCTCGAAGGTATTCTCAGCGATCAGGATGTTGGCGTCGCTGATGTCCAGCCACAGCGCGGCGGCGGGCTCGTCGTGCCAGTAGTTCCGCAGAAAGCGCGTGTCCCGCCACATGACGAACTTGTTGCCGTAGGTGAGGCAGACCACATCCCCCCGCCAGGCGTTGTGGTGGAACTCGTTGCCTTCCACCACCATCCGGAACCCGTAGTTGCTCGTCATCCCTTCCAGGCCGTTGTGCGCAAGCTCGTTGTTGCGGACAATGCAGTCCTCGCCCGAGACGATCAGCCCCAGGAAGTCGTTGTGCGTGATGCGGCAGTCCTCGACGATGCAGCGATTCCCCGTGGCGGCCACGGCCTGCTCGTGCGGCCAGAACCCGTCCTGGAAGTGGCGCACGTCGAGCCCGCGGAGGGTCCACGTGCCGCGGACGCTGATGCCGTCCTCGCGCACCGAGGCCTCGACGACGTGGTCCCCGGGGTCGCTCCCGTCCGCCAGCCATACGTACAGCCGCTTCCCTTCGGCGTCGTAGAAGAAGCTCCCCGGCCGCAGGTCCTCGACCGTCTTGCCCTCCCACTGGTGCTTGTACTGGAA
>CAZZDO010000698.1:0-2283 GCA_964653205.1 uncultured Armatimonadia bacterium | reverse complement strand
GAGTTGTTGGCAATCAGCATGGCCGCCATCTTGTCGGCCGCCCCCGGACCCAAAGACCTTCAAGCTGGCCGAAGCCAAGGCGGCGGCCGACAAGATGGCGGCCATGCTGATTGCCAACAACTCCGGCGCCTCCCGCGAGATTGCGGTGGCGCTGGTACGCATCGGGTCGCTCGGCGTCCCGCCGCTGCAGCCCGCCCTCAAGTCGCCCGCGGCGTCGGTCCGCCTGCTCGCGGCGCAGACCGTCTCCGAGATTGGCGGCCCGGGCTCCATTCTCTATCTCGCGACCGCCCTGCGCGACCCCGGCTCCGCCGAGGTCCGCCAGGTCGCTTCCGACGCTCTGCGGAACGCCCCGACCGAGGCCCTGGTCGCCGCTTCGGGCCAGGTCATCCCGGCGCTCTCGGCCGCCCTGCGGGACGACAAGTGGCAGGTGTACTACGCGGCGCGCGATGCGCTGGCGAAGATGGGCCCGCCCGCCGTGCCGGTGCTGACGCAGGCGCTGGCCAGCCCCGAAGCGCGCGTCGGGCACATGGCGCAACTGGCGCTCACGCGCATCGGCGCCCCGGCGGTGCCCGGCCTCACCCAGGCCCTCCTGACGGGCGACGAGCGCACCCGCAACTGGGCGAGTATCGCTCTCGGCGAGATTGCCGAGCCGGCGGTCGCGCCCCTCAGCAAGATCGCCACCAGCGCTGCGGCCCCCGTACCGGCACGCGCCGGCGCGGCCCGCGCCCTGGGCGCCACGGGAATGATCGGCGCTCTGGCGCCCCTCAAGCAGGCCACTTCCGACCCCGATGCCACCGTCCGCATCGCGGCCCTCAAGGGGCTGGCTGCCCTCGACGACGCCGAGGCAACCGAGAACCTGGTGGCCGGGATCAGCGACAAGACGCCCGCCGTGCGCGACGCGGCCCTGGCGATCCTGAAGGACTGGCGCATGGACCCGGTGGAGAAGCTCCTGCAGGGCATCCTGACCCAGGGCGACGCCGACGCCCGCCGTCGCGCCGCCATCGCCCTCGTGTTCGAGACCGCCAGCGTCACCAACCAGCTCCTGCGCGAAGTCTCCACGACCACGGAATCCACCGAAGCGCAGCTGCAGGGAACCCTGCAGCCGGTCCTGACCGAGGCGGCGCTGGACGCCGCCGCCCCGGCCAACGTGCGTGGCGACTCGCTGGTCGCGCTCGGCTACATCGCCGACGAGAAGGGCATTGACACCATTAAGGCGCTGTTGCAGCCCAACGAGCCCATGGCGCTGCCCGCCGCCAAGGCAATCGCCATGATCGGCGTGCGCAAGGCCGCCACGCTTGGCGAGGGCGTCCAGGTGCGCATGGGGCAGGCGGGGGACATGCTGATCGCGCTGGTCGTCAAGCCGCCCAGCCCCGCCCTGGGCCTCGCTGCCGCCACGGCCCTGGCCAACATGCAGGATATCCCGGTCGAGAGCCTGATCGAGCAGTTGAACAGTCCCGATGAGAGCATCAAGACCTGGGCCGCCGCCATTCTCGCCGCCATCGGCAAGCCGGCGACCAGCGAGATGCTCCGCGCCCGCGGCAACACCAAGCTGCCCATGGCACAGCGACAGTGGATCGCCTCCACGCTCAAGATCGTCGGCGACGCCATGGCGCTGCAGCTCATGAAGCACCTGCCCGAGGAAGAGCAGCCCGACGCCCGGCAAGTGGAAGCCATCCAGCAGAAGCTCGACGAGATTCGCAAGGCGCAGGCCAGCTAGGCCGGCTGTCGCAGACCACTCATTCCACAACCGCGAGTTGATGACCGTGAACAATCGGACAGTCAGAGTGCTGGGCATCATCGTGCTGATCCTGGTGGTGGTGTATGCGATCACCTGGATCAGCGCCGCCCGCCGCACCGGCAAGTATCTTGAGGACCTCGCCGGTCAGGAGCCCGACAAGGTGATGGACGCCCTGGCGGCGCTACGCGAGCGTGGGAACGCCGTCGGGCCGCGCCTGGCCGGCCTCGTCAGCGCCGGACAGACCGAGGCCGCGCCCCGCGCCGCCTGGCTGCTCGGCATGATCGGCAGCCACGCCGGCGATGCCGCCCTGCTGCAGGCCGTCCAGGCCCAGGACGCCACGCTGCGCCTCGCTGCGATGCAGGCCGTCGGCAAGCTGCGCGTGGCCAACTCCCTGCCGGTCCTCAGCGGCGTCCTGAGCAACGCGGCCGAGAAGAGCGAGATGCGCGTTGCGGCCGCCTATGCGCTGGGCGACTTGGGCGATCCGGGCGCGGTGACCGTGCTGATCGCTGCGCTCGTCCACGCCTCTGCGCGCCCGCCCGCCGCCG
>CAZZDO010000697.1:0-2285 GCA_964653205.1 uncultured Armatimonadia bacterium | reverse complement strand
AGGAGAGGCATGATAGCACGAAAGGCGGAGTGTGGGAACGTGGGAGACACGTGGGAGACATGAGTCGCGGGGTGGCCGCCGGCCGGGGCCCCGCGAGCTTCCGCTCCACGCCCCGCGCAAGGTGGCCGTCTCCGCGATGGGGAACCTCCGAGCAGACCCGGAGGTGCAACGATGACCGCGCTCCGCCTGCTCTGCCCTGTGGCTCTCTTCTCGCTGACCGCACTGCCTCTTGCCGCCGCGCCCGCCGTCTTCTGGGCCAGCGACCCCGTCCAGCCCGACGCGACCGCGCTCGTCTGCGGCGGGGGCTTCGGCCCGGACACGAAGGTTGAGATCGCCCGCTTGCCCGACAAGGGCGCCGAGGGCTTCGCCGTCACCCCCTCCTGGCCCCGGCAGTGGCAGCCCGTCCCGGCGCTCCAGCCCGCCGACACCTCCGTCAAGTTCATCATCCCCGCTGGCCTTGCCCCGGGCGTGTTCGCCTACCGGCTCACGTCGCCGGAGGGCAGCGTGCAGGGGCTGCTCAACCGCCCGCAGGTCTGGTGGGTGCAGGGCGACCTGGGCCTCACCGCCAGCCCCGGCGGCTGGGTCCGGGCCTTCGGCAAGTGCCTCGCCGGGCCGCCGGAGGCGAAGCCCCGCCTGTGGCTCAAGGGTCCCAAAAGCATGGCGCTCGCGCCGACCGGTGACGCCTGGGCGCAGCAGGCGAAGCTGCCGGGCGATCTGCCGCCGGGTGCGTATGAACTGTTCGCCCACAGCGGCCTGGGCGGCGACCTGGCCTGGAGCCTCCCGGTCAAGCTGACGGTCGAGCCGAAGCTCGCCTGGCCGCAGACGGTGTATGACGTGCGCAAGCTCGGCGCGAAGGGCGATGGCGGCGCGGACGACACGCCGGCGGTCGAAGCGGCGCTCAAACAGGCCGACGAAGCCGGTGGCGGGGTCGTCTACTTCCCGCGCGGTCGCTATCTGCTCAAGCGTCCGCTGACGATCCCGGTCAAGACCGTCCTGCGCGGGGAGGGGGAGAGCCTGGCGGAACTGTTCTGGGGCGATGGACGCAATGCCTGGAAGGACACGCCGACCAACCGCATGGACTGTGTCCTGCGTGGCACGCACGACTTCGGCGTGGAAGACCTCTCGCTCTGGTTCGTCAACGCCAACAACGGTCTCATCGCCGATCAGAAGCCGCCCGAGGCGGGCAACGTGTTCGTGCGGCGCGTGCGGATGCGCTGGGTCCTGTACGGCGGCTACATCAACATCGTGGATCACAATGAGGTCTTCCGCCAGACGGCCACCGACGGCGGGGCCGGGGCGAAGGGGGCGCTGCTGCAACTGGGCGGCCGGAACGTCGAGGTCACCGACTGCGACCTGGAAAGCTCCGGCAACGTCTTCTGGCTCGTCAACAGCCGCGGGGCGCGCATCCAGAACAACCGCCTGCGCATCGGCAGCCTCGGCTATTGCTTCGTGCACGACGGGGAGCGGCTGACCATCGAGAACAACCAGTTCCTCGGCGCGGACAACACGGCCCGCAGCGCCCTGTTCTTCAGCTCTCACCTCACGCAGCCGACCGTGTCGCGCGTCTTCCTGGCGCGCAACGAGTTCCGCGACATCTGGGGCTGGGACCGGGAATGCAACAGCACCGACGGCGCGAGCGGTCAGTACTTCGGCGCGGTCGCCTCGGCCAGCGCGACGATGGTGACGGTGCCGACCGCGCAGGAGTGGAAGCCCGACGCCCTCGCCGGGCACACGCTCTACATCGTCGGGGGCAAGGGCAAGGGGCAGTACCGCCGCGTCGTGGGCAACACCGACACGACCGTCACGGTGGATGAGCCCTTCACGATCACGCCCGATGCCTCGTCCATCGTTGGCGTCAACCACACCATGGATCGCTTCCTCGTCGTGGGGAACAAGTACGCCGATGTGCGCATCGCCTTCCAGTTCTACGGCACGGGCATGGAGAGCATCGTGGCCGCGAACGAGGCGGCGCGGGCCGGGGGCTTCTGGAGCCACGCCTCGCACTACGCCGGGCCGCCGCAGAAAGGCTCGCAGCCGCAGTTCTACATCCAGTATCTGCACAACCACATCACCGAGGGCAACCACATCCACGCCGTGCCGGCGGGTTACCAGTATGGCGGCGGCGACTCGGCCATCGGCGTGGGCGCCCACCCCTCGACCAACCCCGACGGCTCGCCCTGGCAGTACCCCATGGCCCTGGGCATCGTCATCCGCGACAACCGGCTGGACTCCAACGCGCGCGTGCGCGTGACCGCCTCGGGGAAGGCGTCGGCGCCGCTGCTGGA
>CAZZDO010000696.1:0-2285 GCA_964653205.1 uncultured Armatimonadia bacterium | reverse complement strand
CCACGATCTCGACTTCATACGCGTCCCCGCCTCGCCACACGAAGCAGATCCGCCATTGGTCGTTGATGCGGATGCTGTGCTGGCCCGCGCGATCTCCGACCAGCTTCTCCAGCCTGTTACCCGGTGGGGTTCGGAGGTCCGCGACTTCCGTCGCCGCGTCCAGCATGACCAGCTTGCGGACGGCCCGGTGGTGCAGCGAGGCCGGCAGTCGTCTCACCGGCTCGCGCTGGAAGAGCCGCCGAGTGTCCTGGTCGCGGAAGCTGCGGATCATGTCACCTTGATAATAACGCCAAACGTTATCAAGGTCAAGCCCATCCGCATCGGGAGGGAGCGGCCCGCTTCAGGTGGAAGGTAGATAGCCCGCCGGAGGACCAGCACTTTGTGAACTGCGTGGCGGGGCTGGAGATGCCGCTAGAGACGGGCGGGTGACGCTGTGCGGTCGCCAACGACCGCCGATCATCTTCGCGGCGTATGAGTGCGCGGGAACGGGCTGCAAGGGGGCGATTCCGTTCGTGCCGCCGGCGGGGAAGCGGCCGGTGGAGTTGTGCGTGAGGTGATAGCGAGTCCTCGGCACAGGGCGGGAGCATATGCGCCTGCCGGGAAGCAAAGTCTACAGGCAGGTCAGAGGCCACGAGAAGCCGGGTTTCGGGTTCTGGCGGCCCGACCACGCGCTGTCCGCGGCGGAAGTCGAGCGGGCTGTCACCGGGGTGCGACGCCTTGGGGGACCGATGGCAGCGTGGAACCGCTGTCAGGGCCTCGCAGAGGTAGCCCAGGGCGTGCAGGACCGTGACGACCGCGCCAGACTGCTGCAAGAGGCTTTCGCCAACGCGGATGACTGCCAGGAACCGAACCGCGTCGTGACCGTGGGCGCCTGGCCACTACGCGCGTTGCTGGACACTGGCGAACTGGAATGGTTCGAGCGGGAGCTGGACCGGCTGCTGCGAGTCATCCTGGCTGAGCCCAATCCGTTCCGCCGCCAGGATGGGCTCTACGCGCTCCTGTTCGTGGATGCCCCTCAACTGTCGTTCGACCGCACCCTCGACCTCTTCTGCGCGGCATGCAGGGAAGCACAGAAGACGCAGACGATGCGGCGTGTGGCGGAATACGTCAGTCGGGCGCATCACGCGAAGGCCGTCGAAGTCTGCCAACTGATCCGCGAGCCACGCCGCCGCCGACAGGCGCTTCGCGCGATTGGTCTCGTCTTCGGATCGCCACAATCGCCTTGACAGCGGAACCACCGCGTCCCTACCATGGCAGGTGCTGATCGGAGGTGAAGGTGCGTGCGTGTCCCGCTGGGCGTTGCTCTGCTGGGTGTGTGCCTTACCTGCCTCGTCTCGCCGGGTGGGGCGCAGCCGGCCGGGCAAGAACAGGGCGCGGGGGGCGCTGACGAGCCGGCTCTGACCCCTGCCGAAGCCGAAGCTGCAAAGAAACTCCAATCTCTCCTGCCGTCCGCTGCCGCGCTGGACCAACAACTGCAGGCGCTCCGGAATGAGCACATCGTGGCGCAGTTCCAAGCCGGGCTGCGGGCCTTGCGCTATGGATATGCCAAGGGCAGCCGGTCGTACATGGGCATCGCCGCGGCGCGCTTCCGGGGTGTGACTAACCTTGCTCCGCAGTTGGCGGCGGGCCATCTCTACCTCGGCCTCACCCACTTCTACCTGAACGACTTCTCCGCCGCCCAGCCGGCCTTCGCCGAAGCCGTCCGGCTCGACAAGAGTCTGTGGCCCTCGGTGCCTCTGATATGGTGGGAGAACTTCCCGCAGTTGCCGACGCGCGACCGGCTGGCCGGCGGCGCCGCTACGGCCGATCCGGCGTTCTGGTGGTGGGACATCCTGCCCGATGCCGGGCTGCGCTTTGTCAATGAGAGGCAGACCGGGCTGATCGTCTGGCAACCGCCGATTGCGCCGGAGTTGCAGGCGATCAACAGCCACGTGGCCATCCGCTTCCGGTGCGCGAACGGCGGCCGCCTGAGCATCGGGTGCCGGCAGGCCTCCGGTGGCGCCGTGATCTTCAGCACCAGTGCCACGGCGGCCTCGATGCAGTTCTTCCCGACGCACGACCGTTGCGAGGAGATGGGTCAGGCGCCGATGAAGCTCCTGGAGGGCTGGCACCTGGCGGAGTTGGACGTGTACGACACCGCGGCGCCAGCGTGTGTGGATGGCGTGCCGGTCTTCGAGCGGACGGTGCCAAGGGCGGGGCCGGGGATCAGCTCGTTCACGCTCTGGGGCCCGGGAGAAGTGATCGTGGACTGGATCCTCGTCACGCGGAACTGAGGGCGGCGGGGG
>CAZZDO010000695.1:0-2288 GCA_964653205.1 uncultured Armatimonadia bacterium | reverse complement strand
ACGGAACCGCTTCGCGGAAACGAGACTCCTCCGCGAAGCGGTTTTTCCATTTCTGAAGGGATAGACTGACTCTGACGGCGCTCGGCATAAGGCCGGGATGCCGAAGCGAGGAGTCAGTCATGTCGGCGTTACGCGAGGCGGTGGAGTTGCAGATGCGGTTGAGAGGGTTCTCGCCGCGGACGCACGAGAGTTACCTGTATGCGCTGGAGCAGTTGTGGGCGTTCTACCGGCGGAACCTGGCTGGGTTGACGTGCGCGGAGGTACAGCGGTTTCTCGACGAGATCATCACGGTGCGCAAGCTGGCGTGGGCCACGGTGAACGTTTACTTCAGCGCGTACCGCTTCCTGTACGAGCAGGTGCTTAGGCGCAAGCGCCACGAGTTCTCCATTCCGCCGCGCGGCCGCAGCCGCACGCGGCCCGGCGTACTGTCGCCCGAGGAGACGGTGCGGCTGATCGAGTCGCCGCGCAATGTGAAGCACCGCGCGTTGCTCAGCCTGACCTACGGCTCGGGGCTGCGCGTATCGGAAGTGGTGCTGGTGCAGCCCGTGGACGTGGACCGGGGCCGGATGATGCTCAAAGTTACCGGCAAAGGCCACAAGCAGCGTTACACGCTGCTGGCCCACCACAGTCTGCGACTGTTGGAGGAGCACTGGCGCGCCAACCGCCCGACCTCGTACTTCTTCTTCGGGCGCGACAAGTCCCAGCCCATGTCCACGGGCACGGCGCAGGCGATCTACTACCAGGCGCTGAAGCGCAGCGGCGTGCGCAACCTCGGCGGGATTCACACGCTGCGGCATTGCTTTGCCAGTCACGCGCTCCACAACGGGCATGACATCTTCGCCCTCAAGCGCTGGCTCGGGCACTCGGCGCTGGTCACCACGGGCCGGTACCTGCATGTGGTACCCGGCGCCCCGGCGGTGGTCAGTCCGCTGGACCTGCTCCCCAAGCGGCCGTAGCCATGTGCGCCGCCGCCCTACGGGTGGCGGACGTCTTTCGGGCGCACTGGGCCGAGTACGACCGCACCCACAAGATCGCCCCGCACCAGGCGAAAGCCGTGCGGCACATCCTGTCGTGCCGCACGGCCGCCCTGGGCGGCCACCTGTACCGCTGTGAAAGTTGCGGCAGCGAGTTGCCGGTCTACAACTCGTGTCTGGACCGGCATTGCCCCACCTGCCAGACCGCGGCCAAGGAAGAATGGCTCGCCGACCGGCGGGCGGAGCTGTTGCCGGTCCAGTACTTCCACACGGTGTTCACCGTGCCGCACCTGCTCAACCCGCTGATCGACGCGAATCGCGCGCTGCTGCTCGGCGAACTGTTTTCCGCGGTCAACTGGGTCTTGCAGCATTTTGCCGCCGACCCGCAATGGCGGCTGGAGGGCCAACTGGGTTACCTGGCCGTGCTGCACACCTGGACGCAGTTGCTGACCGGGCACTTCCATGTGCACTGCGTCATCCCCGGGGGCGTGTGGCGTGCCGCGACGAAGTCTGCGGACGAAGCCGGGCAGGCGGATACCGGCCGCTGGGTATCCATGCGCGAGGGTTTCCTCTTCGGCAAACAGCCCCTGTGCGACGCCTTCCGCAACCGTTTCCTGAAGCGGCTGGAGGCCCTGCGCAAGCGCGGGAAGTTGGCCTTCACCGGCGGGGCCGCCGAACTCGCCGACGCCGCGGCCTGGGACGCCCTCATCGCGACGTTAGCCAGCCAAGGCTGGGTCGCCGAAGCCCGGCCCACCGCGGCCGGTCCCGAGCAGGCGCTCGAGTACCTTGGGCGCTACGTCCACCGCGTCGCCATCGGGGATCACCGCCTCCTGGCCCTCGACGACGGACGCGTGCGCTTCTCCTACCGCGACCGGCGCGATGGCGACCGCCAGAAGGTCAAAGAGCTCCCCGCCGCGGACTTCATCCAGCGCTTCCTCTACCATATCCTGCCTGACCACTTCGTGAAGATCCGCTACTACGGCTGGCTTGCGCCCACGCGCAAGCAGGAGACGCTCGCCGCCATCCGGACGGCCCTGGGCGCAGCGCCGCCGACGCCCCAGCCCGAGGAAACCCCCGCCGAGCGCATCCTGCGGCTCACGGGCGTGGATGTCCGGCGCTGTCCCCACTGCGACGCTCCTTCTCTGGTCTACGTGGGTCGCCTGGCGCCAACGTCTGCTAGGGGACCGCCATGACCCGCGCGTTGCCTCCACCGCGTCCCTTCCGTTCGTTGTCGCCACCGGCCTCCGCCGGACTCTGCCCAGCACCCGACAAACGGGCCCTTGCCGACTCTCCCGCCCCCCTACGACCGCCTCG
>CAZZDO010000694.1:0-2309 GCA_964653205.1 uncultured Armatimonadia bacterium | reverse complement strand
TACATCGGGCGAAGCATGACAAACAAGGAGGGGCTATGCGAGTCACCGAACCCAAGAAGCCAGAGGAACGGGTCACGAGCTGGCCGCAACTGGTCGCCCGGGTGCCGCCGGAGGTGCACCTGGCAGTCAAGCGGCGCGCCCTGGAGGAAGGCCGGTCAGTCGCAGAGCTCGTCGAAGCGGTCCTGCGGGCCTACGTCACGCAAGCCGAGGTCATCCCACCGGCCAAGAAGGCCAAGGCATGACGAAGAACGATCCGGACAGGGACCCGGCGGATGCGGACTTCTACTTGCACTACTACGCAGTCACCTATCTGACCAGACCAGTGCCGCGGCGCCGCTGGGCCGAGCTGACGGCCGATGTCGAGACCTACCGAGGCAGCGAACGCGGACGCCTGGCCAAGCTGTGCTTGGAGACCCTGGAGTTCGTCGCCGATCCAGCGGGGATCGAACGATTGACCGGGAGAAGACCAAGAGCTGACCAAACAGGCCTTCTAAGGCGCCCAGGAGGCGCTACAAGCCGCGCGGACGGTCCTGGTACCCTAAACCGGTCAAGAGGCCACAACGCGGTCCTGCGGCCAATCAGGCGCCCAGACGTACACCCTTGACCGCATAGACAACCCTTGACCCAGCGGCCAAAAACTGACCCAGGAGACAAGACTTGACCGAACAGACAAGCAATCCCGACACCCTGGAAGACCGCCTCGAGGCCGCAACTGAGGTCGAGGTCGAGCCGGACACCTACGCCCGGCAGATCGCCGTCTTGGCCACCGTCGCCCAGCACGGCACGGACCATGCGGAGCTTTGGCAGGCCTTCAACGCCTTAGGCTCGAGCTGGCGTCCCGAACTGCTCGCCGCCGCACAGGCGCTGCAGATCTGCGTCGCGGACGGCGTCCAACCGCATCCGGACACCCTGCGCAGCCGCCTAAGCGCAAGCCTGAGCGCCACCGCCCGCCAAGAGGCAGAAGCCGCTATTGCCAGAATCCTGGACCCGAGCGCGGCCGTCGATGCGTCTATAGCCGCCGAGATGGCAGAGGGACTGGTCACCGTTCACCGCGTGCGCGTCGCGATCGACTGTTTAGACACAACAAGGCAACACCTGGAGGCTATCCACAGGGACGCCGTACAAGGCCGAATCGACCCAGCAGCCGCCACGGCCGCCCTGGAAAAAACGGCGGACGACCTTTTGGCCACTACCACCCGCCAAGATATGACCAACCAACTTCCCTTGGCGCGGGAGGTCATGGCCGAAGTGCTGGCCGACATGGAGCGGCGGTCGCGGACAAAGCGCGTAGGCCTAGACTACGGTCTGCCAAACCTGAACGTGGTCCTGGCCACTGCGGGGCGGGGCCTGTTCGTCTTCGGCGGACTGACGGCAGTCGGCAAGTCTTCCTTCCTAATCCAGCTTGCCGATCACGTCGCCGAGCATGAGCAAATTCCAGTCTTGTATTTCACCTACGAACAATCCGCCAAGGAGCTGGCCACCAAGTCGCTGGCGCGCCGCACCGCCCGGGAGAGCTGGCCAGGCATCGACACTGAAGATCTGAGCTTGCGGCCCTGGAAGGTGGACAGAGAGCGGGTCGCTAAGGCCGCCGAGGCCTATTGTGCCGGACCGGGGCGCTTCCTGCACATCATCGAGGCCGGAGCTGACTATACGGTCGAGCGCATCCGTCTGTTGGCTACGACCACCAAGCGCCGGGAAGAGCGCCGGCGGGACGCCGACAAGCCGCCCTGCTTGGTATGCGTCGACTACCTACAGGCAATGCCAGCAGAAACGCGCACGGGGCGGGAGTTCCCATCCGTCCGGGAGAGGGTAGACTTCATCCTGGGAGAGCTGGCGCGTCTGGCGCGCGACCTGGACGCGCCCGTCCTGGTCCTGTCCAGCATCAACCGCGCGAGCTACAACATAGCGCCGGACAAGTCCACCGGATACCTGACCGAGTCGCCGGAGCTATCCAGCTTCAAGGAAAGCGGCGGCATCGAGTACGGGGCGGATCTGGCTATGCTGCTGGCCGAGGACAAGAAGGCCGCGAAGGATGACTTGG
The DNA here is from genome assembly GCA_964653205.1 of uncultured Armatimonadia bacterium. Lineage (GTDB taxonomy): Bacteria > Armatimonadota > Zipacnadia > Zipacnadales > UBA11051 > JAJFUB01. The sequence goes on along the minus strand of CAZZDO010000694.1, from coordinate 268 downwards.
ACCGCGGCCGCCTAAAGGCGGGCGGACGTCGCATCATCCTGTTTTGCCTGAAGAAACGGAGCGGACCGAAAACCCATCTGCAGATGGACTTCTACCCGGCGGTTGGCTTGTTCTCACATGACGCGCTGGCTGAACACGTGACGACATGAGCGAAGACTGGCGCGACTACACCCTGACGGTCACCCTGCCCACAACCGAGATCGCCGCCTTCGCCAAGGCGCGGATCGCCCACCAGGTCTGGATCAAGCAGCAGCCGGGGCCGCGGCCG
>CAZZDO010000693.1:0-2310 GCA_964653205.1 uncultured Armatimonadia bacterium | reverse complement strand
CGTCGCGGACCTGCGGGCGACCGGGACGTGGCGCGAGCAGGCGTTCTTCCACAGCATGGTGCGGGCGTCGGATGACCCTGACGCGGTCATCGCGGCGGTGATCGGGACGAGCGCGGAGGGCACGCGGCGTGTGGGTTACGTGCGGGGCACGTGGAATGCGGGCACCAATCGCATCACGTGGCAAGACGAGACGCCGCCGGCGGGGAAGAGCAATCCGTTCCTGGCCACCAGCGCGTTGCGGCCATGGGAGGCCAGCGACTCGACGTGGGGTTTGAACGGGAACCCCGGTCTGACACGGATCTTCCAGACGCCCGACGAGCGCTGGGCGATGCTGGTGCTGAGCAACGAGGACAATCCTGATCACTACTACGCCCGGGCATACCACGGGGCGCCGGACCGGTGGAGCTTCGACGTCGCGAAGCACTGGTGGGCGAACAACCCGGTGCTGCCCGGCAACGGAGGCGTGGACATGTTGCCGCCGATGCTGGGCGGCAGCAACTGCTTCGGGAACCGCGACGCCGAGTGGATCACGATGGAGAACCCGTTCGCGCGGGACCCGGGACGGCGGTTCGCGGCGTACGCGCGGTTCAAGACGATCCTGCCGCTGAGCGGGCAGATCGGGGCGAACCGGCGGCCGGTGGCCGGATGGACGAGCCCGGATCTAAAGAGCTTCTACCTGCTGCCCCATGGTGTCAGCCTGTCGCCATTGGGTATCGCCCAGGGGTACACGATGTTCCCCTACGCGGTGTCTGATGATTTCATCGCGATGGCAGTGGAGACCCTGGGCGGAGTGACGCGGCTGTGGGCGTCGGATGACGACCGGCACTTCCAGCAGGTGGTCTACAGCTTCCTACCGGGCAGCAACCCGCTGGAGTCGTTCCGGCTGGGCGACCGGCGGATCTACTACTACGCAACCTCGGGCACGGTGTTCAACCTGGCGTACCAGGGCTACAACCGGGAGACGTACTACCAGTTGAACTCCGGGCAGCTCAGCGGGATGATCGAGACGGCGGTGCTGATGAAGCCGGCCGAAGGCTGGGGCGACCTGGTCGTGAATGTGGCGCCGGAGCAAGGGACCGTGCAGGTGGAGGTGCTGGACGCGGCGACGGACCAGCCGATCGCGGGCTACGGCGCGGAGGCCTGCGCGGCCCTGAGTGACGCCGTCGAGCATGCGGTGACGTGGGGCACGGTGGCGCTTGGCGAGCTGACGACGGAGGCAGTGCGGTTGCGCTTCCGGCTGTCGCGGACCAACACGGGCCAGACGTCGCCGAAGCTGTTCAGTTGGCTCATCGGCCAGCCCCAGGCCGCGACGCGGCCGAGTGTGACCGCGCTGCAGGTGGAGGGCAAGGTGAACCCGGCCGGGATCATGGACGCAACGCCGACGCTGAGCTGGAGCTATGCGGATGAGAAGGGGTTGGCGCAGAGCGCGTACCAGGTGCTGGTGGCGTCGAGCCAGGAGGAGCTGGACACGAACGAGGGCGACCTGTGGGACACCGGCGTGACCGCCGGGGAGGAGACGGCCGTGGTGTACGCGGGTGCGGAGTTGGGCGACCAGACGACGTACTTCTGGAAGGTGCGGGTGCAGAATGCCGAGGGGCTGTGGTCGGAGGAGTGGTAGGGGCAGTGGTTGAGTGGTTGAGTGGTTGAGACGGCGACGGGGAAGGGTGTGGTGTGACGGATGGGAACGCAAGGTGTGTTCACAACCGGGAATCTGAGTTCGTACTGCACGGTCGAGGAGGTGCTGAAGGTGCTGCGCGGGTATGACCTGACGGCGTTCGGGACCGAGGAGGACCTGGCGGTACGCGTTGAGGAGCTGCTGCCCCTGACGCGCGGGATGGTGGACACCGGCGCAGGGCGGGACTTCTGGTGGCATAGCGACGAGACGGTGGCGCTGGACGGCAAAGGCACGGATCGCTTGCTGCTGACCGAGGCCGGAGTGAGCCTGCCCGTGGCGGTGAGGGCCGTGCGGGTGGAGGGTGTGACGATCGCGGCGGCGGCGTATCACGTGTACGCCGAGACGGGGCTGGTGAGGCTGAAGCCGCAGGCGACGCTGACGCGCTTTCCCGAGGGGGTCCAGAACGTCGAGGTGGACCTGGACTGGGGCTTTGAGCAGACGCCGACGGAAGTGGCGCTAGCGCAGGCGAAGCTGGTGGCGGCGGAGCTGTTGGCCGAGTTGGGCGGCGAAGGCGGGGCCGTGCAGGAGACGCGGATCGGCGACTATGCGGTGCGGTATGCGACCGAGGGGCGGTACGGCGCGGCGGTGGGGCGGCTGTGCGCGGAGGCGGAGGAGATCGTGCGGCGGTACCGGAG
>CAZZDO010000692.1:0-2316 GCA_964653205.1 uncultured Armatimonadia bacterium | reverse complement strand
AGCGCCGTGGCGGGGCTGATGAGCTACGACCCGACGGTCCCGGCCGAGGCGCCCGCACCGCCGCGGCGGCTGAGCCACTTCCCCGACTCGGGCATCGTGCACGTCCGCGACGACGCGCGCGGCATGGCGCTGACGACCCAGTGCGGCCCGGCGTCGGGCTGGAACTCCTACCTCGCGTCGCTGTGCCCGTGCGACCGCCTCGGCAGCGTCCCCGCGGGCGGCCACTTCATGCTCTACCTCGACGACATACCGGTGCTCTGCAGCCCCGACGGTGGCTACAAGCTGCAGACCGCCCTGCGCTCCTGCCTGCTCATTGACGATCAAGGCCAGATCGGCGACATCGGCTACCCGATGTCCATCCCCAGCAAGATGCACCCGGGCGAGCAGGTGCAGGTCGCGCGCTGGGACGAGGCGACCGCGACGGGCCTCGTGCGCCTGTGGCTCACGCCCGCCTATCCCGAGGCCCTCGGCCTGACCCACTACACTCGCGACTTTCTCCTCGCGCCGGGGCGCGTCACCGTGCGCGACACGATCGTGCTCGATGAGCCGCGCCGGCTCAGTTGGCTCTTCCAGGGCAAGGCGGAGTACGGGGTGCGGCTGGAGGGATTGACGGGGGTCTTCGGCACCGAGCGCCAGGCGCGCGTCACGCCCGACACGCCGGGCCTGCAGCTAGTGGCGAGCGTCGCGAAGACGCCGGTGGTCTTCTCCTACGCCAGCGCAAGCGGGTTCAAGCCGTTCGCGCATGTGCGGTATGACGGGACGGAGGCGGCGCGGCGGGTGGTGGTGGAGTTCGAGGTGACATGGTGACGCGTAGGCGGGTGCGTCCTCGCACCCGCAGGAGGCCGGTTCGGGGACAAACCGGCCTACGCGAAGGCTCTGTCAAACCACCCATACAACGCCTCCTGCGCCGGCTCGGGCACCCAGTGCCCCGCGTCGTGCAGCAGCAGCCCCAGGTTCTCCGCCTTCCCGTGCAAGGCGTACGCCGGGCGGGCCGCCTCCAGGTAGCTCCAGTCCTGGACGAAGTCGGCCGCGCCACGGCGGGCGTCCGGGGCCGGCGGCTGCTTGCCGCCCCCGAGCACGAGTAGCGCCCGCGGAGCCGCCAGCGCCAGCAGTTGGTGATGCTCCAGATCCGGCCGCTGCGTGATGCCCTCGCCCAGGTACCACGGCGCGGTCCAGTTCGTGAAGGGCAGCCCGATGCCGCCCTCGCTCGACACGCCCGCCGCCAGTCGCTCGTCGAACGCCATCGCATACAGGACTTCCTTGGCGCCCAGCGAATGCCCCACGCAGCCCAGTCGCGCCGGGTCCACGCCCGGCAGCGTCAGCAAGTAGTCCACCGCGCGCAACCCGTCCCACACCATCTTGCCCATGCCGGTCCACTCCGGATAGCGCCCGAGCAGCACCTGATTCGTGAGCTTCTCAAAGGCGGCGAAGTCCGCGCCGGCGCCCGGCCGGCCGCGGTAGTCCCACAGGTAGTTGCACGGGGACACGGTGATACAGCCACGCTCGGCCAGCCGCAGGCCGAAGTGCTTCTCGGGCGGCTCGGCCAGCCCGGCCGGCTGCAGAATCGTCTCATGGGTCGTCGGATGGAAGACGACGACCCCGGGGAACGGCCCGTCACCCTTGGGCCGCACCACATACGCCGAGACGCGGCAGCCCGCCTCAACCTGATAAGTCACCAGCGCCCGGGTGATTTCGCCGAGGTCCTCCTCGAACTTCGCTGCGGGCGCCAGCGGCACCATCTCCGGCCCGTGGCCGAGGTAGTCCAGCCACGTCTGCCGGAGCGCCGCACGCTGAGTCTCCCAGTCCGCCAGCGTCGGGCCGATGGCCAGCGGCGGCAGGGGATGGCTGGCAAGGTCGTAGTCGGCGGGCGGGGTGGTCAGGGCGTGCAGGTCGAGCATGGTTGTATCCTCCGCCTCCATATTCCCATCCTCCGCCCCGGCACCTCCCGCAGGAACCTCCCGCCGCGCGGCGAAAGACCCATCATACCGCCCCCGAGGTGTCCCCGATGCTACAGCAATTCCTGGTGCGCCCTGAAGACGTCGAGCCCCTCGCCGAGGCGGTCATGACGACTCTCGAACGGGTCGGCATCCTCTGCCAGAATGAAGAGCTGCTGGCGCTCCTGCAGATCGCCGGCGCCACCGTGGACTTTGGCTGCCAGCGCGTGCGCTTCCCCCGGCACATGGTCGCCGAATATGTGGCGCAGTTCCGCCTGGAGCGCCACGACGAACTCGGCGGGGAGCCCTTCCACGCGCCCGGGCGGCCGACCATGGAGACGCAGATCGCGCAGTTCTACCTTGACCCTGACACCGGCGAGCG
>CAZZDO010000691.1:0-2318 GCA_964653205.1 uncultured Armatimonadia bacterium | reverse complement strand
GGACTCGCGCGCCGTCCGCCGCGACCAGCGCGTCACGCTCAAGCAGTTCAGCATTTCCGTGCAGATGCCGGTGGATGGACGAGCGGTGGAGAGGGTGTTGCTGACCGTGCGCCCGTAGCGGCGCGATTCATCGCGCCCATGAGGGAGCACGGAGTCCGGGGCGCGATGAACCGCGCCGCTACTTCAGGTCCAGCTTCAGCGCATCAAACCACGTCTCGCCCTTGCTGCCCGTGCGCGGCACGATCAGCAGGCTCTCGTGGGCCTTAAGCTGGAACTCGTACGAGAACGGTGTCCATTCCTTCGCCGCCGGCAGCGGGTGAGTCAAGTACTCCGCCTGCTTGCCGTCGGCGGTCGTGATGACTGAGATCGAGGCCCCGCCCTCGCTCTTGTACTGGCCGGTCAGCACATACGGCGCGCCGACCTTCAGCGGCTCGAGCTGCTGGCTGAGCACCAGGTTCAGCGACCCGCCGATCCCCACGAACCGGAACGCCTTCTTTCCCGCTACCCCGCCGTCCTGAGCGCCTGCCTCGTACTTCGTCGCCGCGTCGGCCGACCACGCCCCCGGCGCCCAGCCGACCGGGTTGCCCTGGTTGTCCACCTGCTCGAAGCTCCCGTTGGCCAGCAGCGGTGCCGTCGAGAACTTGAGCGTCAGCGACGTGCTGTTGCGCTCCGGGGCCATGTCGCTCACGAGCACCGTCAGCACATGCCGCGCCTCGGCCACGGTACCCACCTTCGCCGCGATGCGCAGCGACTTGCCGTCCGGGGCGAGCTTCAGGATGGCCACCTGCGCGGCCGGGAGCGGCTGGCCGTCGAGCGTCACCCGCACCTCCTCGCCATCCAGCGGGTTCTTCTCGTCCTTGATGGCGAAGGCCAACTCCCCCGGCGCCGCCGTCACGGCCCCGAGGTCGAGGTCCTCCGCGGCCCGCTCCTGCCCGTCGAGCAGGATCTTGACGACGGCCGGGGGTGTGGTGTCATCGAGGACCATCCACTTGGGCTTGTTGACGACGATGAGGGTCGAGCCGCCGCCGATGTCTTCGGGCGCGAGGCTGAACTTCGTGATCGCCCCGGCGGTCGTCGCCTTCAAGGGCTTCCACGTCCCATCGGCGGTCTTGTAGAAGCTGCCCTGGGCGAGGGCCAGCGAACATGAGAGAAGCAGAAGAGGGACCATGAGGTGGCGCATGTTTGTAAGCCTCCCTGTCAGCATGTCAACGAGTCCGGCCGGCCGGAGGGAGGAGGGGGAGGGCGGCCGGAGTCCACGGGCTCACGCCCGTGGCTACACACGTCGGCCCCTGCGGGGCGAACGGCATGCCCTCGCTCCTCGATTCCCAGCTCCCCATTCCCCATTCCCGCAGCACCAACCACTAACCACCAACCACTTCCGTCCAGTCCCCCGCCGCCGCGCTCTGCCGGACGGCCTCGTCCACCGCCTGCGTCTTGACCCCGTCGAAGATCGTCGCGGTGCCGAGCCGGTCCTCGGCCACGGCCGACAGGAAGTCATACAGGCAGTGCACGTGGAACCGCATCCAGCCGATCGGCAGCTTGGGCGCGGGCAAGGCGCTGGGCTTGGGGTAGCGCTGCACGCACTCGATCTGCGTCCAGCCGCGCCGCCCGCCCAGGTCGGCCTCGGGCGCGGTGGCGTCGTACGCGTACAGAAAGTTCGGGTCCATCATGTTGAACTTCAGCGCGCCCTGCTCGCCGAAGATGACGAACTCCATGCCGTCCTGGGCGCCGGTGGCGAAGCGCGAGGCCTCGATGTAGCCCAGCGCCCCGCTCTGCATCCGCGCCTGCAAGGCCACGTAGTCATCCACCTGCACCGGCTTCATCTCGCTGGAGCCCTTCGCGGCCGGACGCTCCTTGATGAACGTCTCCAGGCTCGCCCGCACGGCCGCGTAGTCGCCCAGCAGGTAGCTCATCAGGTCCAGCACATGGCTGCCCAGGTCCGACAGCGCCCCGCCGCCGGCCCCGGGCGTCAGCCGCCACGACAGCGGTCGGTTCGGGTCGGTGTAGCCGGCGTGGTAGTACGCCGCATGGAAGTGATACACCCGCCCCAGGAAGCCCTCCGCGATCAGCTCCCGCGCCCGCAGGGTCGCCGGGATGAAGCGCATGTGGAAGGCCATCCCATGCTTCACCTCGGGCCGCGCCCGCAACGCCGCCTCGATCCTCTGGGCCGAGGCCAGGCTGGTCGTCAGTGGCTTGTCGCAATACACGTGCTTCCCGGCCCCCACCGCCCCGATGATCTCCTCCTCGTGTACGTGGTTGGGTGAGGCGATGTCAATGACCTGGATCCGGTCGTCATGCAGGAGGGCCTCGAAGCTCGT
>CAZZDO010000690.1:0-2322 GCA_964653205.1 uncultured Armatimonadia bacterium | reverse complement strand
TGTCATTGCGAGCATCGGACCGGCTGCGCCGGCGATGTACAAAAGAAACGTCCCCTGGTATCGTCGGTCGGTGTGGTCGAGTGCCCTGGCTCTCATGACCGATGGCACTCTGGAGTAGTGCGTACCCGATTGCGAGCATGGTTCCGGGACCGATGGCGATGTCACTGGTGACGCGAGGCCGATCGGGTCGGCCGGCGCGATCCCGTTTAGGAGATTGTCTTTCCGTTCGCCATCCCGGGCCAGGGCGTCTCGGGCCACACGGAGCTTTACTTCCACGAGCCAGGAGACGCGTATGAGACAGGATACGGTGAAGCGGACGGTTTGTCCATCCTCGAAGAAGGCCAAAGGCAAGGCGCCGGAGCGGTTGCGGGTGATGCACCCGGACGCGGCGGGCATCGACATCGGCGCGACGGAGCACTTCGTGGCGGTGCCGGAGGACCGGGACGACGCGCCGGTCCGCTCGTTCGGGGTGCTGACGACGGACCTGCACGCGATGGCGCGGTGGCTGAAGGCCTGCCGGGTGACGACGGTGGCGATGGAGTCCACGGGCGTGTACTGGATTCCGGTGGCCGAGGTCCTGGAGGGCCAGGGCCTTGAGGTCCTGCTGGTGGACGCCCATTACGTCAAGAACGTGCCCGGCCACAAGTCGGAGGTGGCGGACAGCCGGTGGATCCAGGAACTGCATACGTTCGGCCTGCTGCGGGGGGCGTTCCGTCCGGAGCCGCAGATCCGGGTGCTGCGTGCCTATTGGCGGCAGCGCGAGGACCTGGTCGAGCAGTGCGCCCGGCAGATCCACATGATGCACAAGGCCCTCGAGCAGATGAACCTGCAGTTGCACAAGGTCCTCACCGACGTCACGGGCGTCAGCGGTCAGGCCATCCTGCGGGCGATCCTGGCCGGCGAGCGGGACCCGGCGGCGCTGGCGGCCATGGCCCGGCCCGGCGTCAAGAGTTCGCCCGAGACGATCGCCGGCGCCCTGACCGGCGAGTACCGTGAGGAGCAGCTTTTTGTCCTGCGCCAGGCGGTCGAACTCTACGACGTTTTCCAGGCCAAGATCGCCGCCTGCGACTGCGAACTCCAGCAGTACATGGCCCGCCTGGCACCCGCGCCGGTAGCGCAGACCGCCGCCCCCGCACCGGCGGCAAAGCGCCCCCGCCGGCGCAAGAACCAACCCCACTTCGCCCTCGCGGCCGAGCTCGTCCGCCTGACCGGGGTGGACCTGACCCGCATCGACGGCATCAGCGCCAGTACCGCCCAGACCATCCTGGCCGAGTGCGGGCGTGACCTGACGGCCTTTCGCACCGAAAAGCACTTCGCCTCCTGGCTGGGCCTGTGCCCCAACCACCGGATCACCGGGGGCAAAATCAAACGCAAGCGAACCCGCAAGGTCCGCAACCGCGCCGCCGAGGCCCTGCGCCTCGCCGCCCAGAGCCTGCACCACAGCCGCTCCGCCCTCGGGGCGTGCTTCCGCCGCTTCAAGGCCCGCCTCGGCCCGGCCAAGGCCGTCACCGCCATCGCCCGCAAGCTCGCCTGCCTGGTCTACCGCATGCTTCGCTACGGCCAAGATTACGTCGATCAGGGACAAGAGCAATATGAACAACGCTACCGCGAACGCCAACTCCGCTGCCTCCAGAAGCAGGCCCGGCACTTGGGCTATCAACTCATTTCCCCCGACACTGGGGAATGTGTTTCTTAGGAGGAGCGCAGCGACGAAGCAATCTCTGGCGTCCGAATGCGTGAGATTGCCGCGCCGGCCTGAAGGCCGGCTCGCAATGACAAGATAGGAGACATTTGCCATGAACGAACTGTTTCCGGCGGATGCGGAACTGGAGGCCCTCAGCGGGGTGACGGACCCGGTGACGGGCGTGTACTACCCGATCAAGGGCGAAGGGCTCGACTGGTACGTGAGCTTCGTCAAGTGCATCTACCGCCTGGCCCGCAACTGCGCGACGGTGAGCGGGCTGCGGGTGTACCGCACCAGCGCGATGACGGTGGGCGTCAAGGCGGGCCGGTTCTTCGACGGCGCGGCGGTGCGCGAGTACGCGGGGACGATCGAGGCGCTGCTTTCGGACAACGCGACGAACTACGTATACCTCCAGGCGGACGGGACGCTGGCCGTGAGCGCCGCGGGCTTCCCGGACCCGGCGACGACGCGGCACGTGCGGCTGGCGACGGTCGAGGTGTCCGACGGCGGCTTCGGCGACGACGACATCACCGATTGGCGCGCCGCGCACGTGCTGACGGCGGCGGGGCTGGTGGGAGCGGACCAGCTCGACGGGGCGGTGGCCGGCCTCGTGCCGACGGCGGCCCTGGCGGTGGGGG
>CAZZDO010000689.1:0-2325 GCA_964653205.1 uncultured Armatimonadia bacterium | reverse complement strand
CGCTGCGCCGGCACAGCCTCGTCGCCCTCGGGGCGGTCGCCAACATCGCCGTCTCGCTCTCCATTCTCGGCGGGTTCTTCCTGACGGCGACCAATCTCGAGCACATGGCGCGGGGGCTGGCCGAAGAGGCCACGATCACGCTGCAACTGGGCAAGGACGCGGATCACCAGACACTCGAGCAGCAACTCAAGAGCGACCTGCGCGTGCAGGAGACCAAGTACGTCTCCAAGGACGAGGCGCTTAAGGAATACGCGACTGCGGTCAACATACCGTACAAGGACCTCAAGAGCTCCATCAGCAACCCGCTGCCGGACGTGATCCGGGTGCGGGTCAAGAAGCCTGAGGACCTTCAGCCGGTGGTGCAGGCCGCCAAGGCGCTGCCGGGCGTGGTGAAGGTGCGCTACCAGCGCGACGTGGCCGAGAAGCTGCTGCGCGTGGCGCGGGGGGCCCGGCTGATGGGTCTGATCCTCGGCGGCGTCATGGCGCTGGCAGCCCTGATGCTGGTCAGCACGACCATCCAACTCGGCGTGCATTCGCGCCGCCGTGAGATCCGCATCATGCAGTTGGTGGGCGCGACCAACGGCTTCATCCGGGCCCCGTTCCTCATCGAGGGCGCCGTCCAGGGGCTGGCGGGCGGCCTCGTGGCCGCCGTACTCTTGCTGGTGGGGTACTCATACGCGTACAATGGTCTGACGGCGACTTTGCCTTTCCTGGAGCTGATCTACAACGCCGAGTTCCTGGCGCTATCGGGGCTGGGGCTGACGCTCTGTGGCGTGCTGTTCGGCCTGGTGGGGAGCTTGCTGGGAACCCGGCATTACCTGACGTTGGTTTAGACGGTTCGCGGGCAGCGCAGGCCGCGCACCGTCCATCCCCTGCCTAAGGAGGTCAGCGGACGCATGCACACCCATGCCCGATGGTCATGGCTCTTCATCGCCGCCGGTCTGCTGACGACCGGGCTGGTCAACTGGTCCGGCCCGGCCGAGGCGCAGAGCCGCAGCCGGTTGCGCGCCAAGAAGCACACGCTCGACCAGCGGATCGAGAGCGCCCAGAGCAAGCTACGCAACATCAAGGCAGTCCAGCGGACCCAGAAGAACAAGCTGGTGGACGCGCAGGTCCAACTGGACGAGGCGGAGACGCAGTTGCGCCGCGCCACCGCCCGCCTCAACCACACGCGGGCCGTGTTGGTGGAAGTCAAGCGCGATCACAAGCGGGCGCAGAACAAGCACACGGTCCAGAAAAAGCGCATGGAGGCCCGGGTGCTGGCCCAGTTCGAGGCCGGCAACCCCTCCTACCTGGAGGTCGTCCTGGACTCCGCCAGCTTCGCCGACTTCGCCGAACGGGCTGAGATCACCACGACGATCGCCGGGCACGACCAGGCGCTCGTGCAGCAACTGCTGGCCACCCGCCGCAGCCTGGCGGCCCAGGAAGCCCGGGTCAAGGCCAAGGAGCGCGAGCAGGCCGAGGCCCGCGCGGAAGTGGCCCGCGAGAAGCGGAATGTCGCCGTGAAGGCCGAAGTGGCCGAAGTGCGACTCAAGCAGACCAACGCGAGCCGGGCCGAGGTCGAGCGGCAGCTAGCGGAGATGGAGCAGGCGTCGGCCGAGATCGGCGCCATGCTGTCGCGGGTGCAGCACGGGGGCACGAGCGCCGGTGCGTACTCAGGCAGTTGGGGCGGCAGCTTCCTGCGGCCCACCCCCGGCTACATCTCCAGCCCCTTCGGCTGGCGCATCCACCCGATCACACGCACGCGGCGCTTCCATGACGGCGTGGACCTGGCATGTAGCGGCGGCACACCGATCCGCGCCGCCGACAAGGGCCGCGTCGTCCACGCCGGCTGGTGGGGCGCGTACGGCATCGCCGTGATCGTTGACCACGGCAGTGGCATGTCCACTCTGTACGGCCACTGCATGCGGGGCAGCCTGCGCGTCTCGGTCGGTGAGACGGTGTCGCGCGGGCAGGTCATCGCCGGGGTGGACAGCACCGGCTGGTCTACCGGCAACCATCTGCATTTCAGCGTGCGCCGCTACGGCACACCGATTCCGCCCTTCTAGGCGACTCAACCCCAGGGAACCCTGTTCGGGCCCGCAGGGTTGAATAGTTGTGAAGTCGTTCAGAACACTCCCTGCCCGGGCGCGCCGGCACTCCGGCGCGCCGCGTGTCACGGCGGGAGGGAGGCCAGACGTGAAGCTCAAGCAGCAATACTTCTTCATCCTGATGGCGCTGGTGCTTGTGGCGGCCGCCTTCAGCGCCGGCACGGTGGCGGGCCTGGCCGCCGGCCGCGGCCGTCTGCTGCAGACCATCGCGCGCGTCGCACAGATGACCTCAGGC
>CAZZDO010000688.1:0-2331 GCA_964653205.1 uncultured Armatimonadia bacterium | reverse complement strand
AGGAAGCGACACGTGCGGGGTGCGACCACAGGGAGCAGGTGGGTCGTTCCGTGGGAGCGCGGACGCGGCAAGCCTCCCGAACTGCCTGAACTGTCTGTACTGTGGCCTCCGCTGGCCGGCGCTGGGCAAGCCAAGCCACCCATCGCCTGCGGTCACACCTCCGCGTGGGCCTACGGGCCGCTGGGGGCCCCCATCCGCACGACCTCGCCGGTGGCCGCCGACTGCTTCGCGGCATCCAGAACGGCCAACTCGTCGCGGACCTCACTCAGCTTCACCAGAGGCTCTGCGCCATGCAGGAGGATGTCAGCGATGTTCTCGTAGTACGTGACGTACCGGCCGGGAAGCGTCTTGAGCGTCAGCCGACTCTCGAGCCCGGCGACCTCGGTCACCACCTCCGCCCAGTTCTCCGGCGACTCATACTCGCCGCCGCGAGGGGTGATGCCCTCGACGATGCCCTGGACGAGTCGCGGCTCCTGCGGGTCGAGGCCGATTTTCCGCAGTGCGCCAAGGGAACCGCGCAGATACCAGCGCGGCCGCTCGATTCGGCTGATCGAGCCGCACTCGAAGACGCTCCGGACGCCGTTCCGGTGCTTGACCTGACAGAGGGCGGCGGATTCCACATCGAACTCGTCGGTGTACAGGAAATCGGCCCAGACGGACTCGACCGCGCCGAATAGCAGCAGGAGCTGGTCGATCACGTGGGCGCCCCAGTCGCAGAACGGGCCGCCACCCATCTCCCGCGACTGCCGCCAGGTGAAGCGGCGGAGGCCCCAGCGCGCGACCCGCGACTCGCAGACATAGGGCTGCCCCAGGAGCCCGGCCGCAAGCGCGTGGCGGATGGTCAGAAAGTCGCCATCCCAGCGGCGGTTCTGGAAGACATTCAGCAGCAGATCACCCTTCTCCGCCGCCGCAATCATCTCGTCCGCCTCCGCCAGGCTGGTGGCCATGACCTTGTCTACCACGACGTGCTTGCCCGCCTGCAGGCACTGGATGACCAGGTCCCGGTGGGTGCTGTGCGGAGTGGAGACTACGACGAGGTCCACGGCCGCATCGGCGAGGAGTTCCTCAACCGTTCCCACGGTCTGGCAGTCCCAATCGGCCCGGGCCTGGCGCTGCTTCTCCTCACTCCGGGACATGATGGCGTGGATGCGCAGGGAGGGCACGGCGTTGACCAGCGGCGTGTGGAAGACGCGTCCGCCCAGGCCGTACCCGACAAAGCCGACGTTGATCTGCTCGCTCATGCTGCTCTCCCCTATAACCTGGCTCGCCGCTTCGCCGCGAGGCCGGCGCGGCCCTCCCTGGCCCCGAGCGCGCCGTTGTGGGTGACGCCGCCGCTTGCGGTATACAGTGCAGTGGAGATTCGCCACCCGCCTCCGGGGCAGACCGGGAGACCGCCATGGTTCTGCGCCGCCCAACCGTTCTGGGCGCCCTGTTGGGCATGGCCGTCGCACTGACGGCCTTTGCCGGCCACGAGATGGGCCTCACACGGCGCTGGGAGTACCCAGTCACCGACCTGCTCTTCCGGACGCGGTCGCCGAGGCGAGAGCCGGGCGAGGTGGTGGTCGTCGCAATCACGCAGGACTGCCTGCGGGACCCTGAACTGGGCCCGCTGCCGTGGCCTCGGGACACCTACGCCGAGGCTGTGCGAACCCTCCACGAGCTGGGCGCCTCGGTGATCTGCTTCGACATCTTCTTCCCGCTGCCCAGCCCCCATTGGGCGGGCGGCGCCCGCGACGACGCCGAGTTGGCGCAGGCGATCCGGGAAGCGGGCAACGTCATCCTCCCCGTCTTCGACCGGTTCCGCGGAACCGGACAGAGCGTCGTCGACGTCCAGCAGAGCCTGCCCCTGTTCGAGCAGGCGGCCGCAGGGCTGGGCCACATCAATGTGCTGCCGGACCCCGACGGCATCGTGCGGCGGTGCCCCTTGCGGATCGGGAGCCTCAAACGCGGCTACGTCCAACTCGGCGTCGCGGGCGCCGTCCGCCATCTGACCGGCGGCGGGACCGGTCCTCACGCCGAGGTTCGGGTCCCTACGGACGAGGACGGAAGCCTTCACATCCCCTGGCGACCGGCCTCGGCCTGGCGGTCGGGCGAGAATCTGTTCACTTTCGCCGAAGCGTATCACCGGCGCCTGACACGGCCGCAGATCGCGGGGAAGATCGTCCTCGTTGGGCAAGCCGCGCCCGGCCTGCCTAACGCCGACTTGATCGACTCGCCCTTCGGAGCGCGGTTCGGCCTCTTCTGTCAGGCTGACATCGCCCAGGGCGTCGTGGCGGGGGATGAGGTGCGGCCGTGGGGCAGGGGCGCGCATCTCGGGCCTCTGCTGGTCAT
>CAZZDO010000687.1:0-2340 GCA_964653205.1 uncultured Armatimonadia bacterium | reverse complement strand
ATGCCGTCAGCACCAAGCCGATGGGCACGGGGCTGGGCACCAAGATCGTCAAGAATGTCATGGACGTACACAACGCCAAGATCCAGGTGGATAGCGAGGAGGGGAAGGGCACGACGATCCGGTGCCTGATCCCGCTGGAGCACGTGGACGAGGAGTAGCGCCGCCGGTAGGGCGGCCGGTTGGGCCAGTGGGTCGGCATCACGCCGGCCCACAACGTTAGCTGTGGAGGTTGCATGGTGCGTTTCGAGTTCCGTCCCCCGAGTCGTCTGTTGTTTGGCGAAGGTGTCCTGGCCAGCGTGGGCACGGCCATCGCCGAGTTCGGGCAGAAGGCCCTGATCGTGACCGGCCGGCGTGCCATGCAGTCCACCGGGCGTCTGGACCAGGTGCGGGAGTTGCTGGCCGATGCGGGTGTCCAATCGGTCGTCTTCGCCGAGGCCTCGCCGAACCCGACCGTTGAAGACACGGACCGGGGCGCCGCCCTGGCCGGCCGCGAGGGCTGTGACGTCGTGCTGGGCCTGGGCGGCGGCAGTGCGATGGACACCGCGAAGGGGATTGCCGTTGCGGCCGCGCACGACCGGCCCACGCGGGACTTCATGGTCGCGACTGACGGCCAGCCGCTGGTCCCGACCAGCGCAACGTTGCCCGTCATCTGCGCCACCTCCACTGCGGGGACGTCGTCGGAGCTGACCCCCTTCGCGGTGCTGACGATCCCCGATCTACATCAGAAGAGCGCCATCCGCAGCCCGTTCGTCCTGCCGCGCGTGGCCATCGAGGACCCCGAGTTGACCTATACCGCCTCGCCGGAGATCACCGCGGCGACGGGCGTGGACGTGCTCTGCCATGCCATGGAGTCGTACATCTCCACTAAGGCCATGCCGCTGACGGACCTGATGTCGCAGGAGGCCATTCGCCTGGTCGGGCAGGTCCTGCCCGGCGCGTGCCGCGACGGCCAGGAGGTCGTGGGCCGGCGGCAGATGATGCTGGCCAACACCTTCGCCGGCTACGGACTGGCCACATGCGGCGCCAGCGTCATGCACGCGGTGGAGCATCCCGTGAGCGCGTACTACCCCGAAGTGGCGCACGGCGGGGGCCTGGCGGCGATGATCCGGCCGTGGGCGAGGATGTTCTGGCCTGAGATGCCGGATCGGTTCGCGCGGATTGCGGAGTTGCTGGGCTGGGATGTCAAGGGCCTGTCGGCAGAGGAAGCCGCCAAGCAAGCGGAACCCGCGCTCGGCGGGTTGCTGCAGGCCGTGGGGCTGGACCTGCGCCTGCGCGACCTGGGCGTGGACGAGGAGTTACTGCCGCAGATGGCGGAGGACGCCTGCCGCTACATGGGCGGGGCGGTGAGCAACACCCCCGGGAATCCGGACGTCGCGACCGTCACCACCCTCCTGGAGATGGCATACTGATGGGCCCAACCAGCAGCACGCAGCGCGCCACTCTCGGCCAGGCGGTCAAGTTGCCGCCGGCCCCGGGCGTCATCTCGCGGCGTGCCGTCCGGGTGTCGCTGCACCCGGCCGAGATCGGCTCGGGGGTCGTCTTTCGGAACGCCGAGGCTGGCGTGGAGTACCCCGCCCATCCGGACTACCTGGCCCCGTCGCGCAACTGCACGGCCCTGGGCAAGGCGGAGGCAAGCATCGCCTTCATCGAGCACCTGATGGCGTGCCTGGCGGCCGCGCAGATCAGCGACATGCTCGTGGTCACGGACGGGCCGGAGATCCCCCTGTACGATGGCAGCGCCCGACTGCTGTGGCAGGCGGTGCAGCAGGCCGGGCGGGCGGAGAGCGCCATAGCCTGGCCGCCGCTGGTGGTCTCTGGGCCCGTGCGGGTGGCGGAGAAGCCGGGCTGGATCGAGGCCGAGCCGGGCCCGGAGATGCGCCTGTCGTACGCACTCGACCACCCCCATCCCATGATCGGGCGGCAGGATGCTGCCTACGCGGCCACGGAGGACTTCGGAACGGCGCTGGCCCCGGCCCGGACCTTCGCGACGGATGAGGAGATTCGGGCGCTGTACGGGATGGACCCGACGCCGCAGATCGAGCAGATGTGTCTGGTCGTCTACGCCGAGGGGCTGTCGGAGGAGCCGGGGTTGCCGGCCCCCTTCGCGCGCCATAAGCTTGTGGACCTGCTGGGCGACCTGTTCCTGTGCGGCCGTCTGGTGCAGGGGCAGGTGCGCGCCTGCCGCTCCGGCCACGGCTTGAACCAGGCCCTGGCACGGGCCTTGCTGGCGCAGGCGGAACCCCCGCAATCTTGACACGAGAACCGGATTCGCCTATACTCACGTCCAGTCAAGGTGAGGGAATATCGCGGCTGACGAGGCCGCGTTTCGCATTATGCGCT
>CAZZDO010000686.1:0-2342 GCA_964653205.1 uncultured Armatimonadia bacterium | reverse complement strand
CGCCGGCTCGCGCAGCTCCAGGACCACCATCCACGCCAGCGGCCTGAGGCATGGCAGCCGCAGCAGGACGCGATCCAGCCGCTGCAGCAGGCACGCGCAGTGCCGCCCGCCCGGGGCGCCCACGAACGGCGCGGCCAGCAGGCTGGTCAGCCCGAAGTACCGCTCCGTCCCCGTGCCGAAGCAGGCGCGCAGGCGCCGCACGTCGGCCACCGAGAGGGGATGCTCGTCGCGCGAGCGCAGCGACGGCGTCAGCACCCGGAAGAGCCGGATCGCCGGGTTGTGCGCCATGGGCTCGAGGAACACGGCTCGACCGGCCGACTTCAGCACCCGGACGATCTCGCGGAGCCCAACCTGGATCTCGAGGTGATGCAGGATGCCGCTGCCGCACACCAGATCGAACGTGGCGTCTGGCCACCCCAGAGCATGCCCGTCCATGACGGAGAAGGAGACGCGATCCGCCAGACCCATCGCCAGCGCGCGCTGGCGGGCGATGCCCACGCCCGTCGGCGAGATGTCCACGCCATGCACGGTCGCGCCGATCCGTCCCAAGCGCAGCGCCTGCTCTCCCTTGCCGCAGCCCAGCTCCAGCACGGTGCACCCGGTCGCGGCGCCTTCGATCAGACTGCGGTACAGGCCCCTGGCGTCGCTCGCGACAGCATAGAAGCGCCCGAGGGGCGCCCGCCGATCGTCCGCGAACGCCGCGTCGTGGAAGGCCGCCTCGCGATCGCGCCTGAGACTGGTCACCGCCCTCTTTTCCGGATCGGGTCGACTGCGTGAACTGCTCGCCGGAGCGGCGGCCCGCAGGTGCCCGCCCGCTCTCCCGGCCGCCCCCGCGCGGGTCGCCGCCCGCGCGTTCGGGTCACGGGCCGCCCATCGGCAGCCATGGGGGCTCCGCGCCTCAGGCGGCCGCGGCAGGCTCCTCGCGCACCCCCTGGTACCCGTGCACGAGCTGTTTGAGCGCCCACCAGAACCAGCGCGCGCCGTGGTAGTAGTAGCCGGTGACGTAGTTGCAGGTCGACAGGCAGCGCGTGTTGCACGCCTTCTTCATGGCCTCGAGTTGCTGGCTGTCGAACTTCGGGTTTCCCACCGTGCCCCAGTCGTGTGTCGCCGAATCCATGGCGAAACAGGGCGCCAGCGTCCCGTCCGTGCGGATGATCAGGGTGCTCTGACCCGCCCGGCACGGCCAGGGGGCCACCGTGCCGCGCATGAACGCCTTCATGTCGGCCAGGTGCTTCTTCGAATTGACCATGATCACGCCGCGCCGGCTGCGCGCCTGCAAGTAGTCCAGCAAGGCGTCCACGCGCGGATAGTCCTCGGGCGTGAGGAAGGTGTGGTTGTCCTCCAGATGGGCGAAGTGGGCGTGCTCGACGAGCGGCTCCTCGTTGATGTGGTAGTCGCTGGAGATGCCGTTGGCGTACGCGATCCGGGTCAGCTCCTTCACATCGTCCAGGTTGTTGTGACAGATGTTGATGTTGAACACGATCATGTACCCGTAGCGCTGCTGGCGGCGCACCAGGTAGTCGAACTGCGGGCGAATGTGCTCCAGCGCCTTCGGCAGACCGGGCTTCTCCCGCACGCAGTCGACCGCCAGGTTGATCGTGGCCACACCCGCGTCGCCGAACCGATCGATCCATTCCGGGGTCAGCAATCGGCCGTTGGTGGGCAGGTACACGAAGAACCCGCGCTGCGTGCCGTAGTCGATCACCTTGTGCACGAAGCGCGGGCGGATGAGCGGCTCGCCGCCCATCAGGGCCAGCACCCGGCAGTCCAGCGCGTGCAGCCAGTCGATGGCCCGCCGGGCGGTGTCTTCGGTCATACCTTTGCGGGGGTCGTGCGCCCAGCAGTACTGGCAGTCCAGGTTGCAGGCGTAGTCGGTGAAGAAGAACGCCAGCAGGGGCCGGAACTCGTGCGGATACAGCCGCGACTTCAGGTACGGGACGACCCAGCAGCGCACGCCGCGCGCGCCGCTGCGCAGGTGATACAGGAGCCGCCAGCCGCCGTCCTCGGGCAGTTCCGGACGCCGCGGGTAGACCGGATCGGGCAGGGACAGGGTCTCGGCTGCGGCTGCCGCCTCGGGCTGTGCCGGTCGCACTCCCGGCCGGGTGAGCTGCGCGTGGATCGCCGGGTCGAGGCGGAAGGCCCGGGCGGCGCGTCTGGCGGACACTGGCTGTTGTTCTGGCGAACTGCCCATGGTGCCATCCTCTCGGAGCGGTGCCCTGCGCCTCGTCTGGTCCGGCCGGCGGGCGGAGCCCGCGACCTGCGAGGCGCACGTCTGGTTGGAATGTACAGGAGCGCGCCGCGCCCGCACAAGCCGCCGCCAGGCCTCCGGAGAGGCGCTCCGG
>CAZZDO010000685.1:0-2348 GCA_964653205.1 uncultured Armatimonadia bacterium | reverse complement strand
CCCGTCGCGCAGGACTCCAGCGCGCCCAGGCAGGCCTCCAGGACGCGGAATGACCAGGCCGCGGGGATGAGCGGATCGGCGCCGTCCAGGATCGCGCGGAAGAACTCGCGCTGCAGCAGCACGAAGGGCTCTTCCTGCGGCGGGATGGTCTGGGGCTGGGCGACTGAGAAGCCGCCCGCGTCGAAGACCTCCAGCGCCGGCTCGCGCCCGGGCCCGAAGACGAGATTGCCCTCCGTGCCCATGATGCGCGTCTCCTGCCGCTGGGGGAAGCCGGGCGGGCTGAGCATCGTCAGGTTCTGCTCGACGCGTCCCATGCCCCCGCCGGCGAAGTCGAGGAGGCAGACCGTGTAATTGTCGGTCTCCAGGCGGTCATCGGTCGGGTAGTGGGCTCGGCTCTGACCGTACACGCGAACCGGCAGGTCCTCCAGTAGATAGCACAGGAGGTCCACGTAGTGCGGGCCATTGTGCAGGAACTGCCCACCGGATTCCTTGCGGCGGTAGGGGCTGTTCGGGGGATACGAGTAGAAGCGTCCCTTGACGCTGCAGGCGGCGTAGACGGGCCGGCCGATGGCCCCCTGCTCGATGAGGGCGCGGGCGGCGCGCGCGGCGGCCTCGTAGCGCATGGATTGCGCGGCCCCGAACCGGACGCCCGCCGTCGTGACGGCTGCGATCATGCGTCGGGCCTCGTCCAGGCTCATCGCCAGCGGCTTCTGGCACAGGATGTGCTTGCCGGCCGCCGCGACCTGGACGACATGCTCGGCGTGGAAGCGATCGGGGCTGGCGACGATGACGACGTCTACGTCGTCACGCGCGAGCATGGCGGCGAGGTCGGTGTAGGGCTCGGCGCCGTACTGCTCAGCAGATCGGCGGACGCCTTCGGCGGTGACATCATGCAGCGCGACGAGGCGTGCCTCCGGGATGTGCCGGAGGGCGGGGAGATGGCTGCTGGTGGCGATGTTCTCGCCGCCGGCGCCGATGATGGCGAGGCCCAGGGTGGTCATCATGTGCCAGTGCGACGAATGTGTGTGAGGCTCAAACAGGATGGACAGGATGACGGCAAGGATGGGAAGGATGAGACGGACTGAGCGGCACGGACGGCAGTAGCGGACTTCGGGCACACACATGCGCCGGGTGTACGAGCGGTCACCGACCGCGACGACTGCTGTCCCATGCCGGTCGCGGTCGGTGACCGCTCCTACACCGATACCCCATTCGTACCTTTCATCCTGTCTATTCTTGCCGTCATCCTGTCCATCCTGTTCAGGCTCAGCTTCTGGCTCCGCCAAGCACGTATCCGAGCACTTCCTCCCGCCCCATTCCGTCCAGCCCCAGCCGCGCGAGGCGCTCCGCCTGGCCGCTGCGGTAGTCCTGCCCCGTGATCGTCTCGGCCACTGTCACCAGGGCTTCCACGAGCGGCAGCCGCACTCCTGCCACGTCCGCCAGCGCCAGCCACGTGATGAGGCCCTCGCCGACATCCTCGTGGAAGTAGCGATGGTCGAGCGTGTTGGGGGCGACCAGCGGGGCGAAGATGTCACTGTCGCGATAGCAGCGCAGGTAGCCATGATGATCGGCGTAGCCCTGCATGACCGACAGCGTCGGCTCGGGGATGAGTTGGAGGCCGTAGGCGTGGGCGAGGGCCTGGCGCTCGGCGTCCACCGCCTCGATCAGCCGCGCCACCGCCGGCGTCATGCCGTCACCGTAGAAGCGGAAGGTGCCGTCATTGCGTTCGAGCGCCCCGGCGTTGAGCAGCGCGATGGCCGGGTGCAGCACGGGGTTGCCGTTGTACAGGCCGGTCTCCAGGACGGACTGCGCAGGGACGAGATGCGGGTAGTACGGCGACAACGCCGCGAGCATCGCCGCGGTATTCGTCGCGGGCAGGGCGGAGCAGAAGACGTGCTTGACGGCTAGCGTTGTGCGGACACCGCCGGGGACGGGGCGGGCGCAGTGGGCGAGGGTGGCCGTCTCGGCGAGGCGGGGCAGGGCCCGGCCGTGGGCACGGAAGATCGCGGCGATCTCCAACGCCCCGCCGAGACTCCCGGGGTTCAGCAGCAGCCGCTGCTCGTCGGCCATGCAGCCGGCAAGCTGCTCGCCGATGATGCGGTGGGCGCCGCGTTGCACGCAGGAGACGATGAGATCGGCGCCGTCAATGGCTGATGCGAGGTCGGTGGTGATGCGGTCGAGAGTGACTTCACCGGGGGGATCGGCGTCCTGGCGGAGGGTGCCGTCGAGGTCCGCGAGATTGGCGGCGAACTGCGGGGCATCCCACAGGCGCACCGGGAGGCCATGCGCCGCGAGCATGTAGGCCGAGGCGCGCCCGCCACCGCCGGCGCCAAGGACGGCGACCCGGC
>CAZZDO010000684.1:0-2351 GCA_964653205.1 uncultured Armatimonadia bacterium | reverse complement strand
CATACCCCGCCAGCCTAGGCTGGATCTTAACATGAGTCAAGCAGATAGCCCAGTTAGGGATTGGGAACGGCGCCTGACGACCAGGGAGGGCGCCGTTCGTCACACTTCATCGGGAGATGACCATGCACACCCCCACGGCTGTTCTGCTGGTCCTCACCGTCCTGCTCACCGCCTCGCTCGCTGCCGG
Source organism: uncultured Armatimonadia bacterium (assembly GCA_964653205.1). Lineage (GTDB taxonomy): Bacteria > Armatimonadota > Zipacnadia > Zipacnadales > UBA11051 > JAJFUB01. The sequence goes on along the minus strand of CAZZDO010000684.1, from coordinate 2,164 downwards.
CGAGGACAAGGTGCTCTACGGCTTCGAGGAGGGCTTCAAGGCCGAGAAGCTCCCCGCGCGCGACACGAAGGTGCAGCTGGTACAGCGCGACGGGCATGGGGCTCTCCGCGTCACCACCGGCCACGCGCAGGACTGGCCGGGGATTGATCTCCCTGCCGCCTTCGGGCCGTGGGACTTGAGCGCGTTCGAGACCGTCTCGATGGACGTGCGCAACGTCGGCGCCAGTGAGGTCAACGTGCATCTGCGCGTGGACAACATGGGCGCCGACGGCATCCGCAACTGCCTCACCAGGAGCCTGGCGCTCAAGCCCGAGACGACGGGGACGATTGAGGTCCCGCTGGCCCGCAAGGCGCCGGGATTTGACCAGATCAAGCTCTTCGGGATGCGCGGCACGCCGTTCTCCATGGCCGCCGACAAGACCATCAACCCGGCCGAGATCGTCAACCTCGTCGTGTTCGTGGCTAAGCCGCAAGCGGACCACACCTTCGAGATCAGCAACGTCCGCGCCGGCGGCGCGTACAAGCCCCCGGCCGAGGTGGGGCTCGACGCGGCGCAGTTCTTCCCCTTCATTGACGAGTTCGGCCAGTACCTCCACCGCGACTGGCCCGGCAAGGTCCATGAGGTGGCGGATTTTGCGGCCCGACGCGAGGCCGAGGCCGCCGACCTGCAGGCCCACACGGGGCCGGAGGACTGGGACCAGTACGGTGGGTGGAAGGGCGGGCCGCAACTCGAGGCGACCGGCTTCTTCCGGCCGCTGAAGCATGAGGGCAAGTGGTGGCTCGTGGACCCCGAGGGGCGGCTGTTCTGGGCGCACGGCGTGGACTGCGTGACCCCGTGGGCGGGCGGGACGCCGCTCTTGGACCGCGACAACTGGTTCCGCAACCTGCCGGCCACTGACGGCCAGTTCAAGGGCTGTTACGGTGGGCCGTACGGGGGCGCGGTGCACGGGTACTACGTGGGCAAGAAGACCCGCACGTTCGACTTCGCGCGGGCCAACCTCATGCGCAAGTACGGCGATGACTTCCTGGCGCCCTTCGCCGACATCAGCCACCGCCGCCTGCGCAGTTGGGGCCTGAACACCATCGCCAACTGGTCGGACGCGAACACCTACCTGCAGCGCAAGACGCCGTACACGGCCAACCTGTGGTTCAGCTCCAAGCAACTCGAGGGCAGCCAGGGCTACTGGGGCAAGTTCCGCGATGTCTTCGACCCGAGCTTCGCCGCGGGCATCGCCCAGGTCATGGCGGGGCAGGCGGGCAAGTCCGCCAACGACCCGTGGTGTATCGGCTACTTCGTGGACAACGAGTTGGGCTGGGGTGATGAGGTCTCACTGGCGCTGGCGGCGCTGACGTCCCCGCCGGAACAGGCCGCCAAGCAGGCCTTCATCTCCGACCTTAAGGCCAAGTACGAGACGATCGAGAAGCTGAACGAAGCGTGGGGGACGCAGCACACCTCGTGGGACGCGTTGCTGCAGACGCGCACCGCCCCGGACAAGGCGAAGGCCGGCGCCGATCTGAAGGCCTTCTACACCCGCACGGCCGAGACGTACTTCCAGACGATCCGGGACGGCATCAAACAGGCCGCGCCGCAGCAGCTCTACCTGGGCTGCCGCTTCGCGTGGGTCAACGACCGGGCGGCGGCCGCGGCGGCGAAGTTCTGCGATGTCGTCTGCTACAACCTGTACCGGCTGTCGGTGGCGGATTTCAAGCCCGCCGGCGGCGCCGACGTGCCCCTCATCATCGGCGAGTTCCACTTCGGCGCGCTCGACCGCGGGATGTTCCACACCGGGCTGGTGCCGGTGGCGAGCCAGGAAGCACGCGCCAAGGCCTACCGCGACTATGTGCAGGGCGCCCTGCGCAACCCGTACTTCGTGGGCACGGGGTGGTTCAAGTACATGGACGAGGCGACGACGGGCCGGCCGCTGGATGAGGAGAACTACCAGATCGGGTTCGTGGACTGCTGCGACACGCCGTATGCGGAGACGATCGCGGCCGTGCGCGAGGTGGGGTACGGGATGTACCGGCTGCGGCTGGAGGGGAAGTAGAGAGGCGGGAATCGGGAACGACCGGGGCCTGGGACTCGTACGACCTCTATCAGCCGTCCTCATCCCACGCTCCCACGCTCCCACGCTCCCACGCTCCCACGCTCCCACGCTCCCACGCTC
>CAZZDO010000683.1:0-2353 GCA_964653205.1 uncultured Armatimonadia bacterium | reverse complement strand
AGAAGGAACCGAGAGAGAGCCGTCGAACTATCCACTAAGTTTGGGACATAATCCACTCCCACACTCCCACACTCTCAGCTACCAGCGTCCCTCGCGCGCAACTGCCCGCACGCCGCGTCTATGTCCCCGCCCTTGCTGTGGCGCAGGCTGATGTTCAGACCCTGGCGCTGGCACGCCTGCATGAACGCCCGCACCCGCGGGTAGACCGGCGCCTTGAACCGCGCGTGGGCGACCTCGTTGAACGGGATCACGTTCAGGTGGTGCGGCAGGCCCTTGAGGAGCTTCCCCACCCGTTCGGCGTCATCAAACGAATCGTTGACGTTCTCGATGAGCACGTAGGCGAAGGTGACCGGCTGCCCGCCGTGGGCTGCGGAAAAGTGGCGGCACGCCTCGAGCAACTGCGGCAGCGTGTACCGCGCCGTTCCGGGCATCAACTCCCGCCGCTGCTCGTCGGTGCTCGCGTTGAGCGACACGGCCAGTTCGGTCGCCAGGCCCTCCTCGGCGTAGCGGTGGATGGCCGGCACGATGCCGGACGTGGAGATCGTGATCCGGCGCGGCGACATGCCGAACGCGTCGGGCTGGATGAGCCGCCGCACGGCCTTCACGACATTGGCGTAGTTGTGAAAGGGCTCGCCCATGCCCATGAAGACGACATTGCGGACGCGGGCGCCGAGGGTGTTGATCGTCACGACCTGCTGAATGATCTCCCCGGCCGTCAGGCTGCGCTGCAGCTTGTACTGGCCCGTCGCGCAGAAGGCGCACTTGACCGCGCAGCCCACCTGGCTGGACACGCACGCGGTGTAGCTCCCGTCCATGGCGATGCGCACACACTCGACGGTCTGCCCGTCCACCAGCTCCAGGAGCAGCTTCGTGGTCTCGTCGTTCTCGGACACGGCGCGGCGCGGCAGCGGGCCGAAGCGGTAGGCCGCGGCGAGCTGCTCGCGCAAGTCGGCGGGCAGATCGGTCATGTCGGAGAAGGCGGTGGCGCTGCGCTGGTAGGCCCACGCGAAGATCTGGCGGGCGCGATAGCCCGGCTGCTTGCGCGCCTTGAGCCAGGCCGTCAGCTCGTCCAGTTCCATCTCATAGAACAACGGGGGCGGTTTGCCTTTTTCCATGCGGAATCCTGAAAATTACTATTGACAATAGTAAGAGCGCCGCTATATACTACGCACATTAGTAGAAAGTGCGCCGCGCGCACGGGAGGTAGTGTAATATGCTTTCACGGATCGCGCAAATGCTCTTGGTGGCGGCGGTGACCGCCAGTCCGCTGTTCGCCCAGGCGCCGCTGCGCATGTGGTACCAGGGCTCCTTCAACGGCTGGACGGAATTGCGCAGCAACCCGGCGTACGGCTGGTACTACACTCCGGACCCGAACCCGGCCTACCCGCTCAACGAATCCGCCTACGGCCAGCCCGTTCCGTGCGCCAAGTGCGGGCATGCGCACAACCCGGGCCAGGACGTCTGCCCCTTCTGCGGGCTGACCTGCTCGGGCGGTGGCAACAACCTTCCCCCCAACACCGTCTACACCCCGGGCCGGCTGCCCGGACAGTACTACTACCAGCAACAGCCACGCGTGCACTCCAGCGCGCCCATACGCCTGGGCGGGACGTATCTGAAGTACAAGTGGGACTACTAACCGGTGGCGGCCGGGGCGCCTGCGCTCCGGCGGGGCCGGTCGGCACACGAAGCTCAACCACTCGAGTCGGTGACAAGGAGGTGCAGGGAAGATGATCGGACGCAGCCTTACCCTACTGTTGGTGTTGGTGGTCGCGGCGACGGTCTTTGTTGGTCCGGCGGCCACGCCCGCCCAAGCCGGCGACACCGGGGCCATCATCGCCGGGATCATCATTGGCGGGCTCATCGGTGCGGCGATCGCCGACAACGATCGCGACTGCCATCGCGACCGCTATCGGTACGGGGCCCCGTACTACCGCTACGACCCGCCGCGCTGCGAGAGGCGCCCGCCGGCATACGCGCCGTACAACCACGGCTACCGTGATGGCCGGCACGGCGACCACGGCCGGTACGACGGCCACGGCTACCGGGGTGGCCGGGACGGCCGCAGCGACTACCGCCCCGGCGGCCCGGGTGGTCCCGGGGGCAGCTACCGCCGCTAACCATGACGCGCTTCGCCTGAGCCCTTCCGCCTTCGAACCCTCGGGCGGAAGGGCTCGGGTGTTCTTGGCCCCCCGGTCGCGGGGCCCCGCCCGGAGGAGAAGGGAGAGGGGCGCCCGAATCCACGGGCTCACGCCCGTGGCAAGGTACGTCGGCCCCTTCGGGGCGAACGACACCGTCGCCTCATCGCCTCATCGCCTCATCGCCTCATCGCCTCATCGCCTCATCGCCTCTCACG
>CAZZDO010000682.1:0-2356 GCA_964653205.1 uncultured Armatimonadia bacterium | reverse complement strand
GGTGGCGTCGAGCGTCACGGTAGTGTCGGTGTATGACTCTGCGTGAGGCTGGTTTCACCGCGTTGCTTCTCGGTCGTCAGGCTTCCGGTTAACCCGCGAGAAGGCAAAGGTGAGAGGATCGTTCGCGTCACGGCAGCGCGGCGCATGCCCGCGCCCTACACGGCAGATGCGAATGACACAGCAAAGGCGAACGACATCGGCAAGGCAAGACGGCCACAAGCTGGAAAGCCTGTGGCACGCGACGAGGTGAGGTAGCACGCGGAGAAGGGCGATGGTCCCGCTGCGCAAGGTGTACACGCCAACCAGAGTGGAATGAGTCCGTGCCATGAGACATGCCATGATCGTAGTGGGAAAGGTCGTGGGGTTCGGGGCCCTGTACACTGCGAGCTATGCCATCGTCGGTATGGGCTTCATGTACGCCATGGCCGCGGGGGTTCTCGCACGAGGTGCGCTCGGGCCGGTTATTGGGTACCTTTGTCTGGCCTCATGGCCGTTGTGGGGTTTGCTGGTCGGATATGCGGCGGGACGCGAGGCCGGAGCAGGACCCGGCATGGGAGTCGCGATAGGCGCAGTCCACCTGGTGATGATGCGTCCAATCAGCGGCGGTTGGGAGCTATCGTACTTCAGAGCCGTACCAGGCGAGGTGTGGATACTATCGCTGGCCGTTGTGACGGCGTGTGCTCTGGGCGCTGATCCGGGCAGCAGGCAGAGGCGTCGGCCCCAGTAGGTCCCGCCCCGCGCCACCGCAGAGCCACCGCGCCCCGCTCACCATCCGCCTCCACCACGCCCGAAGGCACACGGCCCGGCAACGATATGGAGCGGACACGCCGGAACGAGAACAGATCCAGGGGCTTGAACAGGTTACATGCAACTAGGGCAGAATGTGAGAACTCTACGGTGAAGGCGGCAGGCAAGGATGCCTGCCCTCCGCGCAGGATTGTGAGGAGAGCACAGGCTGGAAAGCCTGTGGCACGCGGGGGGGGCTCTGCTTTTCGGCCTCACACCACTTGGTGTCGCGTGGCTTTGGCTTTCCAGCCGGAGTCCATTATTGAGGGATAACGGTCTGCGCGGACCAATCTCCGTCCGGCTGCACACGACGCAACCGGCCGTCGGTTGGCCCCTCCGAGAGGCGACGGCATGGCAAACGGCAAAGGCGTAACGACGGCGCGGTGGAGGCCCGCGCCCTACACGACAACGCCGAGCGGCAAGGCACAGCGCAACGACAGGGCAGACGGGAACGGCGACAGGCAGGGATGCCTGTCGTACGCGGGCCTGCGGCCCGCAAACGGCAACAGCATGACAACGACACGGCAACGGCGGCAGGCGGGACGGCCGGCCAAGGCGTATGGTATTGTCGCGACAGGCAGGGATGCCTGTCCTCCGCGAAATCATTGTTGCGCGCGGTTGCTCAAGCGAGTAGTAGAGAGCAAGATGCGGAGAGGGACAGATCAAGGGGTGAGTTGGCCGCTGAAGTCGTGGGCGTAAGGGTTGGTCGGGTCGAAAGCCAACGACTGGTGAATCTCCGCACTAGCGGCCTGCAACCACTGGTTGGCAATGTCGAAATCGTCGGCCTGGAGTGCGGCGTAATAGCGGATGAGAGCAGTAAGGCCCTTCATCGCATGGGCGTAAGAGGCCAACTTCGGGGGGGTGCTGATATTCGGGTCCTGGAGAGCCTGGTTGGTGGGCATTTTATTGGCGAGCACAATAGAATGGTCAAACCAGCGGTCAGCCTCGTCGAGGTCGGTGGTGACGCCCACGGCGGCCGACTGTAAGAGCTGACTCATGCGCTGGTCGGTGCGGCCGCCGATGGAGATGCCCAGACACGCAGTGCCGAGGCCGAATGCGGCCAGGCCCATCTCGGGATCGTAGTCCAGCGCCTGGCGGTACTTGGCCTTGGCGGTTTCCATGTCGCCGGCGAGCTGGGCCTGCACGGCCTCGCGGTAGGCCACGCGCGCCTTGTAGCCGGGGCTATTGAGGATGACAAACGGTATCGCCACCGCGATGGCGACCATGATGATGGCGACGATGAGAAGACCGACACGGGAGCGAGGTCTGGCGGACGCAGCCGCGGGATAGGCCCCAGGGGAGGCGACGGGTGGGAACTCGGCAGGCGGCTCCTCGCGGGTAACGGGGGCATGGCCGAAGCGGGCACAGCGCGGGCACTGTGTGGTCAGGGGCGGCAGGGCGAAGCCGCAGTCGGGACAGTACTTGACTTCGTCGTCGGGGAGGTCTTCCTCCACGGGCGGAGGCGGCGGAGCAGGGCGTCGTGCCGGAGGCGGGGGAGCAGGGGCCCGAGGAGAAGGCGGCGGCTGCGGCGGCGCAGGAGCGGCCCGCGGCTCGTCATCGTGGAAGACGA
>CAZZDO010000681.1:0-2358 GCA_964653205.1 uncultured Armatimonadia bacterium | reverse complement strand
CCAACAACCGGTCCGCCTCGGCAAAGTCCCCCACGATCACATCCGCCCCCGCCTGGATCAGCCGGTTACGCTTCCACTCGTTGACGCCCTCGCGCGTCTCCTCGTTCGTCGCGACCCCGACGGCCATCCCCCCCGCCTGCTTGGCGTCCTCCACCTCCACAAAGCCATCGCCGAAGGCGCAGAACTCCGGCCCGTGCAGAGCGTTCTCCTTGATGATCCGCTCGATGACCATCTTCTTGGAGAAGCCCTGGTAGTTGTCCTGCGCGCCGTAGATGTACTCGCCGAAGAAATGGTCCACCTTCAGCGCCTGGGCCTCCGAGACCACATAGCGATGGTCGGTCCCGCTGGCGAGGTACATTGTGACGCCCGCGGCGGCGAGGCGCTGCAGCATGTGCCGGGCGCCGGGCACCATCAGTTCGTCGGGGTCCAGCTCACCGGCCTCCAACCCCGCAACGCGGTGCTCGATCCGCTCCCACAGCAGGTCGAGATACATGTTCTTGTAGACCAGCGGCTCCTCGGGCTCCCGGCCGCGCTCGCGGATGGCCTCGGCCAGCGCGATCATCTGGTAGATCGTCTGCTTGCCCGTCAGGCGCGTGACGAACTCGCTGACAGTGGCCTCGAGCTGGTCCGCACTCTCGTTCGTGCCGGTCTCCACCAGCAACTCGACCATCATCGGGATCATGACCTGCTGCCAGCCCTCGCGGATGAGCGAGATGGTGCCATCGAAGTCAAAGAGCGCGAAGCGCAGGCGGCTGCCCCCGACGTCGGGGTTGCGCACCTCGATGCCGGTGCCGGGCAGAAACTCAGCGGGCGGGTAGGTCGGGAAGCTGGTCGTGTCCATCGGGCGTCCTCCAGGGTCAGGACGGTCAGGTTTCTCTGCCAACCGAGGCCGCACCTGCCGCGCCCCTCTTGGGTAGAGCGGGCGTCTCGCCCGCCCTCCAATCCGTGCCACGCGCCGGGGAAGGCCCACCCCGCCCCCGCGGCGAAGTCAACGCTGTCAAGCCACCAGGAGCCTACCCATGAAACTCAAAATCGGCCTCTGCGGCGCCGGGCAGTTCGGCACATGCTTCGTGCCTGTCTTTCAGCGCCACCCCAACGTCGCCGAAGTCTACCTCGCCGATGTCATGCCCGACCGCCTCGCCCGCGAAGCCGCCCGCTTCGGCGTCACGAAGACCTTCGACTCCCTGGAGGCCCTCTGCCTTAGTGACTGCGACTGCGTGGCCCTCTTCACCCAGCGCTGGCTGCACGGCCCGCAAGCCGTCCACGCCCTCAAGTCCGGCAAGCACGTCTACAGCGCCGTCCCCGCCGCCGTCTCGCTGCAGGAGTTGGCCGAACTGGTGGACGCGGTCAAGTCCACCGGCCTGATCTACATGATGGGCGAGACGAGCTACTACCGCGCGCAGACGACCTTCTGCCGCGACAAGTTCGCCGCCGGCGAGTTCGGCCAGTTCGTCTACGGCGAGGGCCAGTACCATCACGACATGGCCCACTTCTACGCCTCGTACATGTACAGCGGCGGCGACGCCTGGAAGCCCACCGCCAGCTTCCCGCCGATGCTCTACCCGACGCACTCCACCGCCTTCGTCCTTGGCGTCACCTTCCGCCGCATGACGGAGGTCGCGTGCTTCGGCCAGGTGGACCTGGACCATCACGACGACGGCGTCTTTGACGCGGCGACGAGCCTGTGGGGGAACGTCTTCAGCAACCAGTCGGCGCTCTTCCGTACCTCCGACGGCGGCATGGCGCGCGTCAACGAATTCCGCCGCGTCGGCGCCGGCGACGGCCGCATGACGATCATGGGCACCCGCGCCGCCTACGAAGAGCAGCCCGGTCAGGGCGTCTTCACGTGGCTCGACTTCCCCGAGGATTTCGGGCGGTCCAGCGACATTCGGTATCGCGAGACCAACAAGCTCGTGCCCCTGCGGCGCGAAGATGTCAGCGGCCTGCGCGTCTTCGACGGCGTGGAAGTGACGGAGGAGAACCTGGGGGACTTGCCGCGCGAGTACCTCGGCAAGAAGTTCCTGGGCCTGTCCCACGCGCAGCCGTGGTGGCAACTGCCCCTCGAGTTCGCCGGCGTGCCCAACGGCCACGACGGCACGCATGTGTTCCTGGTTAACGACTTCGTGCGCTCGGTCGTGGCGCAACAGCTCCCGCCCAATCACGTCTGGCAGGCGGCCCGCTACAACGCCCCGGGCATCGTCGCGCATGAATCCGCCAAGCGTGGCGGCGAGCGCCTGACGATCCCGGACTTCGGCATGCCCCCACCCGACTGGCCGACCCTCCCGGAGACCCACCCGCTGCAGCCTTAGTGCCGCGTAGGCGGGTTCGTCCCCGAACCCGCCTACGCGGCACTAAGGC
>CAZZDO010000680.1:0-2359 GCA_964653205.1 uncultured Armatimonadia bacterium | reverse complement strand
TACCGGGACAGGGCGCCGGGCGGGCGAGACGCCCGCTCTACCGGCACACCCATGGGAACCGCCGGATGCATGTAATAACGTTAGATAGTTAGGCGCGGTTCCTTGGCGCGTGGGGCGTGTTGCTCGACGATTTGCGGGGTCTGGCCATGAAAGAGCCGGTGGTTGTCGCCGAGAAGATTGACGCCGACGAGGCCGAGCGCGACCTCGTCGAAGAGATCGTGGCCCTGGCCTCCCGGCACGGGCATGAAGTGCTCGTGGTGCCCGACCTGTACCACCTGCCCGACGAGAGCACCGTGTGGGACGAGTTGCGCGCGCTGCCGCCGGTCGTGACGCTGTGGGGCTGGCAGCACCCGCGCCCGTTGCGGTGGGTGCTGGCGCGGCAGGGCGTCGCGGCCGACGAGTGGCGGCTGCTCGACCTGCGCACGCTCGAGACGCCGTCGGGGGCGTATGAGCCGCCGCCGCTGCAGCCCGAGCGCGTCGGCGACGTGCGGCGCATGACGGAGCCCGTGCCGGCGCGCTGGTATCCCGTGCTGGATCACGAGCGCTGCGTCTCATGCGGCCACTGCCACGACTTCTGCCTCTTTGGGGTCTACGAGCGCGCCGAGAGCGAGGGGGTGCGGGTGTGCCGGCCGGACAACTGCAAGCCCGGCTGCCCGGCGTGCTCGCGCGTGTGCCCGCAGGGCGCGATCATGTTCCCCCTGTATGACCGCGACCCCGCCATCGCCGGCGCGCCCGGGACGCTGATGACGCTGGATGCCGCCGGGCGGCGGCTGTTCTACGAACGCACCGAACAGCCCTGCCCCACGTGTTCCCAACTGACCGATGACGAACTCGCCCACGTGGCCATGGACGGGGCCTGCCCCGAATGTGGCCGCAAGCTGGAGCAGCCGTCGCCCGTGCTCGCCGAGATTGACGATCTCATCGCGCGGCTGGACCGCCTGTCGGGCGGGGGGCCGCGGTGAGGGCCGGCGGCGCGCCGATAGTGCTGACCGCCGACCGGACGCTGATGTCCCGGCATCGGCTGCTGCTGGACGGGATGTTCGTGTCCAGCCAGACGACCAGCGCCCCGCGCGCCGTCGTCGAGCGGCTGTTCCTGCCGCGCGCCCGCCACGAGGACGGGCAGGCGACGGTCGCCCCGCTGGGGCTGCGGCGGCTGCAGGCGGCGCTGGTGCGCGACGGCTTCGCGACCGACGAGGTCGCCATCGTCGATGATGCACACCTCCCCGAGGTCTGCGGCCTGGACACGCGCCTCATCGGCCTGTCCAGCGGCGAGCCGGCGGGCTTCGGCATGAGCAGTTCCACGATGGCCGGCGTCATCGGGGGGACGATCTACCCTCAGCAGCTCTTCGACGAAGTCCGTCTCGCGGCCCTGGCCGCGATGGCCCGGAGCGCGCCGCAGGCGCAGCTTGTGCTCGGCGGGCCGGGGGCGTGGCAGATCGCCCACGATGACGACCTGCGCGACAGGCTCGGCCTGCCGCATGTCGTGGTCGGCTATGGCGAGGATGAGATCGCGGGGCTGGCGCGGCAGGCATTGGCCGGCGATGAGCTGCCGCCGCTGACGACGACCGCCTGCCCGAGCGGCGACCGCATCCCGCCCGTCCTGGGCGAGACGACGATGGGCGCCATCGAGTTGAGCCGCGGCTGCGGGCTGGGCTGCGACTTCTGCACCCTCGCCACGCTGCCGATGCTGCACCTGCCGGAAGCGACGATCCTGGCTGATGCCGAGACGAACCTGCGTGCGGGCCAGCCGAACCTGTCGCTGCTGAGCGAGGACTTGTTGCGCTACGGCGCCGCGGGGGTGAATTGCCGGCCGGAGGCGATGCTGGGGCTGCTCCGGCAGTTGCGCGGGCTGCCGGGCCTGCGCCTGTTGCAGGCGGACCACACCAACATCGCCAGCGTGGCGCAGTATGACGACGCACAACTTCAGGAGCTGCACTTCCTGCTCGGGGGCGGCGAGCAGCAGCACCCGTGGCTGAACCTGGGGATCGAGACGGCGTCGGGGGAGTTGCTGGTGCGTATGGGCGGGCGTCCGAAAATGAAGGGGGCCACGCCGGACACGTGGGGGGAGTTCTGCCGCGAGCAGCTCGACCGGCTCATGCGGGCTGGCTTTGTGCCGATGGTCAGTCTCGTCCTGGGCAGCCCCACCGAGACCGAGGCGGACACGCAGCAGACGCTGGAGTGGGTTCGGACCTTCCGCGGGCAGCGCGTCATGATCTTCCCGGTGATCCACGCGCCGCTGGAAGACCCCGCGCACAACCAGCCGCGCCTGACGAAGCTGCAGTGGCAAGTCATGCGCGAGGCGTACGAGTTCAACTTCCGCTATGTGCCGGTCGTGTACGGCGACAGCATGAGGGCCGGG
>CAZZDO010000679.1:0-2369 GCA_964653205.1 uncultured Armatimonadia bacterium | reverse complement strand
CGCGCTTCAGCCGGCCCTCCGGGGTCGTTCGGAGGGGCCGCGCTTTAGCCGGCCCCACTAGTGGACGCAGTCACATGGGGCCGGCTGAAGCGCGGCCCCTCCACACAACCATCACCGATACCCCGCGAACGCCTCCGACACTGCCGCCACATTCGCCGCCGGGTATTGCGGCCGGTGCCAGCGCAGGCTGACGCCGATGAACCCACCCTCGGGCGTGTTGAGCGCCCGCACCAGCCGCTGCACCTCCTCGGCGCACTGCCCCGGCGTGCCCGTTGCGAGCGTCGTCATCATGTCCACCGAGGCCTTCGCGCAGATGCGCGGTAGAGCGGGCGTCCCGCCCGCTTCTCCCGGCGGCGCGGGCGAGACGCCCGCTCTACCCAGTAACTCCCCCCACCGCTCGACCCCCACCAGGTTCGGCTGCATGATCTCCACCACGTCCGGCCGCAGCGCGAGGTAGTCATCCATGATCGCGGTGATGTCGCCATCGAACAGGCAGCCGCAGAAGAGCCCGTGGGACTTGATGTGGTCGAAGATCTCGGCGTAGAAGGGCGCGAAGTGCTCACGCCACAGGGCGGGCGAAAACATGAGCCCCTCGGTGCCGGCGAACTCGTCAATGATCGAGACCATGTGCGCGCCGGCGGCGGCCCAGCGGTCAATGATCCCCTTCTGGTAGTCCACAATGCCGCGCATCACGGCGAGCACCTGCGGCAGGTCGTCGTGCAGGCGCATCAGCAGCCCATCATAGCCCATCAGGTTGAACGCCACCAGCAGCGGGCCGGGGTCCACATACCCGCACACGAACTTGTCGGGGTAGTGGCGCGATTTATCGCGCCCCACGCGCTCGAAGAACGCGTCACTGACCGACGGGTCCGGGAAGCGATAGTCGGCGAAGGCCTTCGGGTCCACGAGCGGCTTCTCGATGATTTCATAGGCGGTGGAGGTGTCGTCAGGCACGCGCTGCAGACAGCCCCACTCGTCCCGGCGGAGCCGTTGCCGTTCTCCCCCTCCCCGTGGGGAGGGGGCCGGGGGGTGGGCCGCCGTTCCCTCCGTGAACGTCCAGTGATACGTCACGCGTATCCCGTCATAGTCCTTCGCCGCCGGCACAACGGCCGCCGGGTCGAGCGTGCCGTAGGCGTCATACAGGTAGGGGACGTCGTGGACTTCGAGGGGGATGGAATCCACGCCGCCGAAACGGATGGCGTTAGTCATGCGTTCAGTAGGGGTCATCCCTCCCATGCCTCGCAGCGCCTGCCGTGTCCCGACACGGATGGGGCGCACTGGCGCATCCTACGGCAGGATGCCCGCTGCCTGAAGCTCAAGCCGAATCTTCGGTTCCAACTCATCCACGCTACGCTCGAACGTCTCATAGACCAACCCATGTATGTCAGACGGCAACTCAACGTCCTTCCTGCACAGGCACATCACGTTCCTTCGACCCAGCTTGCCGAAGAAGTACCCCATCTCGAAGACGACATTCTGTCGGGCGCGAGCGCGTATGTCACCGTCACGTACTGAGCGGCCGAAGTCGTCTGGCGTAACCAGTACAAGCACATAGCCGACGTCGGAGTGCGCCTCGATCTTCTCAATCAGGGTCTTCCCCTCGTTGGCCTGACGGTGTAGTACCACAGACTCCAGCCCCAGCCGACCTACTAAGGCCTCGGTCTCGGCCTTTGCCTGTTCGTCGTGGCCGTGAACAACAAACACACGCCCCGGTCCCCTGCTTTCGGGCCGCTGTGGCGCTGACGGCGGCCTCGGCGCGGCATGAGGGACTGCGGCTTGTATAGCCTTCACGTACTCCTCTTGCGCAAGCTCGACGAGGGCGTAGCTACCCGCCGTCGCGTCAAACCGTAGTTGGAGGTGCTCATGGAGCAGGAACTTGTTCAGGTGCTGAGCCATCTCGTGTGCTTGAGGAGGTTCCGTGAACTGCCTGAAGTCCACCAGCTTGAGAAGAACCCTCCCAACGAGATCAGGGTCGATGGCGATGAACGGGTCGCCCTCGACACCATAGCTTATGGCCATGAGCGTGTTGAGGACGAGGTATTTCCGAGAACCGCCCTGTACGCGTTCCCTTATACCGCAGGCTGTCAGGAACTGCTCGATGTCGTACTGGCTCCGGTACGGACCCGGCGCCCAATTCACCGCCTCGGTGCCGTGAGCACCGCAGACGGCTTCGGCGATCCGCTCCAACGTGGACGAGTCAAGTGCCTTCATAGTGACCCCCTACACAATTGCGTCGTGGCATGCGCCGTACCGGACATGGGCCCCCGTCTACTGCTGCTGCCCCAGCAGCCACTCCGTATGCTCTCGCAGTCCCTTCGCAATCGGCGTGTTCGGGACCTGCAGCCCATCGAGCCGGAGCGGCGTCAGGT
>CAZZDO010000678.1:0-2371 GCA_964653205.1 uncultured Armatimonadia bacterium | reverse complement strand
GGGCAACGGCGAGATCCTCGTCCGTGGCGCTGCCGCCGGGGGCCAGGGCCGCGGGGGCGGAGGCAGGAACCGGGGGGTGGTGCTGCCGGCGGACGTGCAGGCGCTCGCGGCCCTGACGGCCGTGGCGGGGCGGCCCACCGGTAGCTCCGTAGTTATCAGCATCCTTTCGGCGACCGCCGGGGAGGCACTGGTTGAGTACGGCACCACGGCGGGGCAGTACGGGAGCAAGACGCCACCGGCCGCCGTCGCAGCCAACACGCCGCTGGAGATCGTCCTTAATGGCCTGCAGCCGGACACCGGCTACTGCTACCGCGCGCGGGTGGGCGAGGCGGCCACCGCCGAGCAGCGCTTCCACACCGCCCGCGCGACTGGCAGCACCTTCACCTTCGAGATCCAGGGCGACTCCCACCCGGAGCGCCCGCAGATGTTCGACGCTTCGCTCTATGCGCAGACGCTCCGCGCCGCCGCGAGCGACCACCCGGACTTCTACCTGACCATCGGCGATGACTTCAGCGTGGACACCCTCCCGACCGACACGGCGGAAGCGGTGGACCAGATCTACCGCACGCAGCGCCTGTTCCTCAGTCTCGTCGGCGTGCCGCTCTTCCTCGTCAACGGCAACCACGAGCAGGCGGCGCTGTGCAACCTTGACAGCACACCGAGCAACGTCGCGGTATGGGCCGGGAACTGCCGCAACCGGTACTTCCCCCTGCCCGCGCCCGACGGTTTCTACACCGGCGACGCGAGGCCCGTGGAACACATCGGGCTGCTGCGCGACTACTACGCGTGGACGTGGGGCGACGCCCTGTTCGTCGTCATTGACCCGTACTGGCATTCCGCCGAGCCCGTGGACAACGTCCGCGGTAGCCGCGAGAAGGGCACGCGGGACCTGTGGAAGGTGACGCTGGGACAGGAGCAATACCAGTGGTTCCGGCAGACGCTCGCGAGTAGCCACGCGAGGTACAAGTTCGTCTTCACCCACCATTTGCTCGGCACGGGACGCGGCGGGGTGGAGATGGCGGGGCTGTGCGAATGGGGCGGCCAGAGCCGCCGGGGCGACTGGGAGTTCGCCCAGAAGCGGCCTGGCTGGGAGGCCTCCATCCAGCAGTTGATGTCCCGGAACCATGTGACGATCTTCTTCCAGGGCCATGACCACATCTTCGTCAAGCAGGAACTGGAGGGCGTCATTTACCAGACGCTGCCTCTCCCCGCCGACCCGCACTATGCGCTCTACAACCGCGACGCCTACCGGTCCGGCGATGCCCTGCCGGGCTCGGGACGGGTGCGGGTGACGGTGGCGCCCGACAAGGTGAAGGTCGAGTACGTCCGCTCGTTCCTGCCCAAAGACGAGAGCGCCGAACGCAAGAACGGTGAGATCGGATACAGCTATGAAGTTCCCGCCCGTCAGTAGGCTCGTGGCCGCCGCCGGCGCGGTTGCGCTGGTGCTGCTGGTGCAGGCAGCGCCGGGGCAGCGTGGCCAGCGCGGCCCGGCCCAGAACCTGCCGCCCTGCTTTCATGCCGAAGTGCCGGCGCACCCGTTCGACATCATCCTCGGGCGGCCGACGGGCACGTCCGTTACGGCTAGCGTGCTGTCCTACGCCGACGCCGAAGGCTACGTCGAGTGGGGCGTGCAGCCCGAGCAGTACGTGAGTCGGACGGCGGCAGTCGCGCTCCCCGCCGGGCAGCCGGTGGAGGTGCTGTTGCAGCCGCTCGCGCCGGACACGGAGTACGTCTACCGTCTGCGACACCGGGGCGGCGATGGGGAGTTCGCGGCGGGCGAGGAGCATCGCTTCCATACGCAGCGCCTGCCGGGAAGCGCTCTTGCGTTCACGATCACCGCCGACTCACATCTCGATGAGCACTGTACCCCCGAGTTGTATGCCAACACGCTGCGCAACGCGCGGGCTGACCGCCCGGACTTCCACGTGGACCTCGGCGACACATTCATGTGCGACAAGGTGCGGCCGCTGGGCCAGGCGATCCGGCCGATGTACCTGGCGCAGCGCCACTATTTCGGGCTGCTGTGTCCGTGCGCGCCGCTGTTCTTCGTGACGGGCAACCATGACGGCGAGATTGGTCACGAGGACCCGGAGGCGCGTGCCCTGCGGCAGAACACGCTGCCCAATCCCACGAGCCCCGACGGCGTGGGGAACTACTACGCCTGGACGTGGGGCGACGCGCTGTTCATCGTCCTCGACCCGTTCACATACACGACCGCGCGCATCCGGACGGCGGAGGAGAACTGGAACCGGACGCTCGGGGAGGCGCAGTACCGCTGGCTCCAGCGCACGCTCGAGGGCAGCAGCGCTCCCTTCAAGTTCGTGTTCATCCACCACCTGGTCGGGGGGCTGGACAAGAACGGGCGGGGCGG
>CAZZDO010000677.1:0-2371 GCA_964653205.1 uncultured Armatimonadia bacterium | reverse complement strand
TGGAGGCGATGACGGCCTCGGCCCCGGCGTTGGCGACCAACTGCGCGGCGGCAATACCCGCGCCCGAGCCCTGCATGGCGGCGGTGTTGTCCAGCGCCTCAAGGCTCATGTCATCCGTCTCGACGATCACGAAGTACTGGCAGCGTCCGAACCGGGGATCGGTTTGAGCGTCCAGATCGCGCCCGGCAGCGGCAACAGCGACTTTCATGCGAATCAGGTCCTTTCGTAGTGGCCTCGGCCTAGCTCTCTTCGAGTTCCTGCAGTTGGTCGCGGATGGCCTGCAGTTGCTGCTCAAGCATGGTCGCCTGAGCTTGCAGGAACGCCAACCGCTGCTCGCGGGCGGGCTGGCCGGGCATGCCGACCGGCGGCGTGGGAATCGCGCCGGCCATCGGCGCCGGCCACTGGCCGGTGGTCAGGAACTGGGCGCAGGGGCCCAGCCCGTTGGGGCTGCGGCCGACCCATCCGGGGCTGTACCCAAACCGCATCCAGCCCGGCAGGCCGGTGGCAGTGTACATGTTGCGTCTGCGCATGACGTCTGCTCCTCTCTATGAGCCTTGCCTGAGTCGAGGCCTACCCCAAAGGGAACATGACCTCGGTATCTCCATGGTCGTGAACCCGGATGACGGTGCCGGTCCCGATGGGCGTCACCTTGCCGGGGAAATGCTCCAGCAACACGTGCACGGCGCGCTCGCCGGTGCAGTGACACGGCATCAGGATGGCCACACCCAGTTCGGCCACCTCGCGCGCTGTCCGCGTCACCTCTTCATCGCCGGCCCAGCCCAGGTGCAGGCCGCCGATGAGCACCCGGGGCGGCCGGTCGGGTACGATGGTCTGGCTCTTGCACAGGATATTGGTCAGCCCGGCATGGGCGCAGCCGGTCAGGATCGCGGTGCATTCCGCCAGCCGCACCACCAGCGACGTGTCGTCGCGGAAGTCGTCGGGATGCGGGGCCCCCGCCTTGTTGCGCCACAGCCCGGCGCGCTGCTGGCCCTCCAGGTGCAAGGGTGGCACGCGACCGGTCGTCAGCAGGCCATCGCCAAGGGCCACCGGCAGCTCGCTGAACTCGAAACGGGCGCCCAGTTGCTCGAACTCCTCCTGCGTCAGCGGCATGCCGATGTAGCGCAGCTCACCGGGCGCGGGGCCCGAGAAAGTCCGGTCGAACACCCCCGGGTGGGCGATGACCTTCGTCGGGCCGGCGACGTGCAGCGCCGCCGCCAGGCCGCCGGTGTGGTCCCAGTGGCCGTGGCTGATGACGATGGCGTCCAGCGGGTAGAGGCTCACATCCAGGGCCGCGGCGTTGGCCACGAGGCTGTCATCCGGTCCGGTGTCGAAGAGCACGCGCAGGCCGCCGGCCTCGACGAGCATGGACAGGCCGTGCCCCGGCGTGACGCCGGGCCGCGTGACCAGGTTGTCCTTCAGAATCGTGATCTGCACCGTGGGTGTCATCGGTTCACACTTCGCTAGCCGTGGTCGCAGGCGCTCTCGCCGCTCTGCAGCGCGCCCTGGGCAAGGGCCTGGAGCGCCTCGAGGGCATCGCCCGACACGCCCACGACCAGGTCAATGCCGTGGCCGGCGAGAAGTTGCTGGGCCCGGGGCCCCGCGCCGCCGGCCACGACGACTGCGACGCCCAGTTGCCGCATCAACTCGGGCAAGGCGCCAGGCTCATGCCCGGGGTTATCCAGCCACTGCAGCAGGCGGATGTCCGCGTCCTCGACCTCGGCGATCAGGTAGCGGTCGCAACGACCGAAATGCGGTGATACCATCGTGTCATCACAGGCCACGGCAACTTTCATAATTCTCAACCTCTTGTGTATGTGTTCTACATATAGGCGGGCCAGAGAAGGGGCAGGCGTACAGCCTGCCCCAATAGCTTCAGTCCGTCTTCATCTGCCGCACGAATTCCTGCAGCCGCAGGCTGTGGCGATCCAGGACGGTGATCCAGTCCTCCAGGTGTTCGCGGCCGACGGCGGTGATCTCGTACATGCGGCGGTGCGGCCCGCCGGCGCCTGGCTGCCACTCCGAGGTGACACAGCCGGATTGTTCGAGCGTACGCAGGGTGCGGTACACCACCGCGGCGTCAATCTCCGAGTCGGTCAGCGCTTCGCGGTTGGCTTGCTCCATGATCTCGTAGCCGTACTGAGCCTCGCCGCGGTTCAGCAGGCTCAGGATGACCGGCTCGACGAGACGCGACATGCGCCCGAGCCCACAGGAGCAGGGGCCGGGTTGTTCAGCATGTCTACGGCAGTGACCGCGTCGCATCGTAGTTACCTTTATGTTTTCTACATATAGCACGAATCACCCCCCCTGTCAAGACTCCCTCCCGGGGCGCGAGGAGCAGCGCTGATGGCAGTAGGCGCCGGCGAACCTGGAG
>CAZZDO010000676.1:0-2375 GCA_964653205.1 uncultured Armatimonadia bacterium | reverse complement strand
AGAGGACTGCGAGGCGGTTTTTCGTTTTTGGGGGGATAGACTGGCTCCAACGGCGTTCGGCATGAGGCCGGGACGGCCGGACGGGGGGAGTCAGTCATGTCTGCGTTGCGTGAAGCGGTGTTGTTGCAGATGCGGTTGCGGGGATTGGCCCCGAAGACGGTGGAAGGCTACATCCATGCCATGGAACAACTGTGGGCGTTCCACCGGCGTCCCTTGGAGAGGCTCAGTTGCGAACAGGTGCAGCACTTTCTCGACGAGATCATCCGGGTACGCAAGCTGGCGTGGTCGACGGTGAACGTGTACTTCAGCGCTTACCGGTTTTTGTACGAGCAGGTGCTGAAGCGGCCGGCGCGCGAGTTTTCGATTCCCCGGCGGGGACGCAGCGGCACGCGGCCCGGGGTGTTGAGCCCGGCGGAGGTCGAACGGCTGATCGGGGCGCCGCGCTCGGTGAAGCACCGGGCCCTGCTGGCGATGACCTATGGTTCAGGACTGCGCGTCAGCGAGGTGGTGCGCGTGAGGCTTGCCGACGTGGATCGAGGACGGATGATGCTGCGCGTGGAGCAGGGCAAGGGTCGCAAGGACCGGTACAGCGTCCTTTCGGCCCGGGCGTTGAAGCTGCTGGAAGATCTCTGGCGTCGGGACCGCCCGGCGGAGTTCTTCTTCACGGGGCAGGACGGCGTCCGGCCGATCAGCACCGCCACCGCGCAGGCCGTGTACTACGCCGCGCTCAAGCGCAGCGGTGTGCGTCGGGTGGGCGGCATCCACGTGTTGCGGCATTGTTTTGCCACGCACGCGATGGAAGCCGGGGTGGACCTTTACACGATCAAGCGCTGGATGGGACATGGGGCGCTGGCCACCACGGGCCGCTACATGCACGTGAGGGCGGAGCATCGGGCGGGCGCCAAGAGCCCCTTGGACATGCTCAACCCGGCCGCCTGAGATGGGGGACCGCCGCCTGCGGGTGGCGGACGTATTCCGCGAACATTGGCCCGAGTACGACCGCACCCACCCGATTGCCCCGCACCAGCGCCAAGCCGTGCGGCACATCCTGACCTGCCGCACGGCCGCGCTGGGCGGCCATCTGCACCGCTGCGAGCGCTGCGGAGGCGAAGTGCCGGTCTACAACTCGTGCCTCGACCGGCACTGTCCCACCTGCCAGACGTTCGCCAAGGAGGAATGGCTCGTCGGCCGCCGCGCGGAACTGCTGCCGGTGGCGTACTTCCACACGGTGTTCACCCTTCCGCATGGCCTCAACCCGCTGATCGACGCCAACCGCACCCTGCTGCTGGGCGAACTGTTCGCCGCGGTCAACTGGGTCTTGCAGCGCTTCGCCTCCGACCCGCAGTGGCGGCTGGAGGGCCAACTGGGGTTCTTGGCCGTGCTGCATACCTGGACGCAGTTGCTTCAGGAACACTTCCATTTGCACTGCATCATCCCCGGCGGCGTCTGGCGTGCCGCGGCGAAGCCTCCGGGCGAAGCCGGGCAGCCGGACACCGGCCGGTGGGTGTCCTGCCGGCGAGGCTTTCTCTTCGGCAAGCAGCCGCTGTGCGACGCCTTTCGGAACCGCTACCTCAAACGCTTGGCCGCCTTGCGCGCAGCCGGCAAGCTGTGGTTTGCGGGCGGTGCGGCCGAACTGGCCGAGCCGACCGCATGGAACACCTTCATCGCCGGGCTGGCCTCGCAGCGCTGGGTCGCCGAACTGCGGCCCACAGCCGCGGGACCGGAGCAAGCCCTCGACTACCTCGGCCGCTACGTCCACCGCGTCGCCATCGGCGACCACCGGATCCTCGCCCTCGAAGACGGCCGCGTGCGCTTCCGCTACCGGGACCGCGCCGACGGCAACCGCTGCAAGGTCAAGGACCTGCCCGCCCCGGAGTTCATCCGTCGCTTCCTCTACCACATCCTGCCCGGACACTTCGTGAAGATCCGCTATTACGGCTGGCTGGCGCCCGCCCACAAGCAGGCCACGCTCGCGGCCATCCGCACCGCGCTCTCGGCGCCCCCGCCGGCACCCCTGCCCGAGGAAACCCCCACCGAACGCATCCTGCGCCTGACCGGCGTGGACATTCGCCGCTGTCCGTACTGTGCGGCCCCCTCTCTGGTCCGCGTCGGTCGTTTGGCCCCCGCCACCGGTCCGCCATGAAGCGCAACCTTGCCCGCCCCCATCGCGGCGCTTGTCCGTCCGCTCACGCGGACCCCGCCGGCCTTTGCCTGTACCTGCAAAAACGGGCCGCCAGCGCCCGTCGATTTGGCCTCCGCCAGCCCTTGCCGACCGCCTGCGCTCCGCTCTCCGGCCCCATCAAGCCGCCGCGCGGCCCATCCCTGACCCGCCGACAGGGCATCAAAGCCCATAGCCAACGCCTCCCCCGACACCC
>CAZZDO010000675.1:0-2381 GCA_964653205.1 uncultured Armatimonadia bacterium | reverse complement strand
ATGATCGCGATCACGACCAACAGTTCAATCAGTGTGAAGCCACGTTTCATGTCTCACGCTCCTGCGATGGGGTATAGCGTCCAACAGCACTCAGTGTCTCGTTTTCGCCATCGCCTTACGCCTTTCCTGCTGGTCAGGCGCTGATTTTTCGACTTCCTTCCGACCGCTCGATAGTCAGGCAGGTGTGACGCGTGGCGCGGCGAAGCCCCCATGCGTACCTTCACCTTCCGGGCAGGGCCTGACCATGGACGGACAACGCTTCCGCAACTCGATCAAGGCCGTCATCCTCCGCGACGGCCACGTGCTGTGCACCGTGAACTGGGACCACCTCGGCGAGTTCCTGCTGCTGCCCGGCGGCGGTCAGGGGTTCGGCGAGACGATGGTCGAAGCCCTGCAGCGCGAGTGCCGCGAGGAGATCGGCTGCGAGGTCGTCGTGCATGATCTGCTCGGCATCCGCGAGTACATCGGCGCCCACCACGAGTTCGCCGAGTGCGACGCGGACGTGCACCAGGTCGAGGTCATGTTCCGCTGCGACCTCGCCCCCGGCTGTGAGCCGCACATCGGCGAGCTGGCCGACGACCAGGGCGACTGGGCGCAGACGGGCGTGGCATGGGTGGCGCTGGCCGACCTGCCGCAACACCGCATCTATCCGTCGGTCCTGCGCGAGTGGCTGCCGACGCTGCCGGAGCCGGAGCAGCGGTATCTGGGAGATGTGAACTAATGTCCGACCCCATCCTCATCGCCGACTACGACCCCGACTGGCCGCGGCTGTTCGCAGAGCTGGGGGCCAGGCTACGCGCGGCGCTCGGCCCCGTCGCCATGCGGATTGACCACATCGGCGCCACGTCCATCCCGGGCATGGCCTCCAAGCCGGTCACTGACGTGCAGATCTCCGTCGCCAGCTTCGAGCCGCTCGCAGCCTTCAAGGCACCGCTCGAGACCCTCGGCTTCGTGCACCGGGCGGACAACCCGGACCTGTCCAAGCGCTACTTCCGCGAGCCGCCCGGCGACCGCCGCATGCACCTCCACGTCCGTCTCGCGGGCGGTTGGTCTGAGCAGTTCGCGCTGCTCTTCCGCGACTACTTGCGGGCCCACGATGAGGATGCCGCCTGGTACGGCACGATCAAGCGCGACCTGGCCGAGCAGTACCGCGACGACCGCGGGGGCTACACCGCCGCCAAGACGCCGTACCTGTGGGAGATCATGCAGAAGGCGGACCGCTGGGCCCAGGAGACCGGCTGGGCGCCCGGGCCATCAGATGCCTAGCCGTTTCCCGTATCCCGAATCCCGAGTCCCAAGGAGCTGATCGTCTTGTCCGAACCCCGCCAAGCCCGTCTGGCCTTCGTCGGTTGCGGAGGCTTCACCAACGCCTCGATCTTCCCGTGCCTGCCGATGTCCCCGCGCATCGAGATCGTGGCCGTGTGCGACCTCGTCGAGGAGAAGGCCCGCGCCGCCTCGCGCTACTTCAACGCCTGCCCGGTCTACACGGACATGCACAAGATGCTCGATGAGATCGAGGTGGATGGCGTGTTCGCCATCGGCCCGGCGCCGACGCAGCACGAGGTCGCCCCGCAGATCATGAAGCGCGGGATCCCTGTCTACGTCGAGAAGCCCTCGGCCAACACCTCGAAAGAGGCGCTGGAGATGGTGAAGATCGCCGAAGACCACGGCACGTGGGGGCAGGTCGGCTTCATGAAACGCTTCGCCCCAGCCTACATGATGGCCCAGAACATCCTGCGCAAGCCGGAGTTCGGCCCGCTCAACATGCTCAACTGCAAGTGGGGCCAGGGCGCGTACCCGCGCATCTGGGGCCTTGACTCGGCCCAGCGGGCGTTCCTCATCGGCCAGTGCTGCCACCTGATGGACTTGATCCGCTACTTCGGCGGGGATGTGGCAACCGTGCAGAGCCTCTTCCGCGAACCGCCACAGAACCCGGCGGACCCGCACGAGTCCACCCGCTGCGCCTACCTGACCAATGTCACCTTCCAGAGCGGCGTCATCGGCTCGCTCAACCTCAGCAACATGGAAACCGGGAGCTTCCGCGACCTGGAGGAGAAGCTCGAACTCATCAGCATGGACAACGTCGTGACCGTCCATCGCGTGTCGCACGTCAACTGGCGCCGCGGCGACGAATGGGACGAGACGCCGACGAACTCCGGCTGGTATTCGTACGACTACGACTCCCGAGGCATGAGCGTCCGCAGCTCCCACGCGGCCAACGGCTACGTGGGCGAGGTGCAGCACTTCGCGCTGCGCTGCCTGGGCGAGGTGGACCAGGGCATCTCGGGCGACCTGATGGACAGCGTGAAATCCCTGCAGATTGGCGAGGCGATCTACGAGAGCGCGATGAACGGCGGGAAGATCGTGGAGGTCAAGCAGGG